>JBJTZN010000001.1:0-9955 GCA_046087245.1 Rubrivivax sp.
CGAGCGTGCGGCGCATCGTGGCCACGCTGTCGGCCACGTCAAGGTCGGCCTCGGCGCCGCCCATGTCGGTGCGCACCCAGCCCGGGTGCAGGGCCACGCACAGCGCACGGCCGTCCAGGGCCAGCGAGGCGTCCTTGAGCACGGAGTTGAGCGCCGCCTTGGAAGCGCGGTACAGCCAGCCGGCCGCGTTCGCGCGCAGGCCGATCGAGCCCATGCGCGACGAGATGACCGCCAGCCGCGCGCGCGGCGCCAGCGCATCGGCGACCTGGGGCAGCACGCGCATCGCGCCCAGCACGTTGGTGTGCATCACGGCATCGAACTCGTCCTGGCCGGGTGCCTGCAGACCGCCGGTGCGCGGGCCGTAGATGCCGGCGTTGATGACGACCACATCGAAGCGTGCCCCGTCCACCTGCCAGGCCAACCCGGATGCGCTGGCGGCATCGGTCACATCCAGCCGCAGCGCGGTGGCGCCCAGGGCCCGCAGGCGTTCCAGCCCGGCGTCGTCGCGCGCGGTGGCTGTCACGGCGACGCCTTCGGCCCGGTACTGTCGAACAAGCTCCAGGCCGATGCCACGTGAGGCACCGATGATCAACACGCGGGTCATGGGGTGACTTCTCCCGTCTTCAGAAGGCGCAGGGCCAGCGCCAGAAACAGCAGGCCGCCGAGAGCCTGGGCGGCACGCCGCAATCCAGCTTGCGTGTGCAGACGCCCCAGTTGAGCACAGAACGCCACCAGACCCAGCAGGAACGCCGTGCCCTGCAGCACGAACCACGCACCGAGCAGCATGAAGGACACCGTCTTGGACGGCGAGCTCGCCGGCACGAACTGCGGCAAGAAGGCGAGGAAGAACAGCGCCACCTTGGGGTTCAGCACGTTGGTCAGCAGGCCGGCACGGAATTCGGCCCAGTTGGACCGCGCAGCAGGGTCGGCAGCCGGCGGGGCATCGGTGCCAGGCCCACGCCAGGCCTGCCGCAGCAGGCCCAGCCCCAACCACGCGAGGTAGGCGGCGCCAACCCACTGGATCAGAAGGAAAGCGCCCGGGCGAGCGGCCAGCAGCGCCGCCAGACCGAAGGCAGCCGCCAAGGCGTGCACCATGCACCCGGCACTGATGCCCAGCGCCGCGGCCGTACCGGCGCGCGCACCGGCCTGCAGCGTGCGGCTGACGGTCAGCAGGAAGTCCGCCCCCGGCGTGGCATTGAGCACGAACACCGCACTTGTGAAGACCAGCAGCTCCCGCGCGCCCGGCAGGCCCATGGCCTCAAGCATGAGGCCCGCCCCACTGCAGCCGGGCAGAACTCACAGCAGCTCCACTGCCAGCGCCGTGGCCTCGCCGCCACCGATGCACAGCGCCGCCATGCCGCGCTTCAGGCCCCGCTTGCGCAGGGCGCCCAGCAGGGTGACGACGATGCGCGCCCCGCTGGCGCCGATGGGATGGCCCAGCGCACAGGCGCCCCCGTGAACGTTGACGATGTCGTGCGGCAGCTTGAACTCCGCCATCGCCGCCATGGTCACCGCAGCGAAGGCCTCGTTCACCTCCCACAGGTTCACGTCCTCCGCCTGCCAGCCCGCCCAGGCCAGGGCCTTGGCAATGGCGCCAGCCGGCGCGGTGGAGAACCACTGCGGCTCCTGTGCGTGCACGGCATGACTGACGATGCGCGCCACGGGTTGCAGGCCCCATTGGCGCGCCGTGCTTTCGCGCACCATCACCAGGGCGGCCGCGCCGTCGCTGATGCTGGAGGCGTTGGCCGCGGTGATGGTGCCGTCCTTCTTGAACGCAGGCTTGAGCGAGGGGATCTTGTCGAGCTTGGCCTTGAAGGGTTGCTCATCGCGCGAGACCATCACCTCACCGGCCTTGCCGGGCAGTGTGACGGGCGCGATCTCCCAGTCGAAGCTGCCGTCCTCGTTGGCCGCCTTGGCGCGGGTGGTGGAGGCGATGGCGAAGGCGTCCTGCGCCTCGCGGGTGAAGGCGTACTTCGCCACGCACTGCTCGGCAAAGGCGCCCATGGCCTTGCCACGCTCGTAGGCGTCTTCCAGCCCGTCCATGGCCATGTGGTCGAACATCGTGGCCGCGCCGTAGCGCACGCCCTTGCGCGCGAACACCAGGTGCGGGGCGTTGGTCATGCTCTCCATGCCGCCGGCCACCACGGCCTCCACGCTGCCGGCCGCCAGCATGTCGTGGCCGAACATCATGGCGCGCATGCCCGAGCCGCACATCTTCGACAGCGTGACCGCGCCCACCGAGTCCGGCAGGCCGGCACGGCGCATCGCCTGGCGCGCCGGCGCCTGGCCCTGCCCGGCCATCAGGCAGTTGCCCATCAGCACCTCGCCGATGCGCTCGGCCGGCACGCCCGAGCGCTCCACCGCGGCGCGGATGGCCACGCCGCCCAGTTCCCAGGCGGCCAGGTGGGCGAAGTCGCCCAGCAAGCCGCCAATGGGCGTGCGGGCGGCCGAGACGATGACGATGGGGTCGGACATGTGGGGGGCTCCTTTTCGGCAAGCGGGAGGGTTGGGTGTCGGGAAGCGCGGTGAGTTGCTCAGCGGGACAGGGACAGGCCCGGCGCCTGACGTTCCTCGTCGGCGATGCGCCGGATGTAGGCCTGGAACGCCGGGTCCTCGCCGCGCAGCAGCAGCGGCAGGGCATTCTGGAAATCCTCGCGCCGGCACCACTCGCGCATGTAGTCGTCCCAGGAGTTCCAGCGCCGCTGCTCCGTGGGGTTCATGTCGTCCTTGTAGGCCACCAGAAAAGCCCGCTCGAAGAGCGCGATCAACATGTCGAAGATGACCAGCATGCGCTCGTTCTGCTCCGGCGTGGGGCTCGGCAGTGCCGAGGAGGTGCGCAACTGCAGGTCCGCATTGTTCAGCACCACCTGAAGGAAGGCGTTGTAGGCGTCTGACAGGTGCTGGAAGCCCTCTTCTTCCTCGTTCTCGCGCTCCTTGCGCTGCTCGGTCACGAACACCCACACCGCAAAGGGCAACGCCACCACGGTGACCACGTAGCTTCCCAGCTCCAGGATGTCGCGCAAGGTCTGCAAGATGGCCCCCGCCCGTCGCGACTCAGTTGGCGCCTGCCGCGTGGCGGGTCGGCGGCTCGACATGGTGGGCGAAGCGCTTGACTGGCTCATACGGGAACACGTCGTGCACATGCCCTTGCAGGATGCGCTCCTTGTGGCCTTGCCAGAAGGCGGCGTCCAGCAGATCGCCATGGTGCTGCATGAACACGTCGCGTACCGCGGCGTTGCCCAGCAGGAAGGGGCCGAAGGTCTCGGGAAACACGTCCTTGGGGCCCACGGCGTACCAGATCTCGCCCGACATCTCGTCTTCCTCGTTGCGCGCGGCGGGCACGCGGCGGAAGTTGCAGTCGGTGATGTACTCGATCTCGTCGTAGTCGTAGAACACCACCTTGCCGTGGCGCGTGACGCCGAAGTTCTTCCACAGCATTTCGCCCGGGAAGATGTTGGCCGCCACCAGGTCCTTGATGGCGTTGCCGTATTCCACCACCGCGCGGGCGATCTGCTCCTGATTACCCGCCTGGGAGGCGTCCTGCAGATGGATGTTCAGCGGGATCATGCGGCGCTCGATGTAGAGGTGGCGGATGACGAGCATCTCGCCATCCTCCTCGATCAGACTCGGGCAGAAGTGACGCAGCTCCTTGACCAGTTCTTCCTCGAAGCGCGCCCGGGGAAAGGCCACGTTGCTGTACTCCAGCGTGTCCGCCATCCGCCCCACGCGGTCGTGCTGCTTGACCAACAGGTACTTGCCCTTGATCTGCTCGCGCGTGGTGTCCTTCTGCGGCGGATAGAAGTCCTTGATGACCTTGAACACGTAGGGGAACGAGGGCAGGTCGAACACCAGCATCACCATGCCCTTGATGCCCGGAGCGATGCGGAAGCGGTCGCTGGAATGACGCTGATGCGCCATGAAGTCCCGGTAGAACAGGTTCTTGCCGTGCTTTTGCAGGCCCAGGGCGTTGTACAGCTCGGCCCGTGGCTTGCGCGGCATCAGGCCCCGCAGGAACTGCACGTAGGCACTGGGCACCTCCATGTCCACCATGAAGTAGGCGCGCGCAAAGCTGAAGACGATGAGCAGCTCGTCCTCGCGGAACAGCGCCGTGTCGATGACGAGCTGGCCGGCTTCGTTGTGCAGGATGGGCAGGCACATCGGCAGCTCGTTGAAGCCGTTGATGATCTTGGCCACCAGGTAGGCGCCCTTGTTGCGAAAGAACAGCGAACTCAGCACCTGGATCTGGAAATTGGCCCGCAGACGCCACTCGGTCAGTGGCAGCTTCAGCTCCGACTGCATGGAGGCCAGCACGGCTTCGATGTCGCGCGGCAGGTCCTGGAAGGGGCACTGCAGCTGGAAGTTGTCGACAACGCGGATCAGCGTCTCGCGCAGGTTCTCGCGCGTGGGGTAGTAGGCGCGGTAGGTCGGTTTGGAAGCGGGTTCGTCGTTCTCGATGTACTCGGTGCTGACGGCCGGCCGCACGAACAGGAACTCGTTGCGGAAGTAGCTGCGGTGCAGCAGCTTGGAGGTCACCGAGTTGAAGAAGGTCTCGGCCAGTTCGGGCTGGTGGTGGTCGGTCAGCAGCCCGATGTAGTGCAGCTTGGCCTGCTGCCAGGTGTCCTGCGACAGGGTGTCGGCATTGAACTCGACGCGCAGCCGCCCCACCGCCTCGTTGACCCGGAGGTCATAGAACTCGATGCGCTCGCGCTGCGCGCGTTGCTGGCCATGCCAGTCGGCCTGTTCAAACCGCCGCTGGGCCTGCGCGCTGGCCTGCCTGAACAGCCGGTAATGCCGGTCGAAGCCCTCCAGCATGACGCGGGCGATGTCGAAGGCGCGGCGATCGGTGAGTTCGTGGGGAAACATGGGGAGTCGTCAGCGCAATCGCTCAGTCCGAACTTTCGTCGTCGGCCTCGGGGCCTGCCGGAGCCGTGGGCCCGCTGCGGCGGGGATAGCGCTTGAGGGCATCGGAGAACACCTGCACCACCCTGTCGGAGCGCTCCATGGTCACCTCCAGGTCCTTGAGCAGACCATCGCGCAGGCCATACACCCACCCGTGCACGGACAAGGTCTGACCGCGCGCCCAGGCGTCCTGCACCACGGTGGACAAGGCCACGTTGCCCACTTGCTCGATGACGTTCATCTCGCACAGGATGTTCTCCTGCTCCTGCGGGGGCAGGTGGTCGAGCCGCTTGCGATGGCGCAGGCGAACATCATGCACATGGCGCAGCCAGTTGTCCGCCAGGCCCACGCGGATGCCCCGCATGGCCGCGCGCACCCCCGCGCAGCCATAGTGGCCCACGACGATGATGTGCTCCACCTTGAGATGCTCCACGGCGAACTGGATGGTCGACAAAGCGTTCAGGTCCGAGTGCACCACCACATTGGCGACATTGCGGTGCACAAACACCTCGCCCGGGTCCAACCCCGTGATCTCGTTGGCCGGCACCCGGCTGTCGGCACAGCCGATCCACATGTAGCGCGGGTTCTGCTGCTGCGCCAGCCGCGTGAAGAAACCCGGGTCGCGCCGCTCAGTGGAGGCCGCCCAGGAGCGGTTACGCTCAAACAGTTCGGACAGCATATTGCTCATGGGTGGGCTGCTGGAGGGGCAGTGCGACCTTGAGATCCCGTCGCGACAAACTCAATGAACTCAGCAGGCTTGAGGATGGGCACACCATGGAATGGGTGCAAGACCTGGAGGTCCGGATCTCCGGTCACGAGGGCGTGCGCCTGCCCGTGCACAGCCACTTCCAGGAACTTGTCGTCACGGGGATCGCGGCAAGCCTTGAGCGAGCGGCTGACCCGTACACGGCGACACACTGCCGCCGTGGCCTGAAGTGCGTGCAACCGCTCCTCGGTGGTCAGGTACAGGTCGAACTTGGGCCGCATCAGCACTTCAGCCAACTCATCAAATGTGTCGTCGGAAAGCAGAAGGAGGCCAGTGTCCAAGCCCGCGTCCACCGCCCGGGCCGAGGATCCGCCCGGATTTAACAGCCGACTGACCAGCACGTTGGTGTCAAAGACCCACCGCCGCTCAGTCATCGGGCTGCAACAACTCGTCCAGCTTGGCCGGCGTCAGTCCTCGCTCCCTGGCCAAGGCGGCGGTTCGGTCAGCCACACGCCGGAACTCCGCCACCCCGAGGCCTGACAGCCGTCGGTACTCATCGACGGACATCACCACGGCCACATCCCGCTCATGCCGTCGAATGATCACCGGCTCTCGAGCGGCAGCCTCGATGATCGAGGCAAACCCTTGCTTGGCTTCGCTGGCGCTGACAACGGACATGGGACCTTAGGAGAATCTAAAACAACCAAATTGTACAAAATAAGCTTTACTGGGGCGGTTCTTGTCGCCCAGGTCCCTCACCGGGCGTGGGCGACTTCGGTCAGTTCCGCAATGCCGGGCAGTTCGGCGCCTGGCTCGGCCTGGTGCCGCGGCAGAACTCCACCGGCGGCAAGACGGTGCTCGGGCGCATCACCCTGCGGGGCGACGACTACCTGCGCACGTTGTTCATCCAGGGCGCGAAGTCGGCGCTGATGAGCGCCCACAAGCGAACCGATCCGATCAGCATCTGGGTGCTGCAGTTGAAGGAGCGCGTCGGGTGGCAGAAGGCCTGTGTGGCGCTGGCCAACAAGAACGCGCGCATCCTGTGGGCGGTGATGACGCGTGAGGCGGGCTTCGATGCGGCTCATGTCAGCGTCAAGCCCGGGGCCAAGATCAAGCCGGCGAACAAGGCCGTGCCAGAGGGCGCGCCGACGGCATTGCCGCTGGCCCCCGCGGCGATGTGCACCTGACGGTCGACCACGGCCAAAACTTCATCATCAACCCCACCAACCTCGGGTCTTGAGGCTCTCTTCCAAGGACGTGCTCGTGAAGATGCATTGACAGGTCAGACCGGCAGCCGGTGAACTCGACTAACCCAACGCGGCGGCATCGTGCCGACATCGCGACGAGTGAATGGAGCCCGGCTGAGCGGTTCGTATCTGGGCCCGCATCGAGGCACCCCGCGTGTCCCCGACATGCAACAAGGCCGTTTGCAGAAGTGCAGTCTGTTCTCTGTCGCACCGCATCGTCAAAGCCCTGCACGTTCGTTGAGCGCCTTCAGAACCCGTTCCGCCGATCAACCCCGAACAGCCAAACAGCCGGCTCTTGAGGGAAAAAAACCAACAGCCAAAACCACACTCATCCATTGACTCTCAGGGGAAGTCCTTGCAGAGTGGTTAGGCCGCACCGGCGCGGGGTGGCGGGTTGCATTCCTGATGGCGCGCCTTGAGGTCTCGGCAAGGCACCACAACCGGAGCAGTGGCGGCTTGCCGCCTCTGCGGCCCGCGCTACGACCGAGTGGCTCGCTTTGCGAGGCACGGGCGATACCTCAGATGACCCGCAGCACGCACGTGCGATACTGTATAGACACACAGCAATTCTGCTGGGTGCTTGTCTGGGATTGCGCGATCTGAGTGCACCGCGGGCCCGCCAGGGAGGCAGGTGTGGCGCGAGTAGCGACGCGGGAGATGACGCCATGAACGAAGCTGTGATTGACTCGCTGCGCCACGAGGCGAATGCCAAGTTGGACCCCAAGAAGAAGGGCGCGCTCGGTCAGTTCATGACGCCCTTCAAGATTGCCGAGTTCATGGCGGGCATGTTCGAACGGCGTGACGGTGCCGTGCTGCTGGACGCTGGTGCTGGAATCGGGTCTCTCACGATGGCTGCGGCCCGTACGCTCAGGCTAGTTCGCGCTGAGGCCTGGGAGCTTGACCCGGTCATGATCGGCTATCTGCGGGATAACCTACGCAGCCTGGGCGTGCCCTTCGAACTGCACGAGAAGGACTTCATCCTCGACTCGGTCGACCGAATCCAGTTCGACGAGGGGACGCGCTTCACCCACGCTATCCTGAATCCTCCCTACAAGAAGATCAGCACGGAGTCTCATCATCGGCAGGCGTGCCGACAAGTCGGTCTAGAAACCGTCAATCTCTACACAGCCTTCTTCGCTCTTGCGATGCTTCAGATGAAGGCGGCGGGCGAGATTGTCATCATCATTCCACGGTCGTTCTGCAACGGTCCCTACTACAAGCCGTTCCGAGACTTGATGTTGTCGAAGTGCTCAATCGACGCGATTCATGTCTTTGACTCACGAAGCAAAGCCTTTAAGGACGATGAGGTCTTGCAGGAGAACATCATCCTGAAGCTGACACGAGGCGCGCGGCAGGGGGCAGTGAAGCTGTCGTTCTCGCACGATGCCACCTTTGCCGACCTTCATTGCCGAGAAGTACCCTTCGAAGTGATCGTGCAACCTGAGGATAGGGAGCGATTCATCCGTATTCCTAAGGACCAAGACGAAGAGGCGTCGCTGACCGATCTCTTCGCACATTCACTGAAGGAACTTGGCTTGGAGGTCTGCACGGGGCCAGTTGTCGACTTTCGATTAAAGCAGTGGTGGAGCCAGGGTCCGCAGCCCGGGACGGTGCCCTGTATCTACCCACATCACTTCACGAAGGAAGGCTTTGAGTGGCCGAAGGAGCACAAGAAGCCAAACTCGCTTCTGCGCAGCCCGGAAGTCGACAAGTGGTTGATGCGAGAGGGTGTTTATGTGATTGTCCGCCGTTTCTCCGCTAAGGAAGAGCGGCGGCGAGTGGTGGCGTACATCGTTACGCCAGAAGACACCAAGTGTGAGCTGGTTGGCTTCGAGAATCACTGGAACGTCTTTCACATTCGGAAGGGCGGCCTGCCGCTAGACATTGCCAACGGGCTTGCTGCTTTCCTAAACACGACGGTGCTCGACAATTACTTCCGCATTTTCTCCGGGCATACGCAGGTCAATGCGACTGACCTTCGTAACATGAAGTACCCAAGTCTTGACCGCCTCCGGGGGCTAGGCAAGAAGTATCGTCACGGCATGGAACAACACGAGATAGACAGGCTACTCGGAGAATGAGCAAGAAACTCAAGCTGGAGGAGGCCCTTCGGATCCTCAACGATCTAGGTATGCCGCGAGCGCAGCAGAACGAGCGAACAGCGCTGTGCTTGCTCGCGCTAGTCAACGTCACACCGACGAAACGCTGGAGCGATGCGGAGGCCCCACTCATCGGCATCACGCCGATCATGGACTGGTCGAAGGAGTATTACAACCGCGACTACGCACCGAACACCCGTGAGACGTTTCGGCGGCAGTCCATGCACCAGTTCATCGAGGCGGGTGTCTGCCTCTATAACCCCGATCAGCCGGACCGGCCGGTGAACAGTCCGAAGGCCGTGTACCAAATCGAGCCGCACCTGCTGAAGGTGTTGAAGCAGTTTGGTAGATCGGGTTATCGCGAAGCGCTGAAGGGGTTCTTGGCGACGCGCAAGACGTTGGTTGAGCAGTACGCCAAGGTGCGCGAGATGGAGATGGTCCCCGTGAAGGTGAAGGAGGGCTACCAAATCACCCTGTCACCGGGAGAGCATTCGGAGTTGATCCGGGCAATCGTTCAGAACTTTGGTCCACGCTACGCACCGGGCGGCGAACTGGTCTATGTTGGCGATACCGGCGACAAGCACGGCTTCTTTGACAAGGACTTGCTCGCGAGCCTGGGCATGCTGCTCGACAACCACGGGAAGCTGCCTGATGTCGTGATCTACATGCGCGACAAGAATTGGCTCCTGCTGATCGAATCGGTGACGAGCCACGGCCCGGTGGAGTCCAAGAGGCAGATCGAGCTGGCGAAGCTCTTCAAGCCTTGCACAGCCGGCCTAGTCTATGTCTCAGCGTTCCCTGACCGTAGGACGTTCCTTCGCTACTTGGATGTGATTGCGTGGGAGTCCGAAGTTTGGATTGCCGACGCTCCGACTCACATGATTCACTTCAATGGGAGTCGATTCCTTGGACCGTACTGATTGCGGTGTTGACGAGCATTGGCGTCCCGGCTTCGCCCAATGAACGGCCACGAACCGGTACGGCGTGTCCCTGTGCGGCCTAAC
>JBJTZN010000002.1:0-12425 GCA_046087245.1 Rubrivivax sp.
TAGACCCGCAAATCCGACCCTTGCTCGTGCCAGACAGCTCGCCGAGCGCACCGCTGGCGCCTGCGGCTTCGTCAACCGCTTCGCTGGACGAGGGCGCACCTTCGGTCGGCGCGAAGCAAATGCTTCACAGGCTCTGAGGCCTGGGCGACATGACCCGTATCCACCCGACGGCCATTGTCGATTCGCAGGCCGAGCTTGACCCCAGCGTGTCGGTGGGCGCGTACGCGGTGATCGGCGCCGGGGTCACCATCGGCGCAGGCACGCAGATCGGCAGCCATTGCGTGGTCGAAGGTCCCACCGTCATCGGCCAGGACAACCGCATCCACGCCCATGCCGTGTTGGGCGGCGCTGCCCAGGACATGAAGTACCGCGGGGAACCTACGGCCTTGCACATCGGCCACCGCAACACCATCCGCGAGTTCTGCACCTTCAACCGGGGAACGGTGCAGGACGCCGGCGTCACCCGTCTGGGCGATGACAACTGGGTCATGGCCTACGTGCATCTGGCGCATGACGTGCAGGTGGGCTCACACACCATCCTGGCAAACAACGCCACGCTGGCTGGGCATGTACACGTCGGTGACTGGGTCATCGTAGGCGGACTGACGGGCATCCACCAGTTCTGCCACCTGGGTGCCCATGCGATGACCGGTTTCCAGAGCCATGTGTCCCAGGACGTGCCGCCTTTCATGATGGTGTCGGGCAACCCCCTGGCAGTGCATGGCTTCAACGTCGAGGGCTTGAGGCGCCGCGGCTTCTCGCGCGAGCGCATCGCGCAGGTCAAGCTCGTGCATCGCTTGCTCTACCGCGAAGGCCTGAGCCTGGAGCAGGCGCGGCAGCGCCTGGAGCACCTGGCAGCCCAGCACCCGCCTGACGCCGCCGCCCGTGCCGATGTGCAACTGGTGCTGGACTTCCTGGCCGACTCGAACCGGGGCATAGCCCGCTGACGGCTGCGCAGGCCTTGTGATCCGGCCCGCTACCCGGTGCTCCTGAAGTGGATGCCTCAAGCGCCCCTTTGCGCCTGTCCATGGTGGCTGGCGAGCCCTCCGGCGATCTTCTGGCATCCCTGCTGCTGCCAGCCATGCGCCAGCGCTGGCCGCACATGACGGCCAGCGGCATCGGCGGGCCGCAGATGGCGCAGGCGGGCTTCCAGGCCTGGTGGCCCAGCGACCACCTGGCCGTCAGGGGGTACTGGGAAGTGCTGCGGCACTACCGCGGCATCTCCCGCATTCGCGAGGCCCTGGCGCAGCGCTTGTTGTCGGACCCGCCGCGCGCCTTCATCGGCATCGACGCGCCGGACTTCAACCTGGGCCTGGAGCAAAGGCTCAAGCAACGCGGCATCCCGAGCATTCACTTCGTGTGCCCGTCCATTTGGGCCTGGCGCGGCAGCCGCGTCCGGCGCATGGCTGCCAGCTCCGACCACGTCCTTTGCCTATTTCCCTTCGAACCGGAACTGCTGAAGGCCCATGGGGTGGCGGCCACGTACGTCGGTCATCCCCTGGCCGACGCCATCCCTCTGCAGTCCGACGCCGCGGCCGCGCGTCAGGCCCTGGGTTTGGCTGCCCGTGCCACGGTGGTCGCCCTGTTGCCCGGCAGTCGCCGATCTGAGATCGAGTACATCGCGCCGCCCCTCTTGCAAGCGGCGCGCCTGCTCCAAAGCGCGCGGCCCGACCTCTGCTTCGTGCTGCCGGTCGTGCCGGGACTTCAGGAGCTGCTGGGTCCGCTGGCTGCTGCACAAGGGCCGCAGGGTCTGCGCTTGGTGGCCGGGCGGTCGCACGAGGTCCTGGCTGCCTGCGACCTCACCCTGATTGCCAGCGGCACGGCCACGCTGGAGGCGGCCCTGTTCAAGAAGCCCATGGTCATCGCCTACCGCATGCACCCTCTGAGCTGGCAAGTGATGAAGCGCATGGCCTACCAGCCCTGGGTGGGCCTGCCCAACATCCTGTGCCGTGACTTCGTCGTGCCCGAACTGATACAGGAAAACTGCACGCCCCAGTTGCTGGCGCAGGAGGCCTTGCGCTGGCTTGATCAGGATGGGCGCCGCGACAGGCTGTACCAGCGCTTTGCCCTGCTGCACCAGCAACTGCGTCGCGACACCGCCCGCCGAGCCACCGATGCCATCGCCCAAGTCATCCAAGCCTGAGCCGCGCCCCGCCCCTGCATGGAGCGTGCAAGGTCTGGTGGCCGGCGTCGACGAAGCGGGTCGAGGCCCTCTGGCCGGGCCCGTAGTGGCAGCTGCCGTCGTGCTGGACGACGCGCGGCCCATCGCGGGACTGGCTGACTCCAAGGCACTGACGCCACGGGCACGCCAGCGGCTTCACGACGAGATCCTCGCCCGAGCCCTGTGCGTGGAGGTGGCTTGCGCCTCTGCCCGGGAGATCGACGAGGCCAACATCCTTCAAGCCACCCTTCGGGCCATGAGCCGGGCCGTGCAGAACCTCAGGCTCACACCCGCAGGCGTGCTGGTGGACGGCAACCGGCTGCCTGAGCTGTCGGTCCCGGCGCAGGCCATCGTCAGGGGTGACGCCCTGGTACCGGCCATCAGCGCAGCCTCCATCATCGCCAAGGTCAGGCGCGATGACTGGTGCATGCAGGCGCACGATCAGTACCCTCAGTACGGGTTCGCAACCCACAAGGGCTACCCCACACCCCAGCACCTTCAGGCCTTGCGCCGGCATGGTCCTTGCCCCCTGCACCGACTCAGCTTCGCCCCGGTCCGCCAGTGCCTGGCCGACAGCCCGTGAGCGCACACAGCGGACCTCCGATCACGTCGCGCAGCAACCCGCTGCTGCAGCGCTTGCGCCGGCTCCAAGCCCAGCCTTCGGCCTACCGCCAGGAGGGATTGATCTGCATCGAGGGCGAGCATCTGTGCTCGGCCTTCCTCGCACGCGGCCATCGGGCTTGGGTGGCGGCGATTGCCGAGTCCGCCTGGCGGCGAGCTGCCATGCGCGAATTGGCCGCCGGGGCCGACCAGGTTCATCTCGTGGCCGATCGGGTGCTCGCGCAGGTCAGCCCGCTGTTGTCGCCAGCCGGGGTGGTGTTCCTGGCCAGATTGCCCAAGAGCAAGCCCCCGGACACCGCGGCATCTGCGGTATTGCTCGATCGTCTTCAAGACCCGGGCAATGTCGGCAGCATCCTGCGCTCGGCCAGCGCGTTGGGCGTCAGGCAGGTATGGGCCACGCCCGGCACGGCGGCACTGTGGTCGCCCAAGGTGCTGCGAGCCGCCATGGGAGCCCACTTCGGGCTGGATCTTTGCGAGTCCCTGGATGTGGAAAGTCTGCTGCCCCGTGCACTCGCCCAGTCGCGCGAAGCCGCTGCAGGCCCGGACCGTCCTGGCAGCTCGGCCCCGTCGCCAGCCCGGGCCGCCTGGATCGCTACCAGTTCCCATGAAGGCGATGAACTGGGCCGCGTGGTTCTGCCGCAGCCTTGCGTGTGGGTGCTCGGTCACGAAGGGCAGGGGGTGGCCGAGCAGATCCTGCAGCGCTGCCAGTTGACGGTGCGCATCCCGCAGCCCGGCGGCGAGGAATCGCTCAACGTGGCAGCGGCTGCGGCCATCTGCCTGTACGAAGCGCACAGGACCCGCCGCATGTCGACCGAGCCTGCCGGGCGCGCCACAGGCTGAACCCCAAGGCCCTGCGCCGTCAGGCTGCCGTTACGGACAGCCGTTCGTGGATGAGTTCAGTAGATCAGGCGGTCGGGCCGGATGTCCCGGAGGATGGTGGTGGCGATTTCCTCGATCGACTTGTGGGTCGACGACAGCCAGCTGATGCCCTCACGTCGCATCATGGCCTCGGCGGCACGCACTTCCTGCCGGCAATTGCTCAAGGAAGCATAGGTACTGCCGGGCCGGCGCTCGTGACGCACCTGCGCCAGGCGGTCGGCGTCTATCGTCAGGCCGAAGCACTTGGACCGGTAGGGCACGAGCGCAGCGGGTATGCGCCCGCGGTCGAAGTCCTCAGGGATGAGCGGATAGTTGGCCGCCTTGATGCCGTGCTGCATGGCCAGGTACAGGCTGGTGGGGGTCTTGCCGCTGCGGCTCACGCCTACCAGGATGACATCGGCTGCGTCCAGGTTGCGCGCGGACTGTCCGTCATCGTGCGCCATGGAGAAGTTGATCGCCTCGATGCGGTCGTTGTACTCCCGGCTCTTGGCTGCATCCGAAAAGCGGCCCACCCGGTGATTGCTCTTGACGCCGAACTCGAGTTCCAGCGGCTCCACGAAAGTCCTGAACATGTCCAGCACCAGGCCCTTCGACTCGGGGCGGGCAATGACATCTCGCACCTCGTCGTTGACCAACGTGATGAACACGATCGGGCGTCGCCCCTCGCGAACCGCGGTCTCGTCAATCTCCTGCTGCACCGCCAGCGCTTTGTCCACGGTGTCGATGAACGGGCGGCGGACGTGGCGCGAAGTTGCCGAGAACTGCGCGAGGATCGAGTTGCCGAAGGTCTCGGCCGTGATGCCCGTGCCGTCGGAGACGAAGAAGACGGTGCGATTGGGCATGACTCAATCCTGTGAAGGCAAGGCCCAGGATGATAGGCACTCCTGCCTACAATCGCCGCAAGATTCTCGTTCCTCGCAACTGCACATGCCCTGCGGCCGCCCCCCACAACAACAGCACGAACACCGGTGGCCCGGCTTCCCGTTGCGCGCGAAAGCCCCCGATTCTTGTCATCACGGAGCTTTCCCATGTCCCCTGCGAATCTGGCGACCGCCCTGGTCGTGCCCTTTGAACACCTGAGGATGACCGATGTCGAGTCGGTGGGCGGCAAGAACGCGTCCCTCGGCGAGATGATCAGCCAGTTGGCTTCCACCGGGGTCCGTGTGCCCGGAGGGTTCGCGACCACGGCCTGGGCGTTCAGGCGCTTTCTACAAGACAGCGGTCTGTCCGAACGCATCTCCCGTCGATTGGCTGAACTCGATACCGACGATGTCAGGGCCCTTGCCCTGGCCGGCGAGGAGATCCGCGGCTGGGTGACGGCAGCGGCGTTGCCGCGGGATCTGGAATCGGCCATCCGCGCCGAGTTCGCCCGGCTGGACGCCGATGGGCAAGGCTGCTTTGCGGTGCGGTCCTCGGCCACGGCAGAAGACCTGCCTGATGCTTCGTTTGCCGGCCAGCAGGAGACCTTCCTGAATGTGGTGGGCATCGACGACGTGCTCCACCGCATGAAGGAGGTATTCGCCTCCCTGTACAACGACCGCGCCATCAGCTACCGCGTCCACAAGGGCTTTGCCCATGACGGCGTGGCCCTGTCGGCCGGGGTACAGCGCATGGTGCGCTCGGACCTGGGCTCCGCGGGTGTCATGTTCACGATCGACACCGAGAGCGGCTTTGAGGACGTGGTGTTCATCACCTCCAGCTACGGCCTGGGGGAGACCGTGGTGCAGGGTGCCGTCAACCCCGATGAGTTCTACGTCCACAAACCCGCCCTGCGCAACGGCAAGTACCCCATCATCCGCCGAGCGCTGGGTTCCAAGCTGGTGCGCATGGGCATCATCGATGCTGCCGAGCGCACGCCGGGCGGTCGTCTGGTCAAGACCGTGGACACCGCGGCCGAGTGGCGAAACCGCTACTCCTTGGCAGACGATGACATCATCGAGTTGGCCCGCTACGCGCTGATCATCGAGCAGCATTACGGCCGGCCCATGGACATCGAGTGGGGCAAGGACGGGGTGGACGGCAAGCTGTACATTCTGCAGGCACGTCCGGAGACCGTGAAGAGCCAGTCAGCAGGCCAGCTGGAGCATCGCTACAGCCTCAAGCACACAGGCATTGTCCTGGCCGAGGGCCGGGCGATCGGCCAGAAGATCGGCGCCGGGCCGGTGCGGAATGTTCAGTCCATCGCCGACATGGACCGCGTGCAGGCCGGGGACGTGCTGGTGACCGACATGACCGACCCCAACTGGGAGCCGGTGATGAAGCGGGCCAGCGCCATCGTCACGAACCGGGGAGGGCGCACCTGTCACGCCGCCATCATCGCGCGGGAACTGGGAATCCCTGCCGTGGTGGGCTGCGGCGACGCGACACAGAAGCTGCAGGAAGGTGCACTCGTCACGGTGGCCTGTTCCGAGGGGGACACTGGCTACGTCTTCGACGGCCTGCTGGAGACCGAAGTGCGCGAGGTGCGGCGCGGCGCGATGCCCTACTGCCCCGTCAAGATCATGATGAACGTGGGCAACCCGCAACTGGCCTTCGACTTCGCGCAGATGCCCAATTCGGGCGTGGGACTCGCGCGCCTGGAATTCATCATCAACAACAACATTGGCGTGCATCCCAAGGCGATCCTGGACTATCCGAACGTCGATACGGAACTGAAGAAGGCGGTGGAGGCCCTGGCCCGGGGACATGCCTCACCCCGCGCCTTCTACGTGGACAAGCTCTCCGAAGGGGTGGCCACGATCGCGGCCGCCTTCTGGCCCAAGCCGGTGATCGTGCGCCTGTCCGATTTCAAGAGCAACGAGTACCGCAAGCTCATAGGCGGCGCCCGCTATGAGCCCGACGAGGAGAACCCGATGCTGGGTTTCCGCGGCGCCAGTCGCTACATCAGCGGGGAGTTCAGCGACGCATTCGGCATGGAGTGCGAGGCCATCAAGCGGGTTCGCAACGACATGGGCCTGACGAATGTCGAGTTGATGGTGCCTTTCGTGCGCACGGTACGCCAGGCCGAGCGCGTGGGCGAGATGCTCGCGCAGCGGGGGCTCAGGCGCGGTCAGGACGGACTGCGGCTGATCATGATGTGCGAAGTGCCCAGCAACGCCATCCTGGCGGACCAGTTCCTGAACCACTTCGACGGCATGTCCATCGGCTCCAACGACCTGACCCAACTCACTCTGGGGCTGGACCGCGATTCGGGACTTGGACTCCTGGCCAACGACTTCGATGAGCGCGACCCTGCCGTCAAGGCCATGATCTCTCGCGCCATCGCGGCTTGCCGGGCCACCGGCAAGTATGTGGGCATCTGCGGGCAAGGCCCCAGCGATCACCCCGACTTCGCCGAATGGCTTGCACAAGAAGGCATCGTATCAATCTCGCTCAATCCCGACACGGTGGTGGACACCTGGCATCGTCTCGCGGGACTGACGCCATGAGACCAGCGCGGTTTCAGCCTAGGGGAACCCCTGTCAGGGATGACGTGAATCAAAGGCCATAAAGTCAGTTTTTCGTAAGCCGCGGGCTAAAGAGTCGGCCGCGGTATGTTAAATGTCCTGAACATCATCCAGTTGGTGCTCTACATCGCCTTGTTGGCACTGGTGGGGCAGGGTGTCTTGCATGTCCTGGCGGGAGCACGCCGGGACAGCAATTTCTTCTACCGTCTGCTGCAGGTTGTCTCCAAGCCATTCACTTTGCCTGTGCGCTGGATCACGCCACGGCAAGTGGAGGACCGGCATGTTCCGGTGGTGACCTTTCTTCTTCTCCTGATCGGCTACGCGGTGGTCACGTTCGAGAAGATCAACCTCTGCATGGCGGCCAACATGGCGGGGTGCCGATGATGATGCGCGTGGAGTACTTGAGTCTGAAGTGGCAGGCCATGGGCTGGCTGGTGGTGGGGCGTCAGGCCCAGGCGTTGGCAGCGTTTGACCGATTGCTGCAGCGCTGGCCTGAGGATGCCTACGGGCTGTCCAGCCGTGCCCACCTGCATGCGCAGGCCGGCAGGCTTGAGCAAGCGCTGTCCGACAACGAGCGTTGGGTGAAAGTGGATGAGGACAACGCGCAAGCGTGGTTCAATCGCGGATTCCTCCTGGAGTCCCTTGAGCGCCTTCAGGAGGCGCTGGTCAGCTTTGTGCGCGCCACTGAACTCTCGCCCAAGCTGGACCGCGCCTGGTACGGCCAAGGCTTGGTGCTGATTCGCCTGGAGCGCTACGAAGAGGCGGTGGCCGCCCTGAAGCGCAACACGGAACTCCAACCGATGAGCCCCTACGGCTGGTATCAGTTGGCGCGGGTTCATGTCGATCGTCGCAACCCGGAAGAGGCGGTGAAGATCATTCGCCATCTCAAGGGGTTCGAGCCCAAGGTCGCTGCGCAGCTCGAGCGCGAGACAGGGCTCGTGGCTGGGTCGTCCACGTCGTGAGACGCAGGTCCATGTCGGGTGGTCGCCGTGGTCGTGTGGCGGGTCTGTGGTTAGCGCGTACAAGCGCGGGTCATGGGTCGGTGTGCCGGTTCGAGCGTGGCCGGGTTTGTTTGTCCTCAAGAAAGGGGTGTTGATATGCAGGTGAGCGAAAACCACCAGCGCTACTGGCAGAAGAACCTGCGGATCACGTCGATCCTGCTGGCCATCTGGTTTGTAGTGACTTTCGTCGTTGGGTTCTATGCCCGCGACCTCAACTTTGATTTCTTCGGTTGGCCGTTCAGTTTCTGGGTGGGTGCGCAGGGCTCGCTGGTGATCTACCTGATCATCATCGGCTACTACTCCTACTACATGAACAAGCTGGACCAAGAACACGGCGTTGCCGAGGAGGAGTGACATGGCTGGCTTGTCGTTCGAACCCCAAGAAGGGGTCTCCAACAAGGAGGCCAATACGGCCTTCAAAAAGGGCCTCAACAGAGTTTACGGCTGGTACACCGGCGGCTTCCTGGCTTTCGTGGTCGTGCTGGCGATTGCTGAGCAGATGGGCTTGAGTCGCGGCGCCATTGGCATCGTGTTCCTGCTCGCCACGGTGGCCCTGTACGCCGGCATCGGCATCATGAGCCGCACCAACGATGCGGCCGAGTACTACGTGGCCGGCCGCCGCGTGCCTGCTGTCTACAACGGTATGGCCACGGGCGCTGACTGGATGAGCGCGGCGTCCTTCATCGGCATGGCCGGCACGCTGTACCTCACCGGCTACGGCGGTCTGGCCTTCATCATGGGCTGGACAGGGGGCTACTGCCTGGTGGCGCTGTTCCTGGCGCCGTACCTGCGCAAGTTTGGTCAGTTCACGATCCCCGACTTCCTCGGCGCCCGCTATGAGGGCAACGCGGCTCGCTTCGTGGGCATCCTGATCGCCATCCTGGTGTCGTTCGTGTACGTGGTGGCCCAGATCTACGGTGTGGGTCTGATCACCACGCGCCTGACGGGCCTGGCCTTCGAGATCGGCGTGTTCGTGGGCCTGGGCGGCATCCTGGTGTGCTCGTTCCTGGGCGGCATGCGCGCAGTGACCTGGACGCAGGTGGCGCAGTACATCATCCTGATCATTGCCTACATGATCCCGGTGGTGTGGCTGTCGGTGAAGCAGACGGGCGTGCCCATCCCGCAAGCCATCTATGGCTCGCAATTGGCCAAGGTGAGCGAGCGTGAGAAGCAGCTCATCGCTGACCCGAAAGAGCAGGAAGTCCGCGCCATCTTCAAGGCGCAGTCTGACGCCCTGGCTGCCAAGCTGAAGGACGTGCCGGCGGCCCTGGCTGCCGACCGTGCTGCCGCTCAGAAGAAGGTGGAAGAACTGAAGGCTGCCAGCGCCCCGCTGGCCGAGGTGCAGGCCGCCGAGAAGGCACTGGCCGCCGTGCCCGCCAACGAAGAAGCCGCCAAGAAGGCCTGGACGGCTGCCAAGGCAGGTGCTGATGGTCGCACCGGTCCGCTGGCCGGCATGCCACGCCACGCGCAGCAGTTTGCCGGTGACCCCAACGGTGACGAAAAGGCCCAGGCTGCTTTCGACACCTCACGCCGCAACTTCCTGGGCCTGGTGTTCTGCCTGATGGTGGGCACCGCCGCGTTGCCGCACATCCTGATGCGCTACTACACCACGCCATCGGTGAAGGAAGCGCGTCAGTCGGTGACCTGGTCGCTGTTCTTCATCTTCCTGCTGTACTTCACGGCGCCTGCGCTGGCGGTGCTGGTCAAGTACGAGGTGTTCAACGTCCTGGTGGGCACGCCGTTCGACAAGCTGCCAGCCTGGGTGGGCGCCTGGGCGAAGGTGGATCCAGCCTTGCTGTCCATCTCGGACATCAACAAGGATGGCATCTTCCAGCTGGGTGAGATGCGCATCGGCGGCGACATCATCGTGCTGGCCACGCCAGAGATCGCAGGCTTGCCCTACGTGATCTCGGGCATGGTGGCGGCCGGTGGCCTGGCAGCAGCGCTGTCCACGGCGGACGGCCTGCTGCTGACGATCGCCAACGCGCTCAGCCACGACCTGTACTACAAGATGATCGACCCCAACGCGTCCGCCTCGCGCCGGGTGATGATCTCCAAGATCTTGTTGCTGGTGGTGGCGCTGGCGGCGGCCTACGTGGCCTCGCTGAAGGTGGCAGACATCCTGTTCCTGGTGTCTGCGGCCTTCTCGCTGGCTGCGGCGGGCTTCTTCCCGGCTCTGGTGCTTGGCATCTTCTGGAAGCGCGCCACCAAGTGGGGGGCGGTGCTGGGCATGATCGCCGGTACCGTGGTCACGTTCTATTACATGGCCACCACCCAGCCCTGGATGCGCGGCCTGTTCAACGTGACCAGCTCGGTTGCTGACAACACCTGGTGGGGCATGCAGCCCATCGCCGCCGGTGTGTTCGGCGTGCCGCTGGGCTTTGCGGTGATCATCATCGTGAGCCTGATCACGCCGGCGCCAAAGGCCGACGTCCAGGAACTGGTGGAGCACGTGCGCTACCCGGACCTGAAGCCCTCCAAGGCCTGATGGTCGCCTGACCACTGTTTGCGCAAGCCGGCTGCCCTGGTGCGGCCGGCTCTTAGCGCGATCTATCCAGCGCCCTCCGGTTCGTTCAGGAGGGCGTTGTGCTTTTTGAGCCTACAATCTTGAGCTTTTCGCCTTGCTGCACCCGTGTGATTCGACGCGTTCGGGGCAGCTTCCTTCCACGGAATCCACAAGGAGTGTTCATGCGTCACTATGAGATCGTTCTGTTGATCCATCCGGATCAGAGCGAGCAGGTTCCAGCCATGCTGGAGCGTTACAAGACCCTCATCACCAATGCCGGCGGCAAGGTGCACAGGGTTGAGGACTGGGGTCGGCGTCAGCTGGCCTATCTGATCCAGAAGCTCGCCAAGGCTCACTACCTCTGCCTCAACATCGAGTGCGGCCACGAGACGCTCGCGGAGTTGGAGACGGGGTTCCGTTTCAACGACGCCGTGTTGCGCCACCTGACCGTGGCGAAGACCAAGGCCGAAACCGCCCCTTCCGTCATGATGAAGGTGGTGGAGCGCGAGGAGTCCCGCAAGGCTGTCCAGGAGGCTCAGGCCTGAGGGCCACAGCGGCGGCTTCGGTCGCAACCTGGCTGGCGATGGCATCTTGAACCGTCTGGTTCTGCAGGCATCGCTGGCTGCGCGGGGCGCGCTTCGCTACACACCCGCCGGTCTTCCGGCGCTCGATCTGCAACTGCAGCATGAGTCCGAGGTGTCGCACGAAGGGCAGGCCCGGCAGGTGACGTTGGAGTTGCGTGCTGTGGTGATCGGGTCGCTCGTGTCCAAAGCGGCGGCTCTGTCACTGGGTTCACCTCTCACGGCTTCGGGATTCCTGGCGCCGGCCCGAAACGGCAAAGGCATTCTGTTTCACATCACGGACCTGGTCCTCTGAGCTGGCCGGTCCGGCACAGTTCAACGTTTCAGTATCAAGGAGTTCACCATGCCCCCACCACGCGGCAAAGGCAAGTTTTCCAAGGACAAGCGCCCCAAGCGCAACCAGCAATCGCTGCTGTTCCGGCGCAAGCGGTTCTGCCGCTTCACGGTGGCCGGCGTCGAAGAGATCGACTACAAGGACGTCGACACCCTGCGCGACTTCATTGGTGAGAACGGCAAGATCACGCCCGCGCGCCTGACCGGCACACGCGCCATCTATCAGCGACAACTGACCACCGCCATCAAGCGCGCGCGTTTCCTGGCCCTGGTGCCGTACTCTGATCTCCATAAGGCCTGAGGAGACCGACATGCAAGTGATTCTTCTGGACAAGGTGGCCAACCTGGGCAACCTGGGTGATGTCGTCAAGGTCAAGGACGGCTACGCCCGCAACTTCCTGATTCCTACACGTCGTGCGCGTCGCGCCACGGAGGCGGCGCTCAAGGAGTTCGAGGCGCGCCGGGCTGAACTGGAGAAAGTGGCCGCCGAGAAACTGGCCGCAGCCCAGACGCTAGGCGAGAAGATCGCCGGAAAGGTCGTGCGGATCTCGCAGAAGGCTGGCGTCGACGGGCGCCTCTTCGGGTCCGTGACCAACCACGACATCGCCGAAGCGCTGACTCAAATGGGTCTGGGTGTAAGCAAGGCCCAGGTTCGCATGGTCACAGGACCTTTGAAGACCGTGGGCGAGTACACGGTTTCCGTGGCGGCGCACACCGACGTGATCGTTGACGTCACCGTGCAGGTGGTGCCCCAGGCGGACTGAGAGCCTGTGAAGATTTGGGATAACCCCGACAACCACAAGCGGGTTCAGTCGTTGAAGTGGCATGAACACCGAGACGACTGATTCGACGCTGAGCGAAGGGCAAGACCTCTTCGGTCCCAGGCCTGTGGCGGCC
>JBJTZN010000003.1:0-7283 GCA_046087245.1 Rubrivivax sp.
CCATCGTGCACTTCGCGGCCGAGAGCCACGTGGACCGCAGCATCCACGGCCCCGGTGCCTTCATCCGCACCAACGTGGAAGGTACCTTCACGCTGCTGGAGGCCGCACGCGCCTACTGGAGCGGCCTGGAGGCCGACGCCAAGGCAGCCTTCCGCTTCCACCATGTCTCCACCGACGAGGTCTACGGCAGCCTGGCCCCCAGGGATGCGGCCTTCACCGAAACGCACCCGTACGAACCCAACAGCCCCTACTCGGCCAGCAAGGCCGCGAGCGACCACCTGGTGCGGGCCTGGCACCACACCTACGGGCTGCCGGTGCTGACCACCAACTGCTCCAACAACTACAGGCCTTACCACTTCCCCGAGAAGCTGATCCCGCTGATGATCGTCAATGCCCTGGCCGGCAAGCCGCTGCCGGTGTATGGCGACGGGCAGCAGGTGCGCGACTGGCTGTACGTGGGCGACCACTGCAGCGCCATCCGCGCCGTGCTGGCCGGCGGCCAGCCAGGCGAGGTCTACAACATCGGCGGCTGGAACGAGAAGCCCAATCTGGAGATCGTGCACACGGTGTGCGCACTGCTGGACGAGTTGGCCCCCGCCACCGACCGAGGCGTGGTCAGCATCGCCACGGGGCAGCCCGTACAACGCTACGCCGAACTCATCACCCACGTGAAGGACCGCCCGGGCCACGACCGGCGCTATGCCATCGACGCGCGCAAGATCGAGCGCGAGCTGGGCTGGCGCCCGGCCGAAACCTTCGAGACGGGCATCCGCAAGACGGTGCAGTGGGTCCTGGCTCATGGCGACTGGGTGGCGCGGGTGCAAAGCGGCGCCTACCGGGATTGGGTGGCCACGAACTACGCGCAGCGCTGAAGGGCTCCCGGGCATGAGCACCATGAAGATCCTGCTGCTGGGCAGCAACGGGCAGGTGGGCTGGGAGTTGCAGCGCAGCCTGGCACCTCTGGGCGAGGTGGTGGCCTTGCAACGCGAGGGCTCTGCCAACCCGCAAGGCCTGTGCGGCAACCTGGAAGACCCCGAAGCGCTGGTGCACAGCGTGCGCAGCGTCAGGCCGGCGGTCATCGTCAACGCCGCCGCCTACACCGCCGTGGACAAGGCCGAGACCGACGCCGACCGGGCGAAGGCGGTGAACGCCACCGCGCCGGGCCTGCTGGCGCGCGAAGCCGCCTCCTTGGGCGCCTGGCTGGTGCACTACAGCACCGACTACGTCTTCGATGGCAGCGGTGACCAGCCCTGGCGCGAAGACGACGCCACCGCACCCTTGAGCGTCTACGGACGCACCAAGCTGGAGGGCGAGCAGGCCATCCGCCACAGCGGCTGCCAGCACCTCATCCTGCGCACGAGCTGGGTCTACGCCGCGCGCGGCGGCAATTTCGCCAAGACCATGCTGCGCCTGGCAGCCGAGCGCGAAGAACTCAAGGTCATCGCCGACCAGGTCGGCGCGCCCACCGGGGCGGACCTGCTGGCCGATGTCACGGCGCTGGTGCTGCACCGGCTGCAGATGCGGCCCGAGCTCGGCGGCACCTACCATTGCACGGCTGCGGGCCAGACCAGCTGGCACGGCTATGCCTGCCATGTGATCGAGTGGGCCCGGGCCCACGGGCAGGCGCTGAGGGTGGCGCCCGAGGCGGTGCGGGCGATCCCCAGCGCCGGCTACCCGACACCAGCGCAGCGCCCGCTCAATTCCCGGCTGGACACTTTCAAGTTGCGCCATGCCTTCGGCCTTCACCTGCCGCCTTGGCAGCACGGCGTGGAGCGCATGCTGATGGAGACGCTTCGATGAACCGCAAAGGCATCATCCTGGCCGGGGGCTCCGGCACCCGGCTGCACCCGGCCACGCTGGCGATGAGCAAACAGTTGCTGCCGGTGTATGACAAGCCCATGGTGTACTACCCGCTGACCACGCTGATGCTGGCGGGCATCCGCGACATTCTGGTGATCAGCACGCCGCAGGACACCCCGCGCTTTCAGGACCTCCTGGGCGATGGCAGGTCCTGGGGCTTGTCCTTGAGCTACTGCGTCCAGCCCAGCCCGGACGGCCTGGCGCAGGCCTTCATCCTGGGCAAGAGGTTCGTGGGCGGCCAACCCAGCGCGCTGGTGCTGGGCGACAACATATTCCACGGCCACGACCTGCAGCCCATGCTCAAGCGCGCGACCGCACGGGACGCAGGCGCCACGGTCTTCGCGTATCACGTGCAGGACCCCGAGCGCTACGGGGTGGTGGCTTTCGATGCCGACAAGCGGGCGCTGAGCATCGAGGAGAAGCCGAAGTCACCGAAGAGCAACTACGCCGTCACGGGCCTGTACTTCTACGACTCGCAGGTGTGCGACATCGCCGCCGACATCCAACCGTCCGCACGCGGCGAGTTGGAGATCACCACCGTCAACGAGCGCTATCTGCAACAGCAGCAATTGAGCGTCGAGATCATGGGACGCGGCTATGCCTGGCTGGACACGGGTACGCATGACAGCTTGATGGAAGCCGGGCAGTTCATCGCCACGCTGGAGAAGCGCCAGGGCCTGAAGGTGGCCTGCCCCGAAGAGATAGCCTTTCGGGCGGGATGGATCAGCGCCGAACAACTGGAGCATCAGGCCCGACCCATGCTGAAGAACGGGTACGGCCAGTACCTGCTGCGGCTGTTGCGCGAGAGGGCTTTCTGATGAAGCTGACTCCGACCGACATCCCCGACGTGGTTATCGTCGAGCCGGCCGTGTACGGCGACGAACGCGGCTGGTTCATGGAGACCTTCAACGAGCCGCGCTTCCATGCCGAACTGGCCAGGCTGGGCCAGCAGGCACCACGGCCCTTCGTGCAGGACAACCACTCCTGCTCGCGCGCCGGCGTGCTGCGCGGACTGCACTTCCAGGCGCCGCCGCACCCCCAGGGCAAGCTGGTGCGGGTCGTCCAGGGAGCGGTCTGGGATGTGGCCGTGGACATTCGGCGCAACTCGCCCACCTTCGGCCGCTGGGTGGGGGTGGAACTCAGCGCCGACAACCGCCGTCAGCTATGGATCCCCGAAGGACTGGCGCATGGATTCCTGTCGCTGCTGGACAACACGCACTTCCTGTACAAGACCACTGATGTCTACGCTCGGGAGTGCGAACGGGCCATCGCCTGGAACGACCCCACGCTGGCCATAGCCTGGCCGATCCCGGCACTCGACACGGCCCTCAAGCGCATACCCGCACCATGGCCGGAACTCGCTGCCAAGGACGCCCAGGCGCCCACCCTGCATCAAGCCCTGCAGGCATGAAGTGCGGCTGAGGGCGGTGGCAGGCAGGCAGGCCGGATGGACGACTGCGCGGCGCCGTGGCCGGCTACGGGCCGCCCAGCAGCGAGGCCACCCGCTTCTTGGGCCGGATGTTGGCAGACACGGTGCTCACCCGACCGGCGCCGGCGGCCGCGGGTGCGGCCTTTTCCCAAGACGCCTCGCCCGAGCCGCTGGGCTCGTAGGGCTTGTCGAAGAACGGGTCGCTGGGCGCAGTACGGCGAGGCCGCTCGGCCGGGCGTGCCACCCGCTCGCGAGCCTGCGCCCGGGGCGGGCGCGAGACCTCCTCGCGTCGGTGGTCGTCAGTACGTTCGCCCACCTCTGGCGGCTCGGTACGGTCACCGCCGGCCGGGCCTGCGCGCTCGTCCTCGTCCCGGTGGCGCGAACGCCGTGGACGCTCGTCCTCGAGATCGAAAGGCTCGAGGTCGAGCTTCTTCTTGATGAGCTTCTCGATGTCCGCGACCAACCGGTTGTCGTCCCGGGTGACCAGCGTCACCGCCAGACCCGAGGCACCGGCACGGCCTGTGCGGCCGATGCGGTGGACGTAGTCTTCGGCATTGAAGGGCACGTCAAAGTTGAAGACCGCCGGCAGGTCCGCGATGTCCAGCCCGCGGGCCGCCACGTCGGTGGCTACCAGCAGGTCCACCTCGCCGGCCTTGAAGGCGGCCAGGGACTTCAGGCGTTCGTCCTGGGACTTGTCCCCATGCAAGGCGGCCGTGCGCAAGCCGTCGCGCTCGAACGAGCGCGCCAGACGCGCCGCACCCAGCTTGCTGTTGACGAAGACAATGGCCTGGGAGAGTTCGCGCTGCCTCAGGATCTGCCGGATGACGCGCCGCTTGTCATCGTCCGTCACCCCATAGAACCGCTGCTCCACGTTGGTGGCCGTGGCATTGGGCCGCGCCACCTCCACCGTGATGGGGTCCTGGAGATAGCTCTGGGCCAGACGCCTGATCTCGGGCGAGAAGGTGGCCGAGAACAGCAGAGTCTGCCTCTGCTTGGGCAGGTAGGACAGGATGCGCTGCAGATCGGGCAGGAACCCGATGTCGAGCATGCGGTCGGCCTCGTCCAGCACCACGTACTCCACCTGGTTGAGCACGCAGTTGCGGGCCTCGATGTGGTCCAGCAGGCGTCCCGGGGTGGCGATCAGCACCTCCACGCCGGCCTTGAGCACCGCGGTCTGCGGCTTCATGTCGATGCCGCCGAAGACCACGGTGGAACGCAGTTGCGTGTGCCTGGCGTAGGTCTTGACGTTGTTGGCCACCTGATCGGCCAGTTCGCGCGTGGGGGCCAGCACCAGCGCGCGCACCGGATGGCGTGCAGGAGAGGCGCTGGCGTTCTCATGCCGCAGCATCTTCTGCAGCAGCGGGATGGTGAAGGCCGCGGTCTTGCCCGTGCCGGTCTGGGCCGCGCCCATGACGTCACGGCCCTCCAGCACGATGGGTATGGCCTTGGCCTGGATCGGGGTCATGGCCGTATAGCCACTGTCGGCCACGGCGCGAAGCAGCTTGGGGTCCAGGGCCAGGGTGTCGAATCGCGGACCGGGCACTGCAGCAGCAGGCGCGGAATCGGGGGTGGCCTCGAGCGGAGGCGACGCGGGGTCTTGATTCATCAAGCCGATGATTATCCCCTACGCGGCAGATAGGCGGTGCGAACGCAAAAAAGGCCGCCCGCAGGCGGCCTTCTCTACTGAACGATTTCCAATTACTTGGAAGCGCCCGGAGCAGCCGGGGCAGCAGAAGCCGCTTCGGCCGGAGCGGGAGCAGGGGCGGGGGCCGGAGCAGCAGCGGGTGCGGGGGCAGGCGCGGGCTCGGGCTTCTTGCCGCAAGCGGCCAGGGCAGCGGCGGCAACCAAAGATGCCAGCAGGAAGGACTTCTTCATAAGGATCCTCGAAACAGGTGGAGTTGAACGTTCAAGAGTTCGCGGGCCTCATCCGAATGTTCCGACATACGCGACGTTCGCATCAGACCGCGCCTGACAAAAGGGCGTCCCCCTTATCGTCAACCGAGGATTATATGCCGAATTAGGGCATTCCCTAGTGCGCCTCCGGGTGAACCTGACGCTACCCGCCTGCGCGTTCCGTCACGGGTGCTCCCCAGGTGGGGGGGCCAGGGGATGCATCCATCCGGCGGCCACCGCGTCGTCCAGCAACGCCCGGGCCTGCGGACCCAGGCGTGCCACCTGCCCAGGGCCCAGGCTGCGGGCGTCAGACAGCTGTCGCATCAGGCGGGCGTCAAGACCCCGGGCCAGGAACGCTTCGCCATTGAGGAAGACGTGCCGGGCGTCGTACATCATGCGCGTGCGTGCATCCAGTTGCACCCCTTGCCCGTCCGGCAGGAGGCCGCCCGGATTGAACCAGACCTCGGGCTTGGGCTCCGTCAGCCACTGGCCCAGCACGGCCTCCAGACGCTGCGGGCGCGCCAGCACCGACTGCACCGCCTCCCTCGCGAAGCGCTGCAGCCCCGGGGGAATCAGGCCGGGGGTGGCGGTGGCAGCCTGCGCCGGGTCGCGGTAGCGGCGATGCAGTCCCATGCCCGGCGGGCCACCTTCCAGGTCGTCCTCGTCAGCCACGCGAGCCAGCAGTTGCCCCGCCAGTTCCATCACCGACGAGGACCGGAAGCCCACCGAACAGGTCATGCAGTCGCCGCCCACGGCCATTCCGTCGTGGCCCCAGCGGGGCGGCAGGTAGAGCATGTCGCCAGGCTCGAGCACCCAGGTCTGCTCGGGCCTGAAGTGCTGCAGGATCTTCAGCGGCGCGCCGGCCGCCAGACGGTCATCGGTCACGCGCCCGATGCGCCAGCGCCGGCGGCCCTGCACCTGAATGAGAAAGACGTCGTAGGCGTCCAGGTGCGGACCCACCCCGCCGCCGTCGCTGGCGTAGGACACCATGAGGTCGTCCAGGCGCGCATCGGGCACGAAGCGGAATCGGCATAGCAACTCGTGGGCGGCAGGCACGTGCAGGTCCAAGCCCTGCACCAGAAGGGTCCAGCCGGGGCGCGACAGCGGAGGCAGCGCCCGGCGCACGAAAGGCCCTTGTCGGAGTTGCCAACCGCTGGCCGTGTGCGTCACCAGGCGGCTCTCCACATCGCCGCAGGCAGCCAGGTTGAACAATTCCCTGCGGTGCACCGGTGGCGTCGCAGCGGGAAAGGCCTGCCGAACGAGCAGCGGCTTCTTGTGCCAGTGGCGCCGCATGAACTGCGCGGCGCACAGGCCGCCCAGCATCTGCAGGGGTGCGGTCACATCCATGCCTCATTGTGGAGCCAGCTTGCGCGCAGCCCGACCGGCCTGCCCCGGCAGACCCTGTGCGATCATTCCGCCATGACCATCGACAAGCCCTGCGTCGTCACCCTCACCTGGGCGCTGACGGACGCTCAGAACCGGCCCATCGACGAGCTGAAGGAGCCCACCGAGTTCCTGTTCGGGGGCGAGGACCTGCTGCCCAAGATCGAGGAGGCGCTGCAGGGGCAGGCGGTGGGCTTCGAGGCCCACCTGCACCTGGAGCCCGAACACGCCTACGGCGACTACGATGCCCGGCTGGTGTGCTTCGAGGACCGCAAGCTGTTCCCCGCCGGTCTGGAAGAAGGCATGCGTATCGAAGGCCTGCCTGAGGGCGCGGCCAGCCAGGGCATGCCTGCCGACGCCCTGTACACCGTGACCGAGATCTACCCCTCGCATGTGGTGCTGGACGCCAACCACCCCATGGCCGGCATGGCCCTGCGCATCCAGCTCAAGGTGCTGGACGTTCGCGAAGCCACGACGCAGGAGGCGGAGCGCGGCACCGTGGGACGCGAATTGCTGGCCGTGGTGGAGGTCGCGCCCCCCGGGGCCTCGCTCCACTGAGACAACAGCAGCCCAGGCAGGGCTCAGAGCCTGTGAAGCATTTGCTTCGCGCCGACCGAAGGTGCGCCCTCGTCCAGCGAAGCGGTTGACGAAGCCGCAGGCGCCAGCGGTGCGCTCGGCGAGCTGTCTGGCACGAGCAAGGGTCGGATTTGCGGGTCTA
>JBJTZN010000004.1:0-12745 GCA_046087245.1 Rubrivivax sp.
GTATTCCGGCGCGCCCGAGCGGGCGTTCCAAAGGGTGCCGATCCAGGCGCAAAGCACAGCCGTAGCTCGGGCTACGGCGAGCATTTGCAACGACGAGCGGGGCCGTTTGGGGCGGACGAGCGGGTGTGCGGGGATATTTCACAAGCTCTCACTCCCCCGCCCCGATCGCGCCTTGCGTTCCACCCGGCCCGCCTGCGCTTTCTGGATCGGCCCCTCCCACCACGTCTGCCCCATCCCGTCACCCCCATGTCCATCGCCCAACGCCTTGCCGACCTCGGCATCACCCTGCCCGCCGTCTCCGTGCCCGCCGCGGCCTACGTGCCCTACGCCCGTACGGGCTCGCTGGTCTTCGTGTCCGGCCACATCGCCAAGCAAGGCGGCAAGGCCCGGGTGGGCCAGCTCGGCCTGACCATGAGCACGGCCGAGGGCCAGCAGGCTGCCCGTGCCGTGGCCATCGATCTGCTGGGCACCTTGCAGGCCGCCACGGGCGATCTGGCGCAGGTCAAGCGCATCGTCAAGGTGATGAGCCTGGTCAACAGCACGCCGAGTTTCACCGAGCATCACCTGGTCACCAACGGCTGCTCTGAACTGCTGCAGCAGGTCTTCGGCACCGCGGTGGGAGCCCACGCGCGCAGCGCGTTCGGCGTGGCGCAGTTGCCCATGGGCGCCTGCGTGGAGATCGAACTGATCGCCGAAGTGGCGTGAGCGCGCAGGATCCCCGCGCAAGCCCTTCCATGACCGGCCTGCTTGATCGACCCGGCGCCGTGCTGCTGCTGGTGGCGGCCCTGAGTCTGGCGGCCATCGGGGTGGCGCTGGTATCGCAGCACGTCTTCGATATGCAACCCTGTGCCTGGTGCGTGCTGCAACGCGCCGTGTTCGCCGGCATGGCGCTGTTGGCGCTTGGCGGCAGCCTGTGGAGCGCCCTGCGGCCGAGCCGGCTGGCGCAGGCGAGCGCGCTGGCCGTCACGGGCCTGCTGGCGGTGGCCGGGATGGCCAGCGCCCTGTGGCAGCACGGGGTGGCCAAGGTCTCTGAGTCCTGCAGGCTGACCCTGGCCGACCAGATCGTCAGCGGGCTGCGACTGGACGCCCTGGCCCCCGAGGTCTTCGCCCCCCGCGCGTCCTGCGCGGACGCCGCGGTGAACCTGTTGGGCCTGCCTTACGAGTTCTGGAGTCTGGCGATGTTCACGCTGCTGGGCATCGCCTGCGCCTGGGCGCTGACCCGCTTGCTGCGCGCCCGAACACGCCGGGCATCAGGGTAAGCCTTGATGCCCGTGCGCGGGCAGACTGCTAGCGTTTCGGACTTGGGAACCGCCCCCGTGGCAGGGTTCCTGCAGGGAGGAATCGAGCATGGGCACAGAACCCGCGGCCGCTCCACAGGCACAGGATGAAGAGCTCGTTCAAGCCTACATCCATGAGCGTTTCATCGAACTGTTCCTGAGCCAGAACGCCAGGGCACAGTGGAGCCTGATTGGCGCGGCCGCCATCATCTACCTGATCTGGGGCACGCAGGCCGGCGGCAGCGCGGCCTTGCTGTGGCTGCTGACGGTGTGCTGCTTCGCCGCCTGGCGACTGCACTATTCGGAAGACCTGGTGCGCTCGCACGGCGGGCGTCACGCGCCAGGCAAAGTCGCCCTGCTCATGGGCGGCGGCGGGTTTCTCATGGCCCTGTCGGTGATGGGCTTCGGGCCGATGGACGACCTGACCCAGGCCGCGGTGTCCATCATCCTGCTGACCGTGGCCACCGGCTCGGTCATCAGCACAGCCGGCTACCGCAACGTCTTCCTCGGGTATGCGTTGCCCACCCTGCTGCCGCTGTCGCTGGCCTGGGCCACGGCGCCACGCGAAGACGGCACGGCCCTCACGCACCTGGGGGTGGCGGTGCTCATCCTGCTCTTCCTGGGCTTCCTGGTCAGCGTGGCGCGCCAGCAGAGCCAGGTGTTCGAGGAGGTCTGCCGCATCCGCTTTGCCGAGCGCAAGCTCAACGCCCAGTTGCAGCGGGCGCTGGAGAACGAGAGCGAGGCCCACCGCGCCAAGACCCACTTCCTGGCCGCAGCCAGCCACGACCTGCGCCAACCCATCCACAGCATGAACGTGCTGGTGGCGGCACTGAGCATGCGCAACCTGGACGAGCGCGCGCGCGAGATCGCCAACCTGCTGGGCACTGTCAACCAGACCTTGGCCACGCAGCTTGATGCGCTGCTGGACATCTCACGGCTGGACGCAGGCACCGTCAAGCCCGTACGCAGCCTGCAGCACCTGGACCGGCTGGTGACCGAACACTTCCATCTGATGGAAGCCACGGCGCGCAGCAAGGGGCTGCGCTGTTCGCTGCAGGTCGACAGCGCCGTATTGGTCTGGACAGATCCGGCGCTGCTGCTGCGGATCATCAGCAACCTCACGGACAACGCCATCAAGTACAACCGCCGCGATGGCCATGTGCGGCTGAAAGTCTGGCGCGAGGACGCGCAGGCCTGCCTCAGTGTCATCGATACCGGCATCGGTATCGCCGACGCCGAGCACCAGATGGTGTTTCGCGAGTTCTACCAGGTGGGCAACGCCGAGCGTGACCGCAGCAAGGGCCTGGGTCTGGGCCTGTCCATCGTGCAACGCCTGGCCGCGTTGCTGGACGTGCAGATCGGCCTGGTGTCGGCCGAGGGCCAGGGCACGGTCGTCACCTTGCGCATGCCTCTGGCCGCGCCGGCATCCGGGCCCAGCGCCGAAGGCGGCATCGCATCCTTGCAGCCGGCGTCTGCCGGCGCAGAGCTGACGGGCCCCTGGCCGGCCCTGCACGGGCTGCAGGTGCTGGTGGTGGACGACGACCCGCAGGTGCGCCAGAGCATGCAGCTGCTGCTGACCGAGGTGGGCTGCCAGGTCCATGTGGCCGCAGGCACGGCGCAGGCCTGCGACATCGCGCGCGGCCAGCGGCTGGACGTCCTGCTGAGCGACCTGCGGCTGCAGGCCGGCGACGACGGGCTGCAGGTGCTGCAGGCTGTGCGCGCGCTGCAGCCGGGGCTGCGGGCGGCGCTGATCACCGGAGAGACCGCCCCCGAACCGTTGCGCCAGGCGCAGGCTACGGGCGTGCCCGTGCTGCACAAGCCTGTCACGCTGGACGTGCTGCGTACCGTGCTCGTGCCCAGCCCCACCGACCCGGTCGCCGCGTGAGCATCGCGTCGCCGCCACCCCCGACAGCCGATCCGAGCGCAGCCCCGACAACAGCCCCTGGCCTGGGGCGGGGCCTGCACGCGCTGTGGTCTGGCCAGGCGGGGCCGCGCGACCCGGATGGGCGCCCGCAGCCCTGGGACGTCGTCATTGTCGGCACCGGCTATGGAGGCAGCGCAGCCGCTGCCGCACTGGCCGGCTGCACCGTCGCCGATAGGCAAGGCGGGCGCCGCCCGATCCGGCTGTGCATCCTGGAGCGCGGCCAGGAGTTGCGTCCGGGGGACTTCCCCTCCCGGATGGCCGATCTGCCCGGGCACCTGCGCATCGGCCAGCAGGCCACGGGCGAGGTGGGCGGTCAGGCCGAGGGCCTGTTCGACCTGCGCGTGGGCGATGACGTGATGGCCCTGGTGGCCAATGGCGTGGGCGGTGGCTCGCTGATCAACGCCGGCGTGCTGCTGGAGCCGCAGCCGAACGACCTGCGCCGCGCCCACTTCGCCACGCAGGTGCGCGGGCTGCAGCAGGCGGGCTGGTACCAACGTGCACGCACGGCCCTGGGCGGCGAACTGCAAGGGCGCCTGAACACCATCGCCCTGCACCCCGAGCACGCCCGCCAACCCCTGGCCAAGGCCCGGGCCCTGAGAACGCTGGCCGGTCGGCACCTGCCCGTGCAGGAGGTGCCGGTGACGGTGGCCATGACCGCCCGGCCCAACGCCGCCGGCGTGAAGCTGCACGCCTGCACCCTGTGCGGCGACTGCATGACCGGCTGCAACGTGGGCGCCAAGGATTCGCTGGACGTGAACCTGCTGCGCCAGGCCGTGGACGCCGGGGCGCAACTGTTCACCGGTGCCAGCGTCAGCCGCCTGCGCGGGGCGCAGGGCCGGGAAGCGGAGCCGCACTGGACGCTGGACGTGCTGCACACCCGGCCCGACCTGCAGGCGCGCGAAGCCGGGCCGCTGGAGCTGCACGCCCGCCACGTCATCCTGGCCGCAGGCACCTTCGGCAGCACCGAGATCCTGTTGCGGTCCCGGGATGCCGGGCTGCCGCTCTCGCCACGACTGGGCGAGCGCTTCTCCTGCAATGGCGACAACATCGCGGCGGTGCACCGCCTGCCCCAGTCCGCCCACCCGGGCGCCGACGAGTCCACCGCCCTGGAGGGCCGGCGGGTGGGGCCCACCATCACCACGGCCATCGCCTTCGGGGCACAGCCCCAGCGCGGCAGCCGGCCCTTCTGGCTGCAGGAGTTCTCGGTGCCCGGCGCCCTGCGCTGGCTGTTCCAGCAGACCGTGACCACGGGCCACGCCGTGCACCAGCTGCCGCAGGCCGACCTGACGCGCCATGGGCCTGGCGCTGACCCGGTGGCCGACCCCGCCGCCGTGGATCCCGAGGCCATGGAGCGCACCTTGCTGGTGGGCCTGATCGGTCACGATGACGCGGACGGGGTGCTGAAGCTGCCTCGGGCGTTCACGGCGGCACCGTCACAGTCGCCACCGTCACAGTCGCCAGCGGCACCGTCTTCCCAGGCACCCGCCCTGGGTACGTTGCGGGTGCACTGGCCGCAAGCGAGGACTTCACCCACGTTGGACACCGCCAGCGCCGCCGCACAGCGCCAGGTGGACCATCTGCGCAGCCTGCGGCAGGAAGCCACCCGGGACGCCCCCCAGCCAGGCGGACCGACGCCCGTCGACGGCCCGCACTGGGTGCCCAACCCGATGTGGCGCTTGCTGCCCGATGAACTGAGCATGCTGACCGACCAGCCGCGCGGGCCCGTGCTGACGGTCCATCCGCTGGGTGGCTGTCCGATGGGCGAGAGCGCCCGCGAGGGCGTGGTCGATGCCTTCGGGCGCGTCTTCGATGGCCGGGACGCCCAGGGCCTGCAGGTGTTGCCGGGCCTGGCCGTGCTGGACGGCGCGATCATCCCCGAGTCCCTGGGCGCCAACCCCTCGTTGACCATCACCGCGCTGGCCCTGCGCGGTGCCCAGGCGCTGCGCGCCGAGTGGGGCCTGATCGGCGATCCGGCATCTCACCACGGTGCAGGCCCGCCCACGGGCCTGCACAAGGGCCTCCATGTGGGCCTCCATGTGGGCCAGCCATCGGAGCCTCCACCAGGCCCGGAAGCGACGGGGGCTTCGAGCGCAAGCCCTGACCGGCCACGGCCCATGGGCGCGCCGCGCCCACCGCTGCCCGCCCACGCCCGCCCGCAGCCCACGCGCATCGGCGTCATCGAACGCCTGACCGGGCCGGCCTGGCTGGACCTGGGCGACCGCCCCAGTGGCGCCCGCCCATGGGTGGTCGAATGGACCCTGGAGTACCGGCCGGCGCCCCTGGACACGCTGGCCACCACCCTGGACCGCCGGCTGCAGGTGGACGAGGCGTCGGCCCACAGCCGCGTGCGCTTGTACGAGGCCACCACCTGGGAAGACCGCAGCCTGGCCGGGCAGGCCGACGAGGTGCGGCATCGCCATGCCGTGCTGGAAGCCCGGGTGTCGGGCAGCCTGCGATTCCTGCACCGGGAGGACTCCTTCGCCCTGCAGCGCATCGTGCGCGGCCTGCGGGCCTGGGTGCGCCACCGGGGACTGCGCGACCTGCACCAGCGCTTCACCGACCCCAGCCCGCCAGCTTCCGGCGGACTCGGCTCCCTGGTGACGGGCCTGCTGCGCACGGCCAGCCGCGCTGGCGAAGTGCGCCGCTTCGACTACGACCTGCGCGTGGTTGAAGTGCTGCGATGCACCTTGCGCGATGCCGAAGGCCACCCGCCCAGGCCCTTCGTCCCCGGCGATGTGCTGCAGGGTCACAAGCGCCTGACCTATGCCGTGGCCGGGAATCCATGGCGGCAGTTGACGGAACTGCGGGTCACCCGGATGCCGGGCCTGCCCGCCTCCGGCCCACGGCGCCACGGCACCCTGGTGCTGGACCCCCGCTTCCTGGCCAGTCGGCAGACCCCGCTGCTGCGCATCGTGGCGCAGCAGGACCAGGTGCAGGCCCTGGCCGACCTGGCGGGCTTCGGGTTGACGATGCTGCGCCTGCTGGCCTCCATCCACCTCTGGACCTTCCGCAAGCCCGACACCCCGCTGACACGCGAGCCCGTGCGCCTGCCCCAGCCCATTGCCGGCCTGCCGCCACCGCAGATCACCGAGTGGCCCGTGGCACCCGCAAGCAAGGACAGGCCCGAGGCCCGGGTGCGCCTGACGCGCTATCCACCTCCGGCTGGCGCAGGCCCAGCCCCCGCCCTGGTGATGATCCACGGCTACAGCGTCAGCGGCAACACCTTCACCCACGAGAGCCTGCGCCCCAGCGCCGCCGAGTGGTTCCACCGCCAGGGGCGCGACGTGTGGGTGCTGGACCTGCGCAGCAGCAGTGGCCTGCCCACCGCCTTGGTGCCCTGGACGCTGGAGGAGGTAGCGCTGGTGGACATCCCCGCCGCGCTGCTGCATGTGCGGCAGGTCACGGGTGCGCCAGTGGACGTGCTGGCGCACTGCATCGGCTGCGTGATGGTGTCCATGGCCCTGCTGTCGCGTCCGCAGGAGTTGCTGGAACGGGCCCGGTCCCTGGACCGTCAGCCCCTGCTGGACACTGCGCAGCAGGCCGCCCTGGAGGCCTTCAACGGCGCGGGCGGCGAAGGCGGCGAAGGCCAAGCGCACCCCACCGTGCGGCGTCTGGTGCTGAGCCAGAAGGGCCCGGTGCTGCGCTATACCGATGCCAACGTGCTGCGCGGCTGGGTGATGCAGTTCGCGCGGCGCTGGCTGCTGCGCGATGGCTTCCAGTTCAGGCCCTCGGCCCAGCCCGGCGCAGGCGAACAACTGATGGACCGCCTGCTGTCCAGCCTGCCCTACCCCGACGCCGACTGGCGCGTGGAGAACCCGGTGTGGCCCTGGCGCCGCACGCCCTGGACGGCCACGCGCCACCGCATGGACGTGCTGTACGGTCGCGATTTCGAGGCCCCGGGCCTGAGCCGCGCCACCCTGGAAGCCATCGACGACCTGTTCGGTCCGATCCACCTGGACACGGTCTCGCAGACCATCCATTTCACCCAGGCCGACCAGGCCACGGACCACAGCGGCGCAGGCGACTACGTCACGCCGCAGCGGCTGCGAGAGCGCTGGTCGGGCATCGAGACCCTGGCCCTGCACGGCCGCGACAACGGCCTGGCCGATGTCTTCACCCAACGCCTGCTGGGCCTGCACCTGGGTGCCGCGGGCGTGCCCGTCATCGCCCGCACCTTCGACGGCATGGGCCACCAGGACCTGCTCATCGGCCAACGCTCGGCGCAGGTGTTTGCAGAGGTGGAGCGCTTTCTGCGGCAGGGTGGGGTTGGATTCGGTGCCCCCTCACAAGACGCTCAGGCGCGGATGCGGTCGCCTCTTCGGCCGCTGCCGGTGGTCCAGCACGCTGAAGCCGTGATCCGCCCGCCCTTCCTGGGCCCGCGCCTGGATGTGCTGGCCCCGCCGCAGTTCAGTTCCCGCACCACCTTGCTGCGGGTGGCCGCCATGCCGCCGCTGGACGCCGGCCTGGCGCGCCTGGCGCTGGTGCCGGTGCAGCGCACGGCGCAGGGCTGGTGCGTGGCCCAGGGCCGGTTCGGCCTGTCACGCGCACCGGGCCGCAGCAGGCAGTGGCAGTTCGTGCATGCCGGGCGGCTGGTGCAGTCGGGCCTCACGCCCGACGGGAACACCACAGGGTCGCCCCCGCCAGACGGCTGGCTGGCCCTGATGGTCTACCCTCCGGCCGAGCAGGCCGACCTGCCCATGGACGTGCCCTGGCCCGGTCTGCAGGGACCGCCGCCGCTGGCGCACCAGCCCGGGCCGCCCCCCCACCGCAGGACGGGCGGGCGCATCAGTCAGGCGCTGAAGGGCATCCGGCGCTGGCTGCAGAGTGCTGGCGCCGAGGACGTCGAGGCCTGCCTGGTGCCGCGCCAGGCCTTGCAGCGCCTGGCGGAACGGCTTGCCACGCCAGCGACGGCGCCAATTCATCCCGAGGCCACGCAGGCTCCCGCACGTGTGCACCTGGCCGTGGGGAGTTGCCAGTACCCGCACGGGCCGCTCGACAGCGCCCCGGCGCAGGCCAGCCTGCAGCGCATGGCGCAGCGGGCCGACCAGGGCGAACTGGACCTGGCGCTGTTCCTCGGGGACCAGATCTACGCAGACGCCACCGCGGGTCTGGTGGATCCCACGCGCCGAGATGAGCGCTACGAGATCCCGCACGAACGCGCCCAGCGCGCACCGGGCATGCGCCGCGTGCTGGCCCGCCTGCCCAGCGTGATGCTGCTGGACGACCATGAACTGGTGGACAACTGGGAACCCTGCCCGCCCGGTGCCGACCCCGAGCAGCCCCTGTGGCGCCTGAGGCAGGACGCGCTGCGTGACGGCCGCTGGGGCTATTGGAAGTACGAGCGTCTGCGCCCTCAGGAGCGCTACCAGCCCCTGCGTGACCTGGCCGACAAGGCCTTCCGCTTCGCCGGCCTGCCCATCTACCTGGCCGACACGCGTATGGGCCGACAGGCCCGCAGCACTGCCCCGTCCTCAGGTACGCCGCACCTCCTGACCACCTGCGCGGACCCGACCATGCCAGGGCAGTTCGAGCAACTGCAAGACTGGCTGCTGCAACACAAGGATGAAGCCAAGGTGGTGGCCACCCCCTCCCTGCTGCTGCCCCGACACGCCGAAGGCGTGCAGGACAGCTGCGCCGCGGGGCGCAGCGATGCCTGGGACGGCTACCCGGCCAGCCTGGACCGGCTGCTGGACTTTCTGATGCGCCACCAGATCCAGCACACGGTGTTCCTGTCGGGTGACGAACACCATGCGCTGGTATGCGAGGCGACGCTGGCGCCGCCCCCGAGCCAGCAGGACAACTGGAAGGAGGTGCGACTGAGCTCTGTTCACAGCTCGGCCCTGTACGCGCCCCTGCCGTTCGCCAACGGCCATCCGGCCGACCTCTCGGACCAGGCCTTCGTCACCGCGGGTGGCACCCGGGTGACCATGCGCACGCGCTTCGCGCCGCCGGGCGATGGGTGGGCCCGGGTCAGCCTCACGCCGGGCTCCGGTTGCGGCAATCTGGAAGTGGAGTTCGTCAAGGCCCGCCCTGGGCAAGAGCACGCCTGAGGGCAGCCCGGCGAACGCCGGGAGGGCTGAAAACCTGGACCCTGTGGCTCAGGCCTTGGGGAACGACACGCCCGGATGGCACCGGCGCTCAGCGGAAGCGCACGCCCATCCTGGCCAGCAGGTACACCGCCTCGGTGCGGTTTTGCAGGCCCAGTTCCCGGAAAATGGCATTGGCATGCTGCTTGACCGTGCCCTCGGCGATGCCCAGGCTGCGCGCGATCTCCTTGTTCGGCAGGCCACGCACAAGGTGCCCGAGCACCTGCGCGTGGCGCAGGGTGAGTTGCGGAAAGGCCGCGCCGATCTCGGTCAGGGGCACGCCGGCCGCAGGCAGGCTCCCGTCCTGAACCGGGGCTGTCCGCGGCGCGGAGCGCTTGGCTGCGTGGGCAGCACCGGCAGTACCAGCCGCATGGGCCGCCAGGGCGGCTTCGGGCAGACAGATGCCGCCCCGGGCCACGGTGGCCAGGGCCTGCATCATGGCTTCGGGCGAGGACGCCTTGGGCACGAAGCCGGCTGCGCCGGCGTCGATGGCGCTGCGCACGAGGTCGGGATGCGACTCGCCCGACACGACCACCACCCGGGCCCGCGGCAGCACCTCCCGCAACTGCAACATCAGCGGCACGCCCGAGGGCTCGCGTCCCAGGTGCCAGTCCAGCAGCACGAGATCGTAGGCCACGGCAGCCGCCCGTTGCATGGCTTCGAACCCACTGTCGGCGCAGTCGATCTCGCCCAGACCCTCGGTGGCGCCCAGCAGCAGGCGCAGGCCGGCGCTGAACAACTGATGGTCGTCGATGATCAGGGTCTGCATGGGCAGGGGCTGACCGCATGCCCGGACGGGGCGGGTTCAGTCGGGCTTGATGCTGGCGCGCTTGACGATGTCGCCCCAGATCTTCTGTTGCTGGGCAATGAAGGCAGCGAACTCCTCCGGCGGGCCGCCACCGCCCACCGCACCGTCGTTGGCGAAGCGCGCCGTCACGGCGTTGGAACGCAGTGCCTTGAGCGACTCCTCCTGCAGGCGCCGGACGATGTCGCGCGGCGTGCCCGCCGGCACCAGGATGCCGTACCACTGCGAGGTCTCGAAGTCCTTGTAGCCCATCTCGGCCACGGTGGGCACGTCAGGCAGCGCGGCGATGCGCTGCGCCGTGCCCACGGCGATGGCGCGCAGCTTGCCGCTCCTGATGTGCGGCAGCAGCGCGGGCAGTCCGGCCGAGGTGGCATGGGTGCGCCCGGCCAGCAGGTCGGTCAGTTGCGGGCCGGTGCCCCGGTAGGGGATGTGGGTGAGGAACATGCCCGTCACCAGCTTCAGGTACTCCATGGCCAGATGGCCGGCGCTGGCGTTGCCGGCCGAGCCGTAATCCAGCTTGCCGGGGTTCTTCTTGGCGTAGGCCACGAATTCCTTGAAGTCCTTGGCCGGCACGTCCGGGTGGATGCAGAACAGGTTGGGCACCTTGGCCAGCAGCGTGACGGGCATGAAATCCTTGTTCACGTCGAAGGGCTGGTTGGGGAAGATGTAGGGGTTGACCGCCAGCGAGCCCACGTGCCCCATGATGAGGGTGTGCCCATCAGGGGCCGCCTTGGACACCTCGGTCATGGCCGGAATGCCGGCGCCGCCACCCTTGTTGTCCACGAACACCGTCTGGCCCAGCTGCTTGCTCAACTCCTGCGCCACCGTGCGCGCGACGATCTCCGAGGTGCCGCCAGGCGCGAAGGGCACCACGAAGCGGATGGACTGGCGCGGCCAGGCGGCCTGCGCTCGGGCCAGCAGGGGCAGGCCCAGGGCAGTGGCGGCCAGCAGGGTTCGGCGGGGAATCAGCATGCGGAAGTCTCCTTGTGTGGTGGGCAGGGATCAGAACTGGTAGCGGCGCAGCCCGCCGTCCACGGGGATCACCGCCCCGGTGATGTAACTGGCCTTGGGGCTGGCGAGGAAGCAGACCAGGTTGGCCAGGTCTTCGGGTTCGCCGTAGCGGCCCATGGGAATCTCGTTCTCGCATTGCCACTGCCGGTACTCGGGCGTGTAGTTGCGAAAGATCTGCTCCGAGTGGATGCGCCCGGGCGGAATGCAGTTCACCGTCACGCCATGCGGGCCCACCATGCGCGACAGGCCCTTGGCCCAGCTGTGCAGGCCGGCCTTGGCACAGAACGCGCCGTTCACGTGGTCGGGTTCGCTCTTGCCGGTGATGTTGATGATGCGGCCCCAGCGGCGCTCGATCATCTGGTCGATCAGGGCGTCTCCCAACTGGCGCGGGCGGTGGAAGTTCAGCGCGATGGCCTCGTTCCAGGCCTCTTCGCTCACGTGCAGGTCCTTGAAGCTGCGCGAGCCGCCGGCGTTGTTGACCAGGATGTCCACGCTGCCCAGACCCTGCAGGGCGCGCTGCGCGATCCGGGTCGGGGCATCCGGGGCCAGCATGTCCTGTTCGAAGACGACCGGCTCGGCCCCGCCCGCAGCCACGATCTCGGCGCAGACTTCGTGCAGCTTGTCCAGGCGGCGCGCCGTCAGCGCCAGGCGCACGCCCTCGGCAGCCAGCGCCCGCGCGATGCCGCGGCCTATGCCCGCGCTGGCACCGGTGACCAGGGCCGTGCGGCCCCGCAACTGAAGATCCATGTCGTATCCGCCCTCTGACTGGCTTAAAGACCCGGCGTGCCCGTCCCGCCTGCGGGCTGCGCATGCGCAAACCAGCGTGTGAAGGCCCAAGGTGCAATGCTGCCATCGCGCGCCCCCACTTGTCACCAGAGCCTCATCGGTTATTACCCGCATCATGCCCTTGCGATCCGTCTGCTTCCTGCATCCCAGCCACGCCGTGGTCGCCCTGACCTTGGCGGTCTGGTTTCCTGCCGTCACCGCCGTTGAGCGCGGCACCTCCGCCGCCGGGGTGGCCTATGCCAGCGGCGGCGTGAGTCATTCCGAATTGCAGGAGTTGCATGCGCGCCGCCAGGAATACAGCTTCTGGCTCACGACCGCGGCCTTGAAGAGCGGTGCCCATCTTGCCGATGTGGTGGTGCGCATCACTGCGCTGCGTGGCACCGAGCCGGTGCTGGACCACACGACCAGCGGCCCCTGGCTGTTCGTGGCGCTGCCGCCGGGCCGCTACCAGGTGCAGGCGAGCTTCCAGCCCGCACCCGACCGTCCCACCCAGGTGCGTCGCGGCCTGACCACCATCCACCCCGGAGACCATCACCAGATGGTGCTGTACTTCGACACGGGCGACGAGGTGGGTGCGGAAAACCAGCCGGCCCTGCCGGGCAACCCTTACGGCGCCAGGAAGGGACGCTGACCCAGCAGGGCATGCCGGGCACGCACGTGCTGGCGTGGCGCCGCAGCCTTCTGATCCCTCGCCATCAAGACAGCGCGGCGCCGCCTCAGAGCTTGTGAAGTATTCCGGCGCGCCCGAGCGGGCGTTCCAAAAGGTGCCGATCGAGGCGCAAAGCACAGCCGTAGCTCGGGCTACGGCGAGCATTTGCAACGACGAGCGGGGCCGTTTGGGGCGGACGAGCGGGTG
>JBJTZN010000005.1:0-7182 GCA_046087245.1 Rubrivivax sp.
CGCGGCCAATGCCCTGGGCCGCTTCTTCGGCACGCTGTTGTCGGGGCTGCTGTACCAGTGGGGCGGGCTGTCGTGGTCGCTGCTGGGCTCCGGGCTCATGCTGCTGGCCTGCTGGGCCGTGACGCTGGCCCTGCCCACCCGTTTGCCTCTCGCGGGCCCGGGACAGGGCCCAGACCCGGACGCGCGCGCATGAGCGCCGCCGATCTCAACACGGCCACCGTGGTGATGCCCGGTCCCCTGTCGGAGGCCCAGGCGGTGGCCGCACTGGCTGCACTGGCCCAGCCGGCCCGGCTGCGCGTGTTCCGCGCCCTGGTGGGCGCAGGCCCTGACGGGATGACCCCGGGCGTGCTGGCCGCCACCCTGGGTGTGCCTTCGTCCACCTTGTCGTTTCACCTCAAGGGCCTGGCAGACGCCGGGCTGGTGCAAGCCGAGCGCAAGGGCCGCCATCTGGTGTACCGCCCGCTCATCGCACAGATGAACGAGCTCATCGCGTATCTCACCGATCACTGCTGCGGCGGCCAGCCCTGCGGGATCGCCACGCTCACCCCTTCCACCTGCTGCTGACACGAGGCTGCCATGACCGACCGCATCCGCCACGTCCTGTTCGTGTGCTCGCACAACTCCGCCCGCTCCATCATGGCCGAGGGCATCCTGCGCAATCTCGCCCGGGGGCGCTTTGTCGCCCATTCCGCAGGCAGCCACCCCGCCGATCGGGTACACCCCATGGCTCTGCGCACCTTGCGGGAGATGCACCTGCCCACCGAAGGCTATCGGTGCAAGGACTGGGCCGAGTTCGCTCAGCCTGGCGCGCCGGCGCTCGACTTCGTGCTGACCGTGTGCGACAAGGCGGCCGGAGAAACTTGCCCGGTGTGGCCGGGGCAGCCCATGACGGCGCACTGGGGCGTGGCCGACCCGGCAGCCTTCCAGGGCATCGAGGAAGAGACGGCCAAGGTGTTCTGGGACACCGCCGCCGTGCTCAAGCGGCGGATCGAACTGATGCTGGCGCTGCCCATGGAGGCGCTGGACAGCCTCTCACTGCAGCAGCAGATGCGCGAGATCGGCACGCGCTGAACATCGGCAACGAAGAGCGCCATGGGACTGTTCGAACGCTACCTCACCCTGTGGGTGACCCTGGGCATCGGGGCCGGGGTCGCCCTCGGGCTCACCGTCCCCGGCCTGTTCCAGGCCGTGGCGGCACTGGAAGTGGCGCACGTCAACCTGGTGGTAGCCGTGTTCATCTGGATCATGATCTACCCGATGATGGTCCAGATCGACTGGGGCGCCGTGCGCGAGGTGCGCCGGCGCCCTCAAGGCCTGGCGTTGACCCTGGTGGTGAACTGGCTGATCAAGCCCTTCACCATGGCGGGGTTCGGGGTGCTGTTCTTCGAGTTCGTGTTTGCGGGATGGGTGTCGCCGGCGGATGCGCAGCAGTACATCGCCGGGATGATCCTGCTGGGTGTGGCCCCCTGCACCGCCATGGTGTTCGTCTGGAGCCAACTGGTTCGGGGGGACCCGAACTACACGCTCGTGCAGGTCTCGGTCAACGACCTCATCATGGTAGTGGCCTTCGCGCCGATCGCCGCCTTCCTGCTGGGGGTGACCGAACTCACGGTGCCCTGGCTGCTGGCCACCGTGCTCTACGTGGTGCTGCCCCTGGTGGCTGGCATGGCCACGCGAGCGGTGCTGCAACGCCGATCAGCACAAGCCATCAGCGCCTTCACCGCAAGGCTCAAGCCCGCGGCCGTGTCAGGGCTCATCGCCACCGTCGTGCTGCTGTTCGGCCTGCAGGCCCCCACCCTGGTGGCCCAGCCTTTCATCATCGTGCTGATCGCGGTGCCACTGGTGCTGCAGAGCTACGGCGTGTTCGCCATCAGCTGGCTGGGTGCGCGCTGGCTGAAGCTGCCACATGACATTGCCGGCCCGGCCTGCCTGATCGGTACCAGCAACTTCTTCGAACTGGCCGTGGCCGTGGCCATCTCGCTGTTCGGCCTGCACTCCGGGGCCGCCCTGGCCACGGTGGTGGGCGTGCTGGTGGAGGTGCCGGTGATGCTGTCGCTGGTGTGGTGGGTGAACAGGCGGCGCGGCCGCGCGGCGTGATGCGCACGCAACAGGCGTCGGTTTGACCGACGTCAACACCACGCAGACTTTCGCCCGCGCTGCCGTTGCCCTGAACGCGCACGCCAGACACACTCACAAGAAACCGCAGGGCCGCTCCCGAGGTTTCTTGCGCCCCCTTGGCGGGCCGGGCCGGGCACCGCACGGCCCTTGGGGGTTCACAGGCACATGGCCTGCGGCCGTGCTGGCTTGTCGGGCGTGGTCACAGTCATCACCGAGGCGCCCGCCCGGCCCCAAGTCCTGCCGAAGCTGCCCGTGGTCGATGGGAACACCTCTGAATGGCCGGTCCTGCCTGTGACAACACCCATCCCGCCTGGCATGCCATGTCAGCGGGCGACGTGCTGCATCACTTCAAACTTGACGCTCAACGGGGCCTGGAGGCGGCCGCCGTCGAGAGCTCCAGAGCCCAGCATGGCCCCAACGCGCTGCCAGAGCCGCCACCCAAGCCCCTGTGGCGCACCTTCGGGCGGCAGTTCAAGAGCCCGCTGATCTACATCCTCTTCGTGGCCGCGGTGCTCGCGGTGGCGCTGGGGCATCGTGGCGATGCAGCGGTCATCCTTGCTGTGGTGCTGATCAACGCGCTGATCGGCAGCTTTCAGGAAGGTCGGGCCGAGCGCTCGATGGCGGCGCTGCGGCGTCTGGCGGCACTGCACGTGAGGGTGCTGCGCGACGGTGGCGAATCGATCATCGAAGCGCGCGCCCTGGTGCCTGGAGACACCGTGCTGTTGGCCGCAGGCGATGCGGTGGGCGCTGACGCCCGGCTGGTCGAAGAAGCCCAGTTGCAGGTAGCCGAGGCCGCGCTCACGGGGGAGTCGGTGCCCGTGTCGAAATCCGTGGCCGCCGTGCCTGAGGCCACCGGACTGGCGGACCGCCACTGCATGGTGTATTCCGGCACCCACGTCACGGCTGGCAGGGCGCGCGCCGTGGTCGTGGCCACAGGGGTTCACACCGAAGTGGGTCGCATCGCCGGGCTCACCGAACGCGCCGAGGAGCCCAGGACACCTCTGGAACTTCGGCTCGATCAATTCGGCCGCGCACTGGTGACCGCAGCGCTGAGCTTGTTCGTCCTGGTGGTGCTGCTGGGCTTGTGGCGGGAACTGCCGCTGTCTGAAGTGCTGATGGTGGCCATCAGCCAGATGGTCTCGATGGTGCCTGAAGGTCTGCCGGTGGCGATGACGATTGCGCTGGCGGTCGGCATGCAGCGAATGGCCGATCGGGGCGCGATCATCCGGCGCCTGTCGGCGGTGGAGACACTGGGCTCGACCACCGTCATTTGCAGCGACAAGACCGGCACCTTGACGCGCAATGAAATGACCGCCGTGACCCTGTGGTTGCCGGGCGGGCGCGAGGTTGCCGTGGGCGGAATTGGCTACGCCCCCACAGGTGTGCTCGAAGAGGGCGGCGAGCCCGTTGACGCCGCAGACCCTGCGCTGCGCGAGCTTTGTCTGGCGGCAGCGTTGTGCAATGACGCTGAATTGCAAGCACCCGCGGGCTCAGCCACCGGCTGGGCCGTGCTGGGCGACCCGACCGAAGGCGCGCTGCTGGTGCTGGCGCTCAAGGCAGGGATGAGCCTAGAGGCCGTGCGCCAGAGTGCACCGCGCGAAGCCGAACTGCCCTTCGATTCCGACACCAAGCTGATGGCGACCCGGCACCGTATGGCCGACATGCCACGGCGTGTGTGGATCAAGGGCGCTCCCGAAGCCGTGCTTCGCCTGTGCACCTCAGAGGGCGCGCAGGCGCACACGGCTGCGCGCGAAGCCGCAGAGCGCATGGCCACCCAGGCGCTGCGGGTGCTGGCGTTTGCCACTGTGCCCGACGATGCGCTTGACCCGGCCGACGGCTTCGATGCCCTGGCTGGCCGTGTACGGCTGCTCGGCCTCGTCGGACAGATGGATCCCCCTCGCGAGGAGATCAAGCACGCCGTCGCGCAGTGTCGTGCGGCGGGCATACGCCCGATCATGGTGACGGGAGACCACAAGCTCACCGGCCTGGCCATCGCACGTCAACTGGGCATTGCGCGGGACTGCGAGCACGCCGTGGACGGACCCGAGCTTGAGCGCATGGGCCAGGCGGACCTGCGCGACGCACTGCCCGGGATCGCGGTGTTCGCCCGCGTGCAACCTGCGCAGAAGCTGCGCATCGTCGAAGCCCTGCAGGCCCGTGGCGAGGTGGTGGCCATGACGGGTGATGGCGTCAACGATGCCCCTGCTCTGGCACGTGCCGACGTGGGCGTGGCCATGGGCATCACCGGTACGGAGGTTGCCAAGAGCGCGGCCAAGATCATCGTCACCGACGACAACTCTTCCACCGTCGTGGGCGCCGTGGAGCAAGGGCGAGTGGTCTACGCCAATCTCAAGAAGGTGATCCTGTACTTGTTTGCCACCTCACTGGCCGAGGTGCTGGTGCTGTTGCTGGCGCTGGTGGGTGGATTCCCGCTGCCGCTGGCGGCGGTGCAAATCCTGTGGATCAACATCGTCACCGAAGGCACCGTCACGGTGAACCTGGTGCTGGATCCCGCCGATGGCGACGAGATGCGGCGCACACCGGTGCCCCGCAACGACCGGCTTCTGGGCCCGGAGATGCTCAAGCGAGTGGCCCTGATGACACCCTTGATCGCGGCCGTGACCTTCGGCTGGTTCGCGTGGCGCCTGGGTCAGGGAGTGGCGGTGGAGATCGTGCGTACAGAGACCTTCACCGTGCTGGCCATGTGCCAGTGGTTCAACGTGCTGAACTGCCAATCGGCAAGCGCTTCGGCATTGGGCTTGCGCATCGTGCGCAACCGATGGCTGCTGGGCGGACTCACACTGTCGGTACTGCTGCAAGGGCTGGTGCTTTACGCGCCACCGATGAACACGCTGTTCCACACCGTGCCGCTGCCCCTGGAGTCGCTGTTGCCACTGCTGGGGCTGGCCAGCCTCGTGCTCTGGGTGGAGGAATTGCGCAAGCTGTGGGTCCGCAGCCAACACAGGCCGCGGTCATGAGCTTGGCCTGGCTGCTGCTGCAATTCGCCTTGTGCGCGCTGCTGATCGCCCGCGCGGGCTACATGCTCAGCGTCAGTGCAGATGCCCTCGCCCAGGCCTACGGATGGGGCCGCGGCTGGGTGGGCCTGGCACTGCTGGCCACGGTGACGTCCCTGCCTGAGCTGGCCGCCGGCATCAGTGCGGTGGCCTTCGTCGGCGAACCCAACCTGGCGGTGGGAAACGCTCTGGGCGCCTGCGTCGTCAACATGCTGTTTCTGGCCGTTGTGGACGTCTTGCAGCGCCGCCAGCCCTTGTACCAGGAGGCCAGCTCGAACCACCTGCTCTCGGCCGGCTTTGGCGTGGTCATGCTGGGCTTCGTGGCCCTGAGCCTGCTGACCGGCCAGGACGCCCCTTCCTTGCTGCACGTCGGGGTCTATAGCCCGTTGCTGATGTTGCTGTACCTGCTGGCCCTCAAGGCGGTGCACTCACACGAACACCGTGACTCTGCTGCGATCGCACATCAGCCCACTGAAGTAGCGGCCAGCCAGCCCACCACCACTGCGGGCGCCAACGCGGCAGGCGCCTGGGCGAATCGGCACCGTGAGTGGCGTCGGTTTGCTACCGCCTCACTCGTGGTGCTGGCCGCGGGCATGTGGCTGCCCTCAGTGGCGGATCGCCTGGCGCCGGCCTTGGGCCTGTCTGCAAGCTTCGTCGGCACCGTGCTCATGGCTTTTGTGACGACGCTGCCTGAGATCGCCGTGGCGCTGGGCGCCCTGCGGTTAGGCGCCTTGGACATGGCCATCGGCAATCTGCTTGGAAGCAATCTCTTCAACGTGGCCGTCTTGGCGGTGGATGATCTGTTCTACATGCGCGGCCCGTTGCTCTCCGAGGTGTCCACCGTGCACACGGGAACCGCCGTGACAGCCCTGGTCATGTCGGGCTTGGTCATCGTCGGCCTGGTGATGCGGCCTAAAGGGCAGGTGCTGCGTGTGGTCAGCTGGGTCAGCGTGGGCTTGGTAGCCACCTATGCCGTGAACGCGGCGGTGGTCTACCTCGGGCATACGTGAAGGGCTGTGCGTCTCATCACGGGGTGATGGCGACCTTGAGCACGCCGTCTCGCTGGTTGGCAAACAAGTCGTATGCGGCCTCGATGTCGTTCAACTTGAATCGATGCGTCACCATCGCGCCGAGATCGACGCGTCCGCCCTCGATCACTGACATCAGGCGTCGCATGCGTTCCTTGCCCCCGGGGCAGAGCGTGGTGACGATGCGGTGGTCGCCCAGCCCTGCGGCAAATGCTCCCAGCGGAATCGTCAGATCACTGGAGTACACCCCCAGGCTCGATAACGTCCCGCCAGGCCGCAGCACGCGCAGGCAGGCCTCGAAGGTCTGCTGTGTGCCCAGCGCCTCGATGGCCACATCGACACCACGTCCGGCTGTCAGCCTCATGATCGCTTCGACAGGATCGGTGCGACTGGCGTCGATCACGTGATCGACACCCAAGCGTGTAGCCATGCGCAAACGGTCGGGCAAACGATCCACGCCGATGACCACGCTGGCGCCGCTGAGCTTGGCCCCTGCGGCGGCGCAAAGCCCGATCGGACCCTGCGCGAACACCGCCACGCTGTCTCCGATGCGTACGTCCGCGCGCTCGGCACCGCTGAAGCCCGTGGACATGATGTCAGGGCACATGAGCACCTGTTCGTCGGTCAACGCATCAGGCACGGGCGCCAGGTTGGTCATCGCGTCGGGCACCAGGACGTACTCCGCCTGGCAGCCATCGATCGTGTTGCCCAGCCTCCAGCCGCCCAAGGCCTTCCAGCCATGTGTTGTCCCGGCACCGTCCTGCGAGCCAGATCCGCACAGGCAGGCATGGCTCCAACCGCTGGGCGTGATCGCGCCGGCAATCACGCGCTGGCCCTCGCGGTAGCCCTGAACGGCTGAGAGCTTGTGAAATATCCCCACACACCCGCTCGTCCGCCCCAAACGGCCCCGCTCGTCGTTGCAAATGCTCGCCGTAGCCCGAGCTACGGCTGTGCTTTGCGCCTCGATCGGCACCTTTTGGAACGCCCGCTCGGGCGCGCCGGAATACTTCACAAGCTCTGAG
>JBJTZN010000006.1:0-41758 GCA_046087245.1 Rubrivivax sp.
ATCCATCCAGTGCCTGGCCCGCGCGTTGACACCAAACCGGCCCGCATCCCAAGTCGGGGAAGGGGCAAGCACGCCCGAATGCGCGACCTCACCCCCATGCAGCGCATCCATTGCCCCATTGACGGGCACGCGCCCCACAAAGGCCAGCCAAATCGCGCCTGCGAACCCTCCAGGGCTCAACTCGTGAAATATCCGGGCTAGAGACCCTGCGTGACCACCAGGCTTGAGTGGCTGGCCCGCTGGCGAAGCGCACGCAATGGCGCGTACTCGGGCGAAGACCACCAGGTCTTGAACCGCTCCATGTCGGGAAACTCCAGCACCACGCAGCGCTTGGGCGTCCAGGACCCTTCCAGCACCTCGGTGTGACCACCACGCGCCACATACCGGCCGCCGTGAGCGGCAATGGTGGCGGGCACCTTCTGCCGGTACTCCTCGAACAAGACGGGGTCCAGTACCTCAATGTCTGCGATCACGTAGACGGGCATCTTCTCTCCTTGGTTTTGGGCGAGCCGCCTTCATGCTTCACTGCGGCTCGTGGTCGGACGACACATGCCACCACCGCGGCCTGCGGGAGACGTAGGAGTGATACCGGGGTGCGAATTCCTTCAGGTGCGGCTTGTCGAGAGCCCCCGTGACGATGGCGATGGTGGGCTCGTCGTCTATGGCCCCGATGGTGCTGCCGCAAGTGCTGCAGAAGGCCCGGCTGGAGTACGCAGAAGTGCGCCACGTGGACGGCTTGCCGCCTGGGCCGACCCACTCCACGCTCTGCGCGGGGTACTCGACCCAGGTCAGGGTGAGCGCGCCGGAGTGCCTGCGGCAGCTTTCGCATGAACAGGTGTGCGGCTTGCCTGGCTGGCCGGTTGCCCGAAACCGGATGGCGCCACAGATGCAGCCGCCCTCATGGTGCTTGGTGTTCATGGCCGCGCCGCAGAAAGCACCACCAGGCCCTTGAACGCATCGATCGCAGCGATGACCCTCATCGTCCTAGACGATGGCATAGGCGATGACTGCACAGATGGCGCCCATGCCCACCATGCCTGCAGACACGGTGAAGACATGCATCGTGAGATCGTGTTCACGGGCTTCAAGGTCAGGTGTGTTTTCCATGCAGATTGAAGGGTGAAGGGTGCAGGCTGCGGGGGTATGTACGTCAGGGAGCGCCATAAGTTCGACCTGGGGTTTATACGGGGATTGTTGAGCCGGCCGAACGCCTGTCCGATGATGGATTCGCTGGAGACGATCATGCCAAACAAACCCAAGACCTGGAAGCAGAAGATGCAAGCCAAGCCACCGCACACGGTGGCGCTGGACAAGGACTTTGCAGGCGTTCCCGCCGGGGCCAGGCTGCTGATCTCTTGCCCGATGGAAGTCGAGCACTACCTGCGCACCATGGTGCCGCCTGGCGAGACCCGCGCGATCCAGCAGATGCGGCGCGAACTGGCCGCATTGCACGGGGCTGACGCGGCGTGCCCGGTGTCGACGGCGATCTTCCTCAGAACGGTGGCAGAGGCGGCCTGGGATGAGATTGAAGCCGGCACACCGATCAGCGAGGTGGCCCCCTTCTGGCGCGTGGTGGACCCCTCATCGCCGCTTGCCAGAAAGCTGAGACCGGGCAGTGCCTGGATAGCACAGCAGCGCCTGGCAGAGCGCGAGGCGTGAAAGCGCGGTCTGCTGGTCAGTGTCCGGCGTTGAACGGGCCGAAAAGCCAGCACAGGGTCACCTTCGCGCTGACCCGCCTGCCGCCGCAGGCCGAAGGTCTGGTGACTTTTCAGGAGTCGCTGGATGTGGCACGGCGCAGATGGGGTGGGAAGCGCCACCATGCCCAGGCGACAAGTGCGCCAAAGACGGTGTAGGCCACTGCAAAAACCCACAGGGGGCCTTCGAAATAGAGCAAGCGCTGGACCCAGTGCTCGACGAAGCTGCTTTGGTAGCCGACCTGACCGGCCTTCTCTCGCAGACTCGACTCGAGCACCGTGAGACCGCAGTGGCGACCGAGCCACGCTTGAAGCACGACGACCGCGATGGCCAAGAGGTGAGCCAGACGCCACCACAGCTGATTCACCCAGGCCCAACGGCGCCAGTTCCCGACGATCACCGCCGGCAACCCAAGCACGACGAAGATGACCACTGCGAAGTGCAGCAGAAGGACAGCATCCGCGAGGGTCTGATAAGGCACGGCGGGTGGTTTCGCGACGGCTAGCAGGCGCAGACAATGCTGCTGGTCATGGCGTCCGCTGGGTGAGATGCAGCCAGCGCTGGAGTCAGGCCACGATCAGGCGGTGCGGGCCCTGCTGAACGATCACACCCTCTCCAACACCACCGCAATCCCCTGCCCCACGCCGATGCACATCGTGCAGAGAGCGTAGCGACCCTGGATGCGGTGCAGCTGGTTCACGGCCGTGGTGGCCAGGCGGGCGCCGCTGGCGCCCAGGGGGTGGCCCAGCGCGATGGCGCCGCCGTTGGGGTTGACGCGGGCGTCGCCGTCGGCCAGGCCCAGGTCGCGCAGCACGGCCAGGCCCTGGGCGGCGAAGGCTTCGTTCAGTTCGATGACGTCCATCTGCGCCAGGCTCAGGCCGGTGAGGGCCAGCACCTTGCGCACCGCGGGCGCGGGGCCGAAGCCCATGATGCGCGGGGCCACGCCGGCCGTGGCCATGCCCCCCACGCGGGCGCGCGGGGTCAGGCCGTGGCGTGCTGCGGCCGCCTCGCTGGCCAGCAGCAGCGCGCAGGCGCCGTCGTTCACGCCGCTGGCGTTGCCCGCCGTCACCGTGCCATCAGGCCGCACCACGCCCTTGAGCTTGGCCAAGGCCTCGAGCGAGGTTTCGCGCGGATGTTCGTCCTTGCTGACAACCAGGGCGTCGCCCTTCTTCTGCGGGATGGTGACGGGCACGATCTCGGCATCGAAGAAGCCAGCCTTCTGTGCGGCCACGGCCTTCATCTGCGAGGCCAGCGCCATGCGGTCCTGCGCTTCGCGCTCGATCTTGAAGTCCACCGCCACGTTCTCGGCTGTCTCGGGCATGGAGTCCACACCGTAGCGCTCCTTCATCAGCTTGTTGATGAAGCGCCAGCCGATGGTGGTGTCGTACACGGCGTTGCTGCGGCTGAAGGCCGTGTCGGCCTTCGGCATGACGAAGGGCGCGCGGCTCATGCTCTCCACGCCGCCGGCGATCATCAGCTCGGCCTCGCCGGCCTTGATGGCACGCGCGGCGCTGCCCACGGCGTCCAGACCCGAGCCGCACAGCCGGTTGATGGTGGCGCCGGGCACGTCAATGGGCAGGCCGGCCAGCAGCGCGGACATGCGCGCCACGTTGCGGTTGTCCTCGCCGGCCTGGTTGGCGCAGCCGTACAGCACGTCGGCCACCGCTGCCCAGTCCACCTTCGTGTTGCGGGCCATCAGCGCCTGGATGGGCACCGCGCCCAGGTCGTCGGTGCGCACCGAAGACAGCGCGCCGCCGTAGCGGCCAAAGGGGGTGCGCACGGCGTCGCAGATGAAGGCTTGGGTCATGGTGTCTCCGGGGAATTCTTCAGATCGAACAGGCTGGTCACTTCCAGTTCCAGCACCTCGATGTCATTCTGATTGAACAGCTGCCAGCGCCAGCGCAGGATGCCCAGCTCGGGCTTGCGCTCGGAGCGCCGCGCCTCGATGACGGTGGCGCGCAGGCGCAGGTCGTCGCCCGGCCGTACAGGATGGGGGAACTTGATCCACGCGATGCCGGGTGAGGCGAAGGATTCCGAGCCTTCCAGGGCCGCCAGCGCGGCCAGCCGCATGGCGATGCCGCAGGACTGCCAGCCGCTGGCGATCAGGCCGCCAAAGGGGCCTTGCGCTGCGGCCTCGGGGTTGGTGTGGAACCACTGCGGGTCATAGGTGGCGGCAAAGCGCAGCACCTCGTCTTCGGTCAGATGGAAGGGGCCGCCCTCGATCACCTGACCGGCATGGAATTCGGCGAACTTCATGCCCTGCCCTGCCGGTTCACGCGGCCTGCCGGCGCAGCCAGGGGCTGACGCGGTAGCGCTCACCGCGGTAGTGCGCGTCCAGCGCCTGCAGCACGGCCACCACGCCAGAAGCGCTCCAGCGCTGCAGCCACTCAAACGGCCCGGCCGGGTAGTTGACGCCCAGCTTCATGGCGGCGTCTGCGCCCTCGGGCGAGCACACGCCCTGCAGCACGGCGTCTGCCGCCTCGTTGACAAGCATGGCCACGGTGCGCGCGACCACCAGGCCCGGCGCATCGGCCACGGGCAGCGGCGCCAGGCCCAGGGCGGCCAGCCAGGCCGGCGCCTGCGCCTGCCAGGCCGCGCTGGCTTGCGGGGCCACGGCATAGGCCAGGGCCGTGCCCGGGGCGACAGGGGCCTCAGGCAGCTGCAACGGGCGATCGAACACGGCCACTTCCGCCACGCCCCACCCGGCCGCCTGCTCGGCGGCGCAGCGGCCGTCGGTCAGCGCCAGGCGCGCGCCGTCGATCTCCAGGCCCGTCCAGTCGCTGTCCTGCACGCGTGCCGGACCCCAGCCCTGGGCGGCCAGGGCCTGGGTGGTGGCGGCTTCCAGCCAGTCGGCCACCGGGCCGCTGCCGTGCACGGTGACGGTGCGGGCGGTGGCCGGTGCCTCGTGCACGGCCACGGGCAGCGCGGGCACGCCCTCGGGGTAGCGGTAGAAGCCGCGGCCGCTCTTGCGGCCCAGCAGCCCGCCTTCCACCATGTCGCGCTGCACCAGCGAGGGTACGAAGCGCTTGTCCTGGAAGTTGGCCTCGTAGACCGAATTCGTCACCGCGAAGTTGGTGTCGTGGCCGATCAGGTCCATCAGCTCGCACGGGCCCATGCGGAAGCCTGCCGCTTTCAGGCAGGCGTCCAGCACCTGCGGCGGCGCCGCCTGTTCCAGCAGCAGGGCCAGGGTTTCGGCGTAGTAGGGCCGTGCGATGCGGTTGACGATGAAGCCGGGCGTGGACTTGGCATGCACCGGCACCTTGCCCCAGGCCTTGGAGAGATCGAAGATGGCCTCGGCCACGGCCGCGTCGGTATGCAGCCCGGACACCACCTCCACCAGCTTCATCAGTGGGACGGGGTTGAAGAAGTGCATGCCGACCAGGCGCTGCGGGTGCTGCAGGCCGTTGGCCAGCGCCGTGACCGAGATGGACGAGGTGTTGGTGGCCAGCACGCAGCGCTCTCCGACCAGGCCTTCCAGCTGGCGCAGCACGCCGCGCTTGACCTCCAGGTTCTCGACGATGGCTTCCACCACGAGTGCCGCGTCGGCGGCCTGCTCCAGCGTGGCGATGAGGCTGATGCGCGCGAGCGTGGCCGCTGCCGCGTCGGCCGCCAGCTTGCCCTTGGCCACCAGGCCGTCCAGCGTGCTGGCCAGCTTGGCCTTGGCCTGCGCGGCTGCGCCATCGCGGGCGTCAAAGAGCTGCACGGCGTGGCCGGCCTGGGCCGCCACCTGCGCGATGCCCGCGCCCATGATGCCGGCGCCCACCACGAGAACGGGCGCGCCTTGAAGTTGCAGTGTGGTCATGGAGGAGTCGTGATGGCGGAATCGTGAATGCGGCACCGTTACTGCGGAATCCAGTTCGCCGGGCGCTTGGAGAGAAAGGCGTCGAAGCCTTCGCGCGCCTCGTCGGTGCCGCGCACGCGGCTGATGGTCTGGGCCGTGAGTTCGCGCACCTCTTCGGTGATGGGCCCCACCTCCAGTTGGGCGAACAGCGCCTTGATCTCGCGCTGGGCGCTCGGCCCGCCGGCCAGCAGGTCCTTCACGGCGGCGTCCACCGCAGCGTCCAGGCCGTCCAGCGCCGTTACCTGGTGCACCAGGCCCAGGGCCAGGGCCTCGGCCGCGGCGATGCGGCTGGTGGTCAGCGCCAGGCGCAGCGCCTGGCGCTTGCCCACGGCGTTGGTGACGTAAGGGCCGATGACAGCGGGCAGGATGCCGAACCGGGCCTCGCTGACCGAGAAGCTGGCGTTGTCGGCCGCCACGGCCACATCGCAGGTGCAGGCCAGGCCGACGCCGCCACCGAGCGCCGCACCCTGGATGCGCGCCACCACCGGCTTGGGGCTGGAGGCGATGCGCCACAGCATGCCGGCAAAGCGCCGCGCGTCCTGCAGGTTCCACTCGCGCGAAGCCGTGCTGGCGCGCTGCATCCACTGCAGGTCAGCGCCAGCGCTGAAGTGCCGGCCTTCGCCGGCCAGCACGATGACGCGCACGCTGGCGTCGGCGATCACCTGCGCGAAGGCGGCGTCCAGCTCCCCGATCATGGCCTCGTCAAAGGCGTTGAAGACCGCCGGGCGCGACATCGTGACCTGGGCCACGCCTGGGGCGCGGGTGGTCAGCGACAAGGTCTGGTAAGCGCTCATGGGGTGTGGGGCCTCAATACGTTTCCAGGTGCAGGCGGCCCTCGCGCTTGAGCGCGGCGCCCACGGTGTCCCAGTCCAGGCCGGCTTGCGTGGCCACGTCCCGCAGGGCCAGCACCACGCCTTCTTCCATGGCCTTCAGGCCGCAGACGTAGAAGAAGCTGTTGGCGTCGGCCAGCAGCGGGGCCAGATCGGCCGCGCGCTGGCGCAGCAGGTCCTGCACGTAGGTCTTGGGCTGGCCTTCCTGGCGCGAGAACGCGAAAGTGGTGTCGATGAAGTCCTTGGGCAGGTTTTGCAGCGGCCCGAAGTAAGGCAGCTCCTGCGGCGTGCGGGCGCCGAAGAAGAGCATGAGCTTGCCGCCCTCCCACTTCCCTGACTTGCGCAGGCGCCGACGCCACTCGGTCATGGCGCGCATGGGGGCGGAGCCGGTGCCGGTGCAGATCATCACGATGTTGGAACGCGGGTGGTTGGGCATGAGGAAGCTGGCGCCGAACGGCCCGATCACCTCCACCTTGTCGCCCACCTGCAGGTCGCACATGTAGTTGCTGGCCACGCCGCGCACGGGCTTGCCTTGGTGGTCTTCGAGCACGCGCTTGATGGTCAGCGACAGGTTGTTGTAGCCCGGGCGCTCGCCGTTTCGCGGGCTGGCGATGGAGTACTGGCGCGGGTGGTGGGCGCGGCCGTGGGCGTCCACGCCCGGCGGCACGACGGCGATGGACTGGCCTTCCAGCACCGGGAACGGTACGGCGCCGAAGTCCAGCACGATATGGTGGGTGTCGTAGTCGGTGCCCACCTCGGTGACGCGCACGTTGCCGGTGCAGGTGGCGGTGAGGGTCTTTTGCGCGGCCTTGGGGCCGTAGAGGTTGGTGTAGGCATGGGCGGCAGACCAGGGCGGCACAGTCGCGCCGTACTGCGCCGTGTTGAAGGCCGTCTGGCCGTCAGCGGCGGAGGGCAACACGGGCGGCACCGACTCAGTGGCCGGAGCGGCGTCGGCCGCCCCGCCGGCTTCAGCCAGTTGGTCGACGCTCAGTTCCTGCGGCAGTTCGTCCCAGGTGAGCTGGTCGGCCACGCTGTAGGCGCGCACCTTGGGCATGTGGCGCCAGTTGTCGATGGAGCCCGTCGGGCACGGGGGCACGCAGGCCATGCAGGAATTGCACTTGTCGGCATCCACCACGTAGTTGCGCGAGTCGTGCGTGATGGCGCCCACGGGGCAGGTGGCCTCGCAGGTGTTGCAGCGGATGCAGATCTCGGGGTCGATTAGGTGCTGGCGGATGACGGCGCCGTCGGCCATGTGCATGTGCGTGGTCTCCTGGAAATCCTCGGAAGAAAGGGCCCGCGAAGGGCCCCGATCTTGTCACGACGGGTGCGCGACGTGCTCAGTTGAAGCGCACGTATTCGAAGTCCACCGGCTGGCGGTTGATGCCCATCGCCGGGGGGGCGATCCAGTTGGCGAACTTGCCCGGCTCCACGCAGCGGCCCATCAGGCTGGCCACGAAGGCGCGGTCGTTGCCACTGGGCAGCCAGTGGTCCACGTTGGCGTTCCACTCGGCATCGGACACCACACGGCCCTCGGGCGACACCTTCACACCGGCCAGGGCACCGATGTTGCGGTGGAAGGCCTTGTGCGGCGCCTTCAGGCGGAAGGGGATGCCGGCCTTCTCGATGACCTTGTTCCAGCGCTCCACGCCGGCCATGCTGTCCTTGATGTAGTCGTCGCGCAGCACTTCGTTCAGCGCGTTGAGCATCGGGACTTCCTTCTCCACGAGCTGGCCGTTCTGCACCATGAGGATCTTGTAGGTCTGGCCGCGCAGCTGGTGGTCGTCGACTCTCTTGCCCTCCTCGTAGCGGCCCTTCAGGCCGGTGGAGTAGAAGGTGGCGGCATTGGACGACTCGTCGGCACCGAACAGGTCGATGGTGACGCTGAAGTGGAAGTTCAGGTAGCGCTGGATGGTCGGCAGGTCGATCACGCCGGCCTCGCGCAGCTTCTTGACCTCGTCGGTCTTCAGCTCGTTCATCTTCTGGCAGGTGCGCTGGATGACGCGGCTGATGCCGGACTCGCCCACGAACACATGGTGCGCTTCCTCGGTCAGCATGAACTTGGTGGTGCGGGCCAGCGGGTCGAAGGCCGACTCGGCCAGGGCGCAGAGCTGGAACTTGCCGTCGCGGTCCGTGAAGTAAGTGAACATGAAGAAGCTCAGCCAGTCGGGCGTTTGCTCGTTGAAGGCCTGCAGGATGCGGGGGTTGTCTTCCTGGCCCGAACGGCGCTGCAGCAGCGCGTCGGCCTCCTCGCGGCCGTCACGGCCGAAGTGCTTGTGCAGCAGGTAGACCATGGCCCACAGGTGGCGGCCTTCTTCCACGTTGATCTGGAACAGGTTGCGCAGGTCGTACATGCTGGGCGCGGTCAGGCCGAGGTGACGCTGCTGCTCCACGGAGGCCGGCTCGGTGTCACCCTGGGTGACGATGATGCGGCGCAGGTTGGCGCGGTACTCGCCAGGCACGTCGTTCCAGGCCTTCTCGCCCAGGTGGTCGCCGAAGTGGATCTTGCGGTCGGCTTCGCCCGGGTTCAGGAAGATGCCCCAACGGTAGTCGCGCATCTTGACGTGGCCGAACTGGGCCCAGCCTTGCGGGTCCACACTGACGGCGGTGCGCAGGTAGACATTGGCGTCCGTGGTGCCCTCGGGGCCCATGTCGTCCCACCAGTTGATGAAGTCGGGCTGCCAGCTCTCGAGCGCGCGCTGCAGCGTGCGGTCTTCGCCCAGATTGACGTTGTTGGGAATCTTCTCGCTGTAGTTGATGCCAGACATGGTGTGCTCCGTGTTGACTGCCGTGAAACGCTGTTCAGAGAAAGTGGATGCTGTGTGATGGTTCAGCCGCCGTCGCGAGCGGGCTCAGCTTGCGTCGAGAAGCGCAGCCGTACACCCGTACGGCGAGCATCGCAGACGCGAGAGGTGGCCGCGTAGCAGGCGGATGAGCCGTCACACCCGGTTCCAGTCGAAGGCCGCCCTGTCGCCCTTCCCGTAGACCTTCAGGGCACCCTTGTCGCCCACGGCGTTGGGGCGCTGGAAGATCCAGTTCTGCCAGGCGGTGAGGCGGCCGAAGATGCGGGTGAACATGTTCTCCTTGCCGTTGAAACGCAGGTTGGCTTCCATGCCGGTCAGGGCGTCCGGGCTCATGGCCACGCGCTCTTCGATGGCGATGCGGGTCTCGTCGGCCCAGTCGATGTCGTCCGGGTTGCTGGTGGCCAGGCCGATGGCGAAGGCGGCATCGGCGTCCAGCGCCTGGCCCACCTTGGCACGCACGGCTTCCAGCGCGGGCTCTTCCTCGTAGAAGCGGCGCTGCAGGCGGCTCTGGCCGGTGGCCATGGGGTACAGGCCGAAGTTGACGTCGCCAACGGTGATGGTGGGCGGGGTGTCGCTGTCGGGCAGGGCCAGGTGGTAGATGCGGTCGCAGGCCAGGGCCAGTTCGAGGAAGGTGCCGGCAAAGCAGGTGCCTTCCTCCACCAGGGCGAACAGGCTGCGCGAGGACACATCCAGGCGGCTGAAGGTGCGGCGCAGCAGGCCGATGGTCTCGCGCACGAACCAGTGGTCCTGGTGGGCCATCAGCACGGCGTCCAGCGCCAGCACGGCAGCAGCATCGCCCTCGGTCTTGATCAGCCAGGTGCCGATGTCCAGTTCGTTGGTGCGCATCGACAGGATGGCATCTTCCAATTCGCGGGCCATGGCCAGGGCATACCAGGAAGCACCCGCGGCTTCGATGCCGGCGATGTCGTTGGGCTGGGCACCGGTGGGGGCCTGCACCGTGAAGGTGGCCAAGCGCTTGCTGCGGTCGATGTCCACCACCACGTTCGGGTACACGAGGCGGTCGGCCTCGATGCTGCGCTGGATGGGGGTCAGCGCGACGCCCTTGCCGCGGGCAGGACGGTCGCTGCCGGCGGCCAGGGCCAGCGCGCGCTCTTGCACCTTCTGGGCGAAGACGGCGGGCTTGGCGATGTCGTCCACCAGGCGCCAGTCCTTGGCCTTCTGGCCGCGCACGCCTTCCACGCTGGTGCAGAACAGGTCCGCCAGGTCATGGCGCACCTTGCGCTTGTCGGTCACGCGGGTCAGGCCACCGGTGCCGGGCAGCACGCCCAGCAGCGGTACCTCGGGCAGGCTCACGGCGCTGGAGCGGTCGTCCACCAGCAGGATCTCATCGCAGGCCAGGGCCACTTCGTAGCCGCCGCCAGCGCAGGCCCCGTTCACGGCCGCCAGGAACTTCAGGCCGCTGTACTTGGAGGAGTCTTCCAGGCCATTGCGGGTTTCGTTCGTGAACTTGCAGAAGTTCACCTTCCAGGCGTGGCTGGACACCCCCAGCATGAAGATGTTGGCGCCGGAGCAGAACACCTTGTCCTTGGCGCTGGTCAGCACCACGGTGCGGACTTCGGGATGCTCGAAACGGATGCGGTTGATGGCGTCGTTCAACTCGATGTCCACGCCCAGGTCGTAGCTGTTGAGCTTGAGCTTGTAGCCGGGGCGCAGGCCGCCGTTTTCGTCAAAATCAGCCTTCAGGGTGGCGACCGGGCCGTCAAGGTTCAGCTTCCAGTGCTTGTACTGCGAGGGGTGGGTCTGGTAGTCGACCCGGGGGTTCGTGCTCATGTCTGTCTCCGGTATGGGTCAGGCGGTTGATGAATTCGAATGCATGTGTTGCGATCCGCGATAACGCATCATATTGCCTGTTTTGTGTCCAAGTCAAGCACTATCCTGCATCTATTCTGTTGAGTCGTCACCCCGTAACCCCAAGGCTTCGCGCAAGGTGTGGCGCAGGATCTGGAAAGTCTCTGCTAGCGGCTGGGCGCTGGTGTCGATGGTGAAGTCCGCCTTGGAATAGAAGGCCGCCCGGCCCGCCAGGATGCCCTTGAGGTCTTCCATGGCCTCGGTGCTGGCTGCCATCGGCCGCATGTCGCCCTGGGCGATGACGCGCTTCATGTGGTCCTGCGGTGCAGCCTGCAGCCACACCGAGGTGCAATGCGTCAGCAGCTCGTTGAAGGTGGCCGGATCCGACACCAAGCCGCCAGGGGTGGCGATCACGGCCTCGGGGTAGATCTGGATGGCTTCTTCCAGCGCCCGGCGCTCGTAGCGGCGGTAGGCGTTCTGGCCGTACAGCGCCTGGATTTCCGCGGCGCGGCATCCGGCGAACTTCTCTATCTCGCTGCTGAGTTCGACAAAGGGAAACCCGAGGTCTTCGGCCAGCAGGCGGCCGAGGGTGGATTTGCCCGCGCCGCGCAGGCCCACCAGCGCGATGCGCGTGTTACGCCCGGCCGGCCCGCTGCCGGCGGCGGTGCCGTGCAGGATCTCGCCCACCGCCACCCGCACGCGCCGCAGTGTGGCCTCGTCGCGGCCCTCCAGCATCTCCCGCAGCATCAGCCACTCGGGCGACGAGGTGGTGACATCCCCCATAAGTTCTGCCAGCGAGCACTGCAGTGCCTGTGCGACCTGCAGCAGCACCAGGATGGAGGCATTGCCCACGCCGTATTCCAGGTTGGCCAGGTGCCGCTCGGACACTTCGGCTGCCAGCGCACAGGCCTTGCGGGTCATGCCACGTCGCGCGCGCAACTGGCGCACCCGCTCCCCCAGCGCCACGAGGAAGGGGTTCTTGCTGGCCTCTTCGGCTGAAAGCTGCTGCGACTGCCGAGTGTCGGCCTGCACGTCCTGACGATCGGCCGGCGACGGGGAGTTCCTGGCGCACCCTAAGACAGGCAATATAGTGCTTGACATGAGTTGGATGCGGCTCTAAAGTTCATCCAGGCACAATACTGCATCTTCCCTCCAGGCGCAAGCCTGACACAGATCAAGGTTCTGCTGCCACGAACCGAGATCGAGGGCAGCTCTTGCGATCACCGGCCGCACACAAGGATCAGGAGACAAGCCCATGCCCAACCCCACGCCTGCGGTCGAAGCGCCACCGGCTCAGTTCAACTTCGCGCAGCACCTGATCGAGACCAATGCGGGCCGTGCGGACAAGACGGCCTTCATCGACGATGCCGGCACGCAGAGCTACGGCGCCCTGGCCGAGCGCGTGCGCCGCCTGGCCACCGGGCTGCGCGGGCTGGGCATCCGCCGCGAAGAGCGCGTGCTGCTGCTGATGCTGGACGGCTGTGACTGGCCCGTAAGCTTCCTGGGCGGCCTCTACGCCGGCGTGGTCCCGGTGGCCGTGAACACCCTGCTGACGGCTGACGACTACGCCTACATGCTGGAGAACTCCCGCGCGCAGGCGGCGCTGGTCTCCGGCGCCCTGCTGCCCGCGCTCACCGCTGCGATGACCCGCTGCGACCACGAAGTGCGCAAGGTGATCGTGTCGCGCCCCGTGGCCCCGCTGCACCCGGCCGAGGTGGAGTTCGAGGCCTTCCTGGCCGTGCACGACCCCGCCCCACGCCCGGCCCCCACGGGCGCGGACGATCCCGCCTTCTGGCTGTATTCGTCCGGCTCCACCGGCCGCCCCAAGGGCACGGTGCACTCGCACGCCAACCCCTACTGGACCGCCGAGCTGTATGGCAAGCGCGTGCTGAAGCTGCGCGAAGACGATGTCTGCTTCTCGGCGGCCAAGCTGTTCTTCGCCTACGGCCTGGGCAATGGCCTGAGCTTCCCGATGAGCGTGGGCGCCACCACCCTTCTGATGGGCGAGCGCCCCACGCCCGAGGCCACCTTCAAGCGCCTGCGCGGCGAAGTGAGTGCCGCCAAGCCGACCGTGTTCTTCGGCGCGCCCACAGGCTTTGCCGGCATGCTGGCGCATCCGCAGCTGCCTGCGCACGCCAACTTGGCCATCCGCCTCGTGTCTTCCGCTGGCGAGGCCCTGCCGGCCGAACTGGGCGAGCGCTTCAAGGCGCATTTCGGCGTGGACATCGTGGACGGCATCGGCTCCACCGAGATGCTGCACATCTTCCTGAGCAACACGCCCGAGAAGCTGCGCTACGGCACCACCGGCTGGCCCGTGCCGGGCTACGAAGTGGAGTTGCGAGGCGAGAACGGCGAGCCCGTGCCCGACGGCGAGCCGGGCGACCTGTACATCCACGGCCCCTCGGCGGCCATGATGTACTGGAGCAACCGCGTGAAGTCACGCGAGACCTTCCAGGGCGCCTGGACCAAGAGCGGCGACAAGTACATCCGCAACGCCGACGGCACCTACACCTACGCCGGCCGCAGCGACGACATGCTCAAGGTCAGCGGCGTCTACGTCAGCCCCTTCGAGGTGGAGGCCACCCTGGTGCAGCACGCCGCGGTGCTGGAAGCCGCCGTGATCGGCAAGGAGGACGCCGACGGCCTGACCAAGACCAAGGCCTTCGTCGTCCTCAAGCCCGGCGCTCACTCGGACGAAGCCGCACTCAAGGCCTTCGTGAAAGACCGCCTGGCGCCCTACAAGTACCCGCGCTTCATCGAGTTCGTGCCCGATCTGCCCAAGACGGCCACGGGCAAGATCCAGCGCTTCAAGCTGCGCGCGCTGGAGCAGGAGCGGGGCTGACCACGCGCGCTCCATCCGCAGGAGGTTCAGCCGTGAACGCCACCTTGGCAAGCATCGATGCGACCTCGTCCGCCCAGATCACCTGGCGCGGCCGCGCTGTAAGCATCGAGCACCGGTGGATCGCCCCCGAACGCACGGAGCGCCCGCTGATGGTGTTCCTGCACGAGGGCCTGGGCTCGGTGTCGATGTGGCGGGATTTCCCGCAGCGCCTGTGTGAGGCCGCAGATCTGCGCGGGCTGGTGTACTCGCGCCCCGGCTACGGCCGCTCCTCGCCACGCGCGGCGGACGAGCACTGGGCGCCGGACTTCATGCACCGCCAGGCCCATGAGGTGCTGCCCGCCCTGCTGGAAGCCCTGGGCGTGGACAGCGCGAAGAATCCGCCCTGGCTCCTGGGCCACAGCGACGGCGGCTCCATCGCGCTGCTGCACGCTGCGCGCTGGCCCACCCGCGTGGCCGGCGCCATCGTGCTGGCGCCACACATCCAGGTGGAAGACCTGTCCATCGCCAGCATCGCCCAGGCCCGCATCGCCTACGAGACGACCGACCTTCGCACGCGCCTGGCGCGCCACCACGACGATCCGGACTCCGCCTTCCGGGGCTGGAACGACATCTGGCTGCACCCGGACTTCCGCGCCTGGACCATCGAGGACGAGATCGGCAGCATCACCTGCCCGCTGCTGGCGGTGCAGGGCCTGGACGACGAGTACGGCACGCTGGAGCAGATCCGCGGCATTGCACGGCGGGTGCCGCAAACGGAACTGCTGGAGCTGCCCGAGTGCGGCCACTCGCCCCACAAAGACCAGCCCGCAGCGCTGATCGCCGCGGTCTGCCAGTTCATGAGGCACCATGCATGAGGCACCATGCGCACCTGCCGCCTGAACAATACGCGCTGGCGGCCCCTGACACGCCCCCACCGACGCACCCCCACAAAGCGCCACGTTCACACGCCGCGACGACGCACCCCTGAAGAGAGCCCCCTCCATGGACCTTGCCATCTTCCTGATCCAGTGCCTGAACTCGCTGCAGTACGGCCTGCTGCTGTTCCTGGTGGCCTCGGGGCTGACACTGATCTTCGGGATCATGGGCGTCATCAACCTGGCGCACGGCAGCTTCTACATGATCGGCGCCTACATGGCCTTCGCCCTGGCGCCGGTGGTGGGCGCCACCTTCGGCGGCGGCTTCTTTGCCACGATGTTCGTGGGCGTGGTGCTGGCGGTGATCCTGGGCTACGTGCTGGAGTGGGCCTTCTACAGCTACCTGTACGAGCGTGAGCACCTGCAGCAGGTGCTGATGACCTACGGCCTGATCCTGGTGTTCGAGGAGTTGCGCAGCCTGATCGTGGGCGACGACGTGCACGGCGTGAAGGCGCCGGAGATCCTGGCCGGCACCATCGCCCTGGGCGACACCATGACCTACCCGGTGTACCGCCTGTTCATCAGCGGGGTGTGCCTGCTGCTGGCGCTGGGCATGTACATCGTGTTCACCCGCACCCGGCTGGGCATGATGATCCGCGCCGGCAGCACCAACCGCGAAATGGTGCAGTCCCTGGGCGTCGACATCCAGTTCCTGTACCGCGTGGTGTTCGCTGCCGGGGTGGCGATTGCGGTGCTGGCCGGCATGGTGGCTGCGCCGGTCTCGTCGGTGTACCCCAACATGGGCGGGCAGGTGCTGATCATCTGCTTCGTGGTGGTGGTGATCGGCGGCATCGGCTCCATCCGCGGGGCGCTGCTGGCTGCGCTGCTGATCGGCTTCGTGGACACCTTCGGCAAGGTGCTGCTGCCGCAGGCGGCCGGCGTGCTGGTGTATGTGCTGATGGCGCTGATTCTGCTGTGGAAGCCGGACGGTCTGTTCAAGGCCGGTTGAGGCGAGGGAGCACCCACATGCAATCCGACATCCGATCCAAGGCGGCCTTTGTCGCCCTGGCCTTCCTGGCGCTGGCGCTGTACCCGCTGGTGGCCGGCAACTTCGGGGTGGACCTGGTCACCAAGATCATGATCTACGCCATCTTCGCCCTCAGCCTGGAACTGCTGGTGGGCGGCACCGGCCTGGTGTGCTTCGGCCACGCCGCCTTCTTCGGCATCGGCGCCTACGCCACGGTGCTGCTGTCGCCCGAGAGCGACCCCGGCTCGGTGGTGCTGCTCATGGCGGCCTCGGTGTTCGCCGCCGGGCTGTACGCGCTGGCCGTGGGCGCACTGTCGCTACGCACCAAGGGGGTGTACTTCATCATGGTGACGCTGGCCTTCGCGCAGATGGCCTACTACGTGGTGCACGACACCCCCCTGGGCGGCGGCACCGACGGCATCTACCTGAACGTCAAGCCCGTGGCGGGGGCGCTGGATCTGGACGGTGCGCTGACGCTGTACTTCTTCACCCTGGCGCTGCTGGCGGCGGTGTTCGGCTTGCTGGCGCTGATCTCGCGCTCGCGTTTCGGGCGGGCGCTGGCGGGCATTCGGGTGAACGAGCAGCGCATGCGCGCCACGGGCTTTGCCACCTACCCCTACAAGCTGGCGGCGTTCACTCTCTCGGGCGCCCTGGCGGGGCTGGCAGGCTTTCTGTTCGCGGTGAAGGACGGCTACGTGAACCCGGAGATGATGAGCTGGCACCTGTCGGGTTCGGTGCTGATCATGATCATCCTGGGGGGTATCGGCCACCTGCGCGGTGCGCTGATCGGCGCCTTCGCCTTCGCGCTGCTGCAGGAGTTCTTCAAGTCCGAGGCGATCTTCGGTGCCTTCGCCAAGCACTGGCACCTGGGCCTGGGGCTGACCATCATCATCAGCGTGGCCTTGCTCCCGCGCGGGCTGGTGGGCGTGCCCGGGCAGTTGAAGGAGCGCCTGGTGGGCCGCTCGTCGCGCCGCGCCGAAACCTCGGAGGCCCAAGATGACCACGCCTGACACCACCACTGGCGGCGAGGTGCTGCTGCGCGGGCGGGACATCACCCGACGCTGGGGCGGCCTGGTGGCTGTGAACAAGGTCTCGCTGGACCTGCAGCGCGGCCAGGTGCACGCCGTCATCGGGACCAACGGCGCGGGCAAGTCCACACTGATCAACATCCTGTCCGGTGAGATTCCTCCGTCCGAGGGCCAGGTGGAACTGCTGGGCCAGGACGTCACCGCCTGGTCGCAGCCGCGGCGCGCCCAGGCCGGCTTGGGCCGCAGCTACCAGCGCACCACCGTCTACCCCAGCTTCAGCGTGCTGGAGAACTGCCGCCTGGCCGCGCAGGCCCGCACGCCCAAGCCCTGGCACTGGTGGCAGGACGCCAGCCGCTGCGAAACCAGCGTGGCCGCCGCCCGCGCTGCCGCCGCCAGCGTCGGCCTGACGGAGGGACTGGACCGGCCCGCCGGCCTGCTGAGCCATGGCCAGAAGCGGCAACTGGAGATCGCCATGTGCCTGGCCACCGCGCCGCAGGTGCTGCTGCTGGACGAGCCGCTGGCCGGCATGGGCGCCGAGGAGACCGATCGCATGCTGGCCCTGCTGCGCACACTCAAGGCCGGCCACGCCATCTTGCTGGTGGAGCACGACATGGACGCCGTCTTCCGCGTGGCCGACCGCATCACGGTGATGGTCAACGGCGCGGTCATCGCCTCGGGCACCCCGGAAGAGGTGCGCAACAGCACCGAGGTCCAGGCGGCTTACCTGGGGGAACATTGACCATGCCTTCCACCTCCATGCACGACCCCATCCTTGAAGCGCGGGGCATCCACGCCTGGTACGGCTCCAGCCACGTGCTGCACGGCATCGAGTTGCAGATCGCGCGCGGCGAGACCCTCGGCCTGCTCGGCCGCAACGGCATGGGCAAGAGCACGCTGATCCGCACCCTGCTGGGCCACGTGACGCAGCGCGATGGGCGCATTCACCTCTTCGGGCAGGACGTCTCCAAAGCCAGGCCGCATGAGGTGGCGCGCCGCGGCGTGGCCTACGTGCCTGAGGGCCGCGGCATCTTCCCCAACCTCAGCGTGCGCGAGAACCTGGTGATGGCTGCGCGCCCCGCATCCACCTCGGGCCGCGGTTGGAGCCTGGAGCGTGTGCTGCAGACCTTCCCGCGCCTGGCCGAGCGCATCGGCAACCTGGGCGCGCAGTTGTCGGGCGGCGAGCAGCAGATGCTGTCCATCGGCCGCGCGCTGATGACCCAACCCGAGCTGATCATCCTGGACGAGGCCACCGAAGGCCTGGCCCCCTTGATCGTGGCCGAGATCTGGCGCGTGATCGGCACCATCCGCGAAGATGGCATCGCCACCCTCATCGTCGACCGCGACTACCGCAAGGTGCTGGCCCAGGCAGACCGCGCGCTGGTGCTGCAGAAGGGCCAGGTGGTGTTGGCCGGCACCTCGGCCGAGCTGCGCGACAGCCCGCAACTCGCCTCCTACCTCGGGGTCTGAGGTGGAAGCGGACAAAATCAACAACAGAAACCTAGGCGACGCAGCGCTGCGCGCCCCAACCTGAAGGATGCTGCCCGTGACCTACCCCCAGCTCAGTCTCTACATCGACGGTGAATTCATCCAGGGCGGCGGCCGCAAGGAGCAGGACATCCTGAACCCGGCCACCAACGAGGTGATCGGCAAGCTGCCGCACGCCACCAAGGAAGACCTGGACCGCGCCCTGGCCGCTGCCGCGCGCGCTTTCGAGAGCTGGAAGAAGAGCTCGCCCATGGACCGCAGCAAGATCCTGCGCAAGGTGGCCGAGCTCTCGCGCGAGCGCGCCAAGGACATCGGCCGCGGCATCACGCTGGACCAGGGCAAGCCGCTGGCCGAGAGCGTGGGCGAGGTGGTGGCCTGCTCCGAGCACGCGGAGTGGCACGCCGAGGAGTGCCGCCGCATCTACGGCCGTGTCATTCCGTCGCGCAACCCCGCCGTGCGCCAGACCGTGCTGCGCGAGCCGGTGGGTGTGGTGGCCGCCTTCTCGCCCTGGAACTTCCCCTTCAACCAGGCCATCCGCAAGATCTCGGCCGCCGTAGGCGCGGGCTGCACCGTCATCCTCAAGGGCCCGGAAGACGCGCCCAGCGCGGTGGTGGCGATCGCCCAGTTGTTCCACGACGCCGGCCTGCCCAAGGGCGTGCTGAACATCGTGTGGGGCGTGCCGGCCGAGGTGTCGGACCACCTCATCGCCAGCCCCGTGGTGCGCAAGATCACTTTCACCGGCTCCACCGCCGTGGGCAAGATGCTGGCGGCCAAGGCGGCGGCGCTGATGAAGCGCAGCACCATGGAGTTGGGCGGCCACGCCCCGGTGATCGTCTGCGACGACGCCGACGTGGAGCTGGCCATCAAGCTGATGGTCCCCTTCAAGTTCCGCAACGCCGGGCAGGTGTGCGTGTCGCCCACGCGCTTCTACGTGCAGGAAGGCGTGTACGACCGTTTCGTGGCCGGCTTCGTGGAGAAGACGCAGACGCTGAAGGTGGGCGACGGCCTGGCCGAGGGCACGCAGATGGGCCCGCTGGCGCAGGCGCGCCGGGTGGGTGCCGTGGCCGGCTTCATCGACGACGCGCGCGAGCGCGGCGCCAGCGTGCTGGTGGGCGGCGCCCCCATCCCCGGATCGGGCAACTTCTTCGCCCCCACCGTCATTGCCGACCTGCCCGACAACGCCCGCCTGCTCAACGAGGAGCCCTTCGGCCCCGTGGCCGGCATGATCCGCTTCAAGAGCGTGGACGAGGTGCTGCAGCGCGCCAACAGCCTGCCCTACGGCCTGGCCTCTTACGCGTTCACGGGCAGCAACCGCAACGCCCACGCGCTGAGCACAGGGCTGGCCGCGGGCATGGTGTCCATCAACCACCTGGGCCTGGCGCTGGCCGAAACGCCCTTCGGCGGAATCAACGACAGCGGCATGGGCAGCGAAGGTGGCATCGAGACCTTCGACGGCTACCTGAACACCAAGTTCGTCACGCAGATGAACTGACGGTGTGCCCGTCCGGTGTCAGCGGTCATCGGGCGCCGCTGACGAAACGGGCTCGCGCTGGATCGGGGCCCTGGAGCCCGGAGTGAGCCTCCAGACCGCCGTGGCCGTTCCTGCTGATGCGCCGACTCCTGCATCAGAAACCAAGCCATGGCCCAACGCTGAAGTTCAAACGTCCAGGCATGGCACCACGAAATCCCTCCGTGGAGCTCAATGGATCAACCAGGCGTGGCGTACCAGCATGGCCGCCAGCACGAACATCGTCGCCCCGATGAGGGCGTCCAGCAGCCGCCAGGCCATGGGCCGGGCAAACCACGGGGCCAACCACCGCGCTCCAAAGCCGAGCATGGAAAACCACAACGCGCTGGCACTGCCCGCCCCCGCAATGAACCACGGCTGGAGAGCCGCAGGTTGCTGGGCCCCGATGCTGCCCACCAGCAGCACGGTATCCAGGTAGACGTGGGGGTTGAGCAGGGTGAAGGCCGCGGCCTGGGCCAGTGCAGCATTTCGCCCCAGGCTCGCCTTGCCCTCGGCCGCCTGGAGCTGATGGGTCTGGCGAGCACGGCGCAAAGCCCGCCACCCATAAAGGGCCAGGAACGCAGCGCCCGCCAGGGCCAGCGCCCTGGCCCATCGCGGGTTCTCTCCCAGCGCCTGCGCCATGCCCCACACGCCGCCAGCGATGAGCAGCGCGTCGGCCAGGGCGCAGAACAGCACCACGCTGCCCACGTGTTCGCGGCGCAACCCCTGGCGCAGCACGAAGGCGTTTTGTGCGCCGATGGCCACGATCAGCCCCAGCCCCAAGGCCAGGCCTTGCGAGAAGGTGCCGAAAGCGGCCGAGGGTTCCAGGTTCTGCAGCATGCGGCAGACAGTTTGCCAGCCGCCTGATCGCTGCGGCTTGTCGGGCATCCTCCGAAGGACTGACTGCGGCCTGTTGCGTCAGGGCCGGGGCGCGAGTCCACTCACCCATTTGGCAACCGCCTCGTCAGTCATCGCACCCCCAGGCCACCGCACCGCGGGCCCGTACCACTGGTTGTTGGAGCGGATCCGGTTCCGATAGACCTTCAACGACCAACTCAAGCTGCCTTGGCCGCTGGGCAGCACTTGGCCCGTGTTGTCGATGTAGATCGAATCGGCCGACGTGGGCAGGCCCACATGCACCACGCCGGGAAGGCGACGAGCGATGTCGGCGAAGTCCAGACAAGCGCTCGCGCAGGCATGGTCGGTTAGCAGGAAGACGCGGCCCTTGAGCGGTGACTCCCCTGTAGGTGTCCCGGCAGCAAATCGAGCAGGGGCCGGCTTGCGGAGATAGACCATGCCAGCGGCAGCAGCCTGCTCGATTTCGTCTGCCAATTCGCGCCGGTACTTCGCGTCGGCCAGCTGCCCATTCTTCTCAGACACCTCAGCACCCTGCCGCAGGCTGGCCGCGGTGAGTGGCGACGCCCGCCAGTCCACCGTCCAGTCGAACTGGCCTTCGACGCGATCGACGGATGCCTTGCCAAACAGCGCCGCCGCAACGTCTGTGCCCCAACCGCTGTTGCCGCCGGTATTGCCCCGCACATCCAACACCACCCAGGGCGCCGTGCGCAGTGTCTCGGCTCGTTCGCCGAGCTCGCGGATCAGCGCCCGCATGGCTTCGACCTGCTCTGCTTGCTGCAGATGAAAGGTCGGCATCGATACGAACCAGACCGGACCCACCTGTCGCAATCCGATCCGAGCCTGCGCGCGCCCGGAAGCCCGGTCGAGCAAGTTGGCAAGCCGCTCTTGGGAGACCGAAGTCCAGCGCAGGGTCCGTTCGACTTCCAGGCCGTCAGCGCGGAAGCGGCAGACACGAGGCCTGCGTGGATCACCCTCGACCGCCGTCATCAGGAAGACGGATCCCGCGTTCCGCTCATGGGGAATATCGGCGTTCCACCGATAGGGGTCGACCCACTGCCGCTGCAGAGCTTCGGCATCCTGACCATCACAAGCCAGCAGTTGCGCGCCAAGCGGCACACCGGGCTCGTCGTCGTTGACCACCACCCGCGCCAGGCCCTGATCGTCACGGGCCGTCAGCAGCCCCGGCCACGCTCGCGCCATCGGCTGGCTGAATCCGAACCAGATGTGCCCGTCGCGAAACCCGTTGGTGTACCCACGCACCGCTCGCCAATAGTCGCCGGCATGGCTTGCAGCAGCCGCGCGCTCCAGCGCTTGCGCCCTCCCCTCCTTCAACCATCTGGCAAAAGCGGAGTTGCCCGCATCTACCGGGCCGGGGTGGTGGTCGCGGAGGGTGTCGTGGATGGCCTCGATGTCCATGCGGGCGGCGGCGGCCCAGTCGACCTGCGCAGCAGGTGGCGACCGCTTAGCCGATTCATCTGCCACCGCATGGACAGCAGCGCCCCAACACAACAAGAGGGCGAGCCCCCATGACACCCCAGTCCGCATCGTCCGCTCCTCGCACATCAAGTGCACGCAGCACACATTCTGAGATCGCAGGGCCTGGACCAGCGCGTCTCAGCGACGACTTGCACGATGGGGCGACGAACTGCAAGCCAGGAAGACGGGCGCGCAGGGCACCCTTCTAGGCACGAACTTCGAGATCGGCAAGGAGGCTGTGCTGGATGTCGGGAATGCAAACGTCCAAGGTACAGCACCGGTTGCCAGTGCCGGAGGGGCTGAAGTAGCCAAGCACCCAACAAACTGGCAATCGGTTGCGCATCAATATCCATTCGGATATGTTCGGTCCATGAGGCCCATGCGGTTCCTCGGCGACTCGCTCAAGCGTCTTCGGGAGTTCCCGGAAGACGTGCGGCAGGACGCCGGCGACCCACTGGAGAAGGTCCAGAAGCAGGCCCAGGCGACGAGTCCACGGGATGTTGAAGTGGCCCGAACGCGATGGCTCGCGTTGTCCAAGGAGCGTCAGATGAAGACCGCAAAGATCGTCACGCGCAAGAAGCCTGTGCAGCAGGTGGAATCCTTTGCCAGCGTCTGGAACGCCATCGCCGACACGCCCGAGCAGGCGGCCACCCTGCGCGCCCGTTCGGCGTTGATGCGCCAGATCACGGCCATCGTCAAGGAGAGCAACTGGACCCAGACCGAAGCCGCTCAGCGCTGCGGCGTGATCGTGTCGAACGCGTGCCGCGGCCCTTGATCGACGAGGCCTTGCGGCTGATGGCGCTGCTGAACCGTCGCGGGGCGGGGTGAGGTGACACCACCCCCCGGCTCTGCCGCCACACACGCGCCGCTTGGGACCGACGCGCGCCTCCCGTTCCTGGACTCCCTGCGGCTTCTCGCCCTGGGGCTTCTCATCGCCTATCACGTGGGCATGTACTACGTGAGCTGGGACTGGCACCTCAAGAGCCCCTCGGCGAGCGCCGCTCTCGAGCCCTGGATGCGGCTCGTCAACCCTTGGCGCATGAGCCTGCTGTTCCTGATCTCCGGCGCCGTGACAGCGATTGCGCTGGGCAGCGGGTCCCGGGGGTGGCTCGGCGGCAGGCTGTCGCGACTGGGCTTGCCGCTGGTCGCCGGTGTGCTGGTGATCGTGCCACCGCAGTCCTACTGGCAGGTGGTCAAGCAGCTGGGCTATCGGGGCAGTTACCTGGACTTCTTGCCGCTGTACCTCGGCGGCCACGGGGGCTTCTGCTCGGCCACGGGGTCGTGCCTGATCCTCCCCACCTGGAACCACCTGTGGTTCCTGCCTTACCTGATGGCCTACACGCTGCTGCTGTGGGCCAGCGTGCGTGCCGCACCGAACTGGCTGGACCGCGCAGGCAACCGGCTCTCGCATCGGCTGTCGCTGCTGACCTTGCTGGCGGTGCCCTGGCTCGTGCTCGCCGCGGGGCGCTTGGGCCTGAGGCCCTGGTTCGAGATCACCCACGCCCTCTTCGACGACCCCCTGGCGCACGCGCAGTACCTTCCAGCTTTCGTGGCCGGCGCCATTCTTGCGCACACGCCGGGTGCATGGCCGGCCGTGGCCCGACTCAGGCTGCCTGCGCTCCTGGTCATGCTCACGGCATGGCTCCTGCAGTTGTCGCTACCGGACGCGCCCATCGCGCTGCTGCGCACGGCCTATGCCGCACAGCAGTGGGCTGGCGTCATGGCGGCGCTCGGTTTCAGCTGGGTTCACCTGCGCCAGCCTACAGCGTGGCAACGCCAACTCGTGCACCGAATCTTTGCGGTGTACGTGCTGCACCAGACGCTGATCATCCTCCTGGCCGTGGCCCTGAGGCCCCTGGCGCTGCACCCATTTGCCGAAGGGCCGCTGTTGCTCGGTGGCACGATGGCGAGCGCCTGGGCAATCGTCCGCATTTGCGAGCCGGTCAAGCCGCTGCGGCGGTGGCTGGGGTTGCCTGCGGTGTGACTTGGCGGAAAGGGAGGGATTCGAACCCTCGGTACTGGAGAACCAGTACGCCGGATTTCGAATCCGGTGCATTCGACCACTCTGCCACCTTTCCGGGGTTCGATCTGGGGGTCGAAATCGAAGGTCGAAGTGTATCGTAGGGCTGCCGCCCGACATCATGAGCGGGCAGGTGGATCAGGAACTGCTCAGGCCTCAACCGCCAAGGTCAGACCGCTCAACAAGGGCTCGCTCAACACGGTGTGCCAGCGCTGGCCGGGTTGCAGCGGCCAGGCGTCTGTGAGGGTACCGGTGGTCACCACCTGACCGGGCTGCACGCGCCATTGCGGGGTGTGCTCAGCCATAGCCCGCAGCCAGTGCTGCAGCGCCTGCAGGGGGCCGTCCAGCACGATGGCGCCCTGCCCGCTGTCGCGCAGTCGCCCGCCCTCGTGAAGCTCCAGGCGCAGGGCCGAGAGCTGCCCAGCCAGATCACCAAACGCCGCCACCGGCACCCGGGGCCCGGGGCCCCACCAGCAAACGCCCGTGCAGCGCGAAGTCGGCCACGGTGTCCGGCGCCGTGAATCGCCAGTCTGCGAAGTGCGTGTGCACGATCTCAACACCGTGCGCCACCCACTCGATGCAGCCCTGCAGCGCCTGCAGGCTCATGTCGGCGCGGGGCGTGGCACACAGGCCGAAGACGATCTCGGGCTCCAGCCGCGGCTGACTCAGGCCGTCAAGGCGGATTGAGGCCTGCGGAGCGTCGAGCTGCGTCAGTCCGCCTTGCCACACCGGGCCCCAGATGGGCGCGTGCACCCCGTAGCGTTCCCAGATCGAGCGGTTGGTGAAGCCGATCTTCCAGCCCGCCACCACCTCACCCCGCGCCCGGCGCTGATCGAACAGTTCACTCGCCACCTGCCAGGCCGCCGGCAGGTCGAAGCCCTCGGGGCTGGACGATGGCAGCGGAGCAAGGCTCGCGCGGTCCCAGGCCTGCATCAGGCGCGAGGCCAGGGCGCCGACGGCGTCGGGCTTCATGGCGTCAGGACTTCAACACCGCCCAGGTAAGGCCGCAGGGCTGCCGGGATGGCGATGCTGCCGTCCGCGCGCTGATGGTTCTCCAGCACGGCCACCATCGCGCGGCCCACGGCCACGCCCGAGCCATTGAGCGTGTGCACCAGTTCCGGCCGGCCCTGCGCGTTGCGGAAACGCGCCTGCATGCGACGGGCCTGGAAGGCCTCGCAGTTGCTGCAGGAGCTGATCTCTCGGTACGTGTCCTGCGCCGGCAGCCAGACCTCCAGGTCATAGGTCTTGGCGCCGCTGAAGCCCATGTCGCCCGTGCACAGCGTGATGACGCGGTAGGGCAGGTCCAGCGCCTGAAGCACCGCCTCGGCGTGGCCCACCATCTCTTCCAGCGCGGCGTAGCTGTGGTCAGGATGGACGATCTGCACCATCTCCACCTTGTCGAACTGGTGCTGGCGGATCATGCCGCGCGTGTCGCGCCCGGCGCTGCCGGCCTCCGAGCGGAAGCAGGGGCTGTGGGCCGTGAGCTTGATGGGCAGCGCATCAGCCTTCAGGATCTGCTCGCGCACCGTGTTGGTCAGGCTGATCTCGCTGGTGGAGATCAGGTACTGCTCCTGCTGCACGCCGCCTTCGCCATCGGCCGCTGAGCTGCCGCGGTACACCCAGAACATGTCGTCCTTGAACTTGGGCAACTGGCTGGTGCCCTCCAGGATCTCGCGGTTGACGATGTAGGGCGTGTAGCACTCGGTGTAGCCATGCTGCTGCGTGTGCAGGTCCAGCATGAACTGCGCCAGCGCCCGGTGCAGCCGGGCCACCGGGCCGCGCATGAAGGTGAAGCGCGAGCCCGACAGCTTGGCGCCGGTGTCGAAGTCCAGCCCCAGGGCGGCGCCCAGATCGACGTGATCCTTCACCGGGAAGGCGTAGGTGCGGGGCGTGCCCCAGCGGCGCACCTCCACGTTGCCACTCTCGTCGGCACCCACGGGCACGCTGTCGTGCGGCAGGTTGGGCACGCTCATGAGCATGGTGGCGAGTTCGGCCTGCAGCGCCTCCAGACGCTCGGCCGAGGCCTTGAGCTCGTCGCCGATGCCGGCCACCTGGACCATCACGGCCGCGGTGTCTTCGCCCTTGGCCTTGAGCTGGCCGATCTGCTTGCTGAAGCTGTTGCGCTGGGCCTGCAGCTCCTCGGTGCGGGTCTGGATGGCTTTGCGCTCGGCCTCGAGCGCCGAGAAGCGCTCGACGTCGAGGAAGGGCTGGGGGTTCTTGCGGGTCTGCAGCCGCGCGGTCACGCCGGGCAGGTCACGGCGCAGTTGTTGGATGTCGAGCATGAAAGGCTCCCGAAAGTCGAAATCGTGTGAAGAGGGTGGGCGTTGTGCGGCTGCCACAGGCGCATCAAGCGGCCGGCAGCGGGCCTTACGCGCCAGGTGGAGCGGCGCGGTGCGCCCGGCGCATCGCCATCCGCCTGGGCCGCAGCGTCAAGATCGGGTGGACGCCACGTCGGCCATGCTCTTGTCGCCCAGGCCCAGGGGGAGCGGAAAGCGGATCTTCTCCTCCACCCCGTCCATCTTGCGCACACTCACCGCGCCCATCTCGCGCAGCCGGGCGATCACCTGTTGCACGAGGATGTCGGGCGCAGACGCCCCTGCGGTCAGGCCCACGCGGCGGCGGCCCTCCAGCCAGTGGGCCTGCAGGTCCTCGGCGGCGTCCACCATGTAGGCGGCCGTGCCCAGGCGCTGCGCCAGCTCGCGCAGGCGGTTGCTGTTGCTGCTGGTGTGGCTGCCCACCACGATCACCACGTCCACCGCCGGGGCCAGCACTTTCACGGCATCCTGGCGGTTCTGCGTGGCGTAGCAGATGTCCTGCTGCTTGGGCTCACGCACATGCGGGAACACGCGCTTGACCTCGGCCAGGATCTCGGCGGCGTCGTCCACGCTGAGTGTGGTCTGCGTCACCACGGCCAGCTTGTCGCCAGTCGGGTGTACTCCCACCACGTCGGCCACGTCTTCCACCAGGTAGATGCCCTCGGTCAACTGGCCCATCGTGCCCTCCACCTCGGGGTGGCCCTTGTGGCCGATCATGATGAACTCGTAGCCTTCCTTGCTGAGCTTGGCCAGCTCCACATGCACCTTGCTGACCAGCGGGCAGGTGGCGTCGAAGACATTGAAGCCGCGCGCATCGGCCTCGGCCCGCACCGCCTGGCTGACGCCGTGGGCGCTGAACACGAGCGTGGCCCCCGGCGGCACATCGGCCAGGTCCTCGATGAAGATGGCGCCCTTGGCCTTGAGGTCGTTGACCACGTAGGTGTTGTGCACGATCTCGTGGCGCACGTAGATGGGCGCACCGTACTTTCGCAGCGCCCGCTCCACGATCTCGATGGCGCGGTCCACGCCCGCACAAAAGCCGCGCGGCTCGGCCAGCAGCACTTCCTGGGGCAAGATCACCTCGGTCATCACAACACTCCCAGCACCTGCACCTCGAAGCGCACCGGCTGGCCCGCCAGGGGATGGTTGAAATCGAACAGCAGCCAGTCTTCCCCCACCTCGCGCACCACCCCAGCGTAGCCCGCCTGCCCATCAGGGGTGGGGAACTGCACGACATCGCCCACGTCGTAGCGGGTATCGGCATCGCCCAGTTCGTGCAGCAAGGCCAGCTTCACGCGCTGCAGGAGGTCGGGGTTGCGCTGGCCGAAAGCCTCGCCCGCAGCGAGCTCGAAGCTGCGGCGCGTGCCTTCTGTCAGGCCCATCAACCGGGCCTCCATGGCCGGCGCCAACTGGCCCGTGCCCAGCGACAGGGTGGCCGGCTTGTCGTGGAACGTGTTGATGACGTCGGCGCCGTCGAAGCCGGCCAAGCGGTAGTGCAACGTCAGAAACGAGCCGGGTTGGACGGTGTTCACGCAAGACCCTCGGGTGGGGGAACGCCTAAAGGGGGTGCCTGAAGGAGGGTTCCTAAGGGGGGAATGCCCCGGGGGGCTGCGACACCCCAGGCGGCGATAGACTGGATTCGATTCTAAGAGCCCGGCTCCGACCTTCCAGGCCCTTGCCGGCCCTCTCCGCCCTGCCCCCTTCTGAAACCCCACCGGCCGCCCGACCATGTCGATCAAGGACCTGCCCCTGGCCATGCGTCCGCGCGAACGGCTGTTGACCTGCGGCGCGCACTCCCTGGCGCCCGAGGAGCTGCTGGCCGTGCTGCTGCGCACGGGCCTGCCCGGGCGCGGCGTGCTGGACCTGGCAGGCGCCCTGCTGCAGGAGTTCAAGGGCCTGGCGGGTCTGCTGGCGGCCCGGCCGCAGGATCTCAAGCGCATCAAGGGGCTGGGGCCGGCCAAGCGGGCCGAGATCGCGGCCGTGATGGAGCTGGCCCGGCGCGCTGCCGCGCAGGAACTGGGGCAGGCCCCGGTCTTCGACTCACCGGCCCAGCTCAAGCGTTACGCCGCGCTGCACCTGGCGCAACTCGAACACGAGTCCTTCTCGGTGATCTTCCTGGACACCCGCCACCGCCTGCTGGACATGCAGACGCTGTTCCGCGGCACGCTCAGCCAGGCCAGCGTCTACCCCCGTGAGGTGGTCAAGGAGGCCCTGGCACGCAACGCCGCGGCGCTGGTGCTGGCGCACAACCATCCGTCAGGCGTGGCCGAGCCCTCGCGCGCCGACGAGTACCTGACGCAAACGCTGAAGGCAGCGCTGCAACTGGTGGACGTGCGGGTGCTGGACCATCTGGTGGTGGGCCAGGGCGAGGTGGTGTCCTTCGCCGAGCGGGGACTGATGTGAGTCGCGCCGGCTCAGACGCCGCGCTGAAGGACTTCGAGGCGCTGGGCGCCGCGCTCAAGCGCCGCGCCCAGGAGGCCGCTGCGCAGGCCGCGCGCGAGCGAGCCCGCCAGGCGGCCGAGGAAGCTCGGCTGCGCCAGCAGGAACGCCTGCGCGACGAGTTCGCGCGCACGGTGGGGCCCGTGACGCAGATGCCCGACAAGGGCCTGGCGGACATGAAGAGACCCCTTCCCGCGCCGGAGCCCCTGCAAAGCCAGCTTGACGAACGGAAGGCCCTGCAGGAGGCACTGTCCGACGAGGTGGACATCGAGTCGCTGCTGCTCACCGACGATGGGCTGAGTTTCCGGCGCCCGGGCATTGGCCCGGACGTGGTGACCAAGCTGCGCCGGGGCCACTGGGCTATCCAGTCGCAGGTCGATCTTCACGGCCTGCGGCGCGATGAAGCCCGCGACGCCCTGTCAGGTCACATCCGCGAGTCCCTGCGCCGCGGCCACCGCTGTGTGCGCGTGGTCCACGGCAAGGGTCACGGCTCCCCGGGACGCCAGCCCGTGCTCAAGGCCAAGGTGCAGCGCTGGCTGGGCCACAGCGCCGAGGTGGTGGCCTTCGCACAGGCCAGCGGCCCCCAAGGCGGCGCGGGCGCGCTGATCGTGCTGCTCAAGGGTTGAAGGCGTTGCCGGGCAGGCTCAGACCACGCCACGCAGCTTCAGGCCCAGGGCCGACAGGCCGATGCCCGCCGGCGAGCCCGATTGCTTTTCCATGAGCAGCTCGCGCTTGAGCACGGCATTGCGCACGTTCACGTCCAAGGGAATCTCGCCCACCAGCTCCAGCCTGACCGGCTGGCCCACGGTGGGGCTCACATAGCGGTCAATCACCTGCTGCAGCTGCTGGCGCACCGCCCGGGCTTCGCCTTGCTTGCGCACCTGGTTGACCACCAGCTGGATGGCGTAGCGCTTCTGCGTCATGGCCAGCACCTTGATGGTGGCGTAGGCATCGGTGAGCGACGTGGGCTCGGGCGTGGCCACCACCAGCACCTTGTCGGCCAGCGACTCGGTGTACAGCACCACCTCCGAGATGCCGGCCCCGGTGTCCAGCAGCACCCGGTCGTAGCGCGGCGCCACCTCGTTGATCACCTGCTGCAACTGCTCGCGCACCTCGGGGGTCAGGCGTGAGTACTCCACCATGCCCGAGCCGGCCAGCAGCACCGAGTAGCCACCCGGCGCGGGCAGGATGGCCTCCTGCAGGCCGCTGCGGCCCGTGAAGACGTCGTGCAGTGTCACCTTGGGAAACAGGTTCAGCACCACGTCGAGGTTGGCCAGGCCCAGATCGGCGTCCAGCACCAGCACGCGCTCGCCCTGGCGCGTGAGCGCAGCGGCCAGATTGGCCGCCACAAAAGTCTTGCCCACCCCGCCCTTGCCGCTGGTGACGGCCGTGATGCCGGCCCGGCGGGCCGCTGGCCTGGCCGGCGCGTTCAAGCCGGCTGCTCCTGCGCGGGGTCCGGTGCGTCCTCGAACAGCATGGCACGCTCGTCAGCCGACACCTCGCTGGCATACGGGGGGCCGACGAAGAAGCCCGCATCGGTCCCGGCGCCGGCCCTGGGGGCCGCGACAGCCCGCTCGGCCAGTTGCACCAGACCCTGCACCACGCCCTGCATCCAGCGCGGATCACCGGGCGCGGCATCGGGCAGAGACAAGCCGGCCTGACTCAGGAGTTGCAGCGCCCGGTCGAAAGGTGGTTGGGAATAGGTGTCAAGCCGCATCAGTATCGAGGAGGAAGAGGTGGTCGCAGGTGCAGCAGGTGCAGATCAGTCGATGAATCAGTCTATCAGTGGCGGCCCGTACGACACCGGGCAACGACCGGGTTGCACACGTGCTCCACACGCGCTGCACAGGCGCTGCAGCCAGCAGTCACCACCCGCGCGGCGTCATGCGCGTGGCGGCAGGAACAGGGACTGCAGGTCGGACAGGAAGTCAAAGCCGCGTGCGGAGGGCACGACACGCTGCGCGGCCGGCTTGCCTGGGGCGGCGGCGGCCTGACGGGCTTCGGCCCGGGGCTCGGCGCCGGGCTCGGTCTCGAACTCGGGCTCGAGCAGGCCGCGCTGGCGGGCCACTGCCACGGCGGAGGACAACACCGACGGCGCCAACCCGGTGCGGGCGCAGAAGTCGGCCACGGCAAAGCCCTCGCGCAGGCGCAGCGCGTTGAGCACGTACTCGAAGGGCAGATCCTTGCGCGCCACCTCGTGCTCGTCGGACACGGCCTGCCCGGCCAGGGCCTGCGCCATGTAGGTGGCCGGCTCGCGCCAGCGCTGCTGGCGCAGTATGCGGTGCGCAAAGCTGATCTTGCCGTGGGCCCCTGCGCCAATGCCCAGGTAGTCGCCGAACTGCCAGTAGTTCAGGTTGTGGCGGCAGCGGTGGCCCGGGCGGGCAAAAGCGGAGACCTCGTAGCGCTGCAGCCCTGCCGCGGCCGTGGCGTGGACGATCAGATCCAGCATCTGCGCCGCGGTGTCCTCGTCGGGCAGGTCCGCCGGCGGCCGGGTGGCGAACACCGTCCCCGGCTCCATCGTCAGGTGGTACAGCGACAGGTGCGGCGGCGCGAAGGCCAGGGCAGTGTCCAGATCGGCCTGCAAGGCCTGCAGCGTCTGGCCCGGCAGGGCGTACATCAGGTCGATGTTGAAGGTGTCGAAGGCCTCGCGCGCCTCGGCCACCGCCGCGCGCGCCTGCGCCGCGTCGTGTACGCGACCAATGCGGTGCAGAGCCTCATCGTCGAAGCTCTGCACGCCGATGGACAGCCGCGTCACGCCCGCGCGGCGAAACGCCCGGAAACGCTGCGCCTCGAAGGTGCCGGGGTTGGCCTCCAGCGTGATCTCGCAGCCGGGCTCCAGCGGCAGCCGCGCCCGCACTGCGGCCAGCAGCTGTTCGATGCTGTCCGGGCTGAACAGGCTGGGCGTGCCCCCACCGATGAACACGCTGACCACACGTCGGCCCCACACCAGCGGCAGCACGGACTCCAGATCAGCGCACAGCGCCTGCAGGTAGCGCGCCTCGGGCAGGCCGCCGCCCGCCGGTGCCAAGGCCAACCCCCGCGGCCGCGTCAGGCCTTGCTCGGACTCCGCCTGGCTGACATGCGAGTTGAAGTCGCAGTAGGGACATTTCTTCAGGCACCAGGGCAGGTGCACGTACAGGCTCAGGGGCGGCAGCCCCGACAGGTTCAGGGTGCCCGGCCGCAGGAAGCGCGCGGCGGCATCGGCGGGGCTGAGCGGGCCAGGCGGCATCACAGGCGCCACGCCTGCCGCATCAAGCTGCCCATCTGGGCGGCCGCCAGGGCGCGGTGACTGAGCCGATTCTTCAGGTCAGCCGGCATCTCGGCGACGGTACAGCCCGCCTCGGGGATGTACAGCAGCGGGTCATACCCGAAGCCGGCGGCGCCGCGTGCCTGCGCCAGCAGGCGGCCCTCCCAGCGGCCGAAGGCCACCAGGGGCTCGGGGTCGTCAGCGGCCCGCACGGCCACCAGCGTGCAAACGAAGCGGGCTGCGCGCGCAGCCGGGTCGGCATGCGTCTGCATGCGCTGCAACAGCAACTGGTTGTTGGCCGCATCCTGGCGCCGGCGCGTGGCTTCACGGTCGGCTGCGGGCTCCACCGTGCCGGCGAAATGCGCGGAGATGACACCTGGCGCCCCGCCCAGCGCCGGCACGCACAGGCCGGAGTCGTCAGCGATCGCGGCGCCGCCCACGGCTGCCGCGGCGTGGCGCGCCTTGGCCAGCGAGTTCTCCACGAAGGTGGCATGCGGCTCCTCGGCCTCGGTCACGCCCAGGGAGCCCTGCGCCACCAACTCCAGCGACAAAGCGCCCAGCAGGGTCTGCAACTCCTGGAGCTTCTTGGCGTTGTTCGAGGCCAGGACGAGGCGCAAGCCCGGCATCACGCCCTCCCGAGCGCCTGCTTCTGCGCCTGCACCAGGGTGGCGATGCCCTGGCCTGCCAGGCCCAGCAAGGCGTCCATCTGCGCGCGGCTGAAAGGCGCGCCCTCGGCCGTGCCCTGCACTTCCACAAAGCCCCCGCTGCCGGTCATCACCACGTTCATGTCGGTGTCGCAGGCCGAATCCTCGCCGTACTCCAGGTCCAGCAAGGGTGTGCCCTGGACGACGCCCACCGAGACCGCGGCCACGAAGTCGCGAACGGGGGAGGCCTGGATCCTGCCCTGGGCCAGCAGCCAGGTCACGGCGTCATGCGCCGCGACGAAGGCACCGGTGATCGCGGCTGTGCGCGTGCCGCCATCGGCCTGGATCACGTCGCAGTCCAGTTGCAGGGTGCGTTCGCCCAGCGCAGACAGGTCGAACACGCTGCGCATGGAGCGACCAATCAGGCGCTGGATCTCCTGCGTGCGTCCGCTTTGCTTGCCGCGTGCGGCTTCGCGGTCGGAGCGGGTATGCGTGCTGCGCGGCAGCATGCCGTACTCCGCCGTCACCCAGCCCTGTCCGCTGCCGCGCTTGTGCGGCGGCACCTTCTCTTCGACCGAGGCGGTACACAGCACGCGCGTGCGGCCGAAGCTCACAAGCACCGAGCCCTCGGCATGCACGGTGTGATGGCGCTCCAGAGTCACCGGGCGCAGGTCGGCGGCGCCGCGGCCGTCCGTTCTGGAATAGGAGGTCATGCAAGGTTCCTGGCGTGCAAGAGACTGCGCTGGTTTGGCAGGTCAGCCCCGGCCCGGAGCGAGGTCGCGGGCGGCGGCCGGCACCGTGTCGGCAACAGCGTCCGGCGAACTCTGGTACAGGCAACCCAGCGCCGTGACGTTGTCGCTGAACGGCTGGGCACTGGTCAGCGCGTCCTGCACCAGGGCTCGCACCGCCGACGGCATGTCGTCTCGGCACATGCAGTGCAGCAGGGCGGGTTCCGTCAGCGGTCCCCAAAGCCCGTCGGAACACAGCAGCAGGCGATCGCCGTCGGCCAGGGACCAAGGCCCGGCACAATCGACCATGGGCCTGCGCGTACCGCCCAGGCAGGACACCAGCATGTGTTGCGACGCGCCTGCAGGCAAGCGGACCTTCACTGACGGCGAATCGCGCCGCTCCGACAAGGAGTGGTCGCGTGTGCGCACGACAATCTCCCCGCCGCGCACAAGGTACAGGCGCGAATCCCCGCAGTGCGCCCACCACAGCTGCCCCTTCTGCACGACGCAGGCTACGAGCGTGGTGCAGTGATTCTTGGGCAGGCGCCACCGCCGCGCTTGCGCGAGCAGCCTGCGATTCGCCTCAAGGAAGACCGACCCGAAGAACTCCCCTGGCATTGGCAGATCCGGGCGGGCCTCACGAAGGAACAACTCCGACAGGGTCTGCAGCGCCCCTTCGGCTGCCAGATCGCCGTGAGGGTACCCACCCACGCCGTCGGCCACGGCCATCAGGACCGCCGACCCCGTAGACCAGTGACCCACCCGGTCCTCGTTGCGGCGGCGGTTGCCGACCTGGGACTCCTGCACGATCTGGCAGTTCACGCCCGACCCCTGTCAGCGCCCCAGGCCGGATGACGCCGCGCGCTGCAATACGCTGCGGCCGCATTCTTCGCGTGGTGACCCACACTGAGCGCGCAGCCTGCGAAGGCAGTGGTCATGCGGGCGTGAGAGCGTTCAGGCCACCTTGTTGAGCCGATGAGCGACCCGCCATGGCGTGCACGCTCACCCGACGCCCGGGCGGGCGACCCAGCTCTCTTTGCAGGGTGAAAACGCTTTGCGGCCGCTCGCGTGCATCCAAGGCCATGCACCAGCGCGTGACGTGGATCAGGGCGTCGCTGTACAGGTGTCGCAAGCGCTCCAGTTCGCGATCGAGTTCATCGTCCTGCGTTCGGCGCGGCGCCTCCACCGGTGGAGCGCCCGCCATGCAGGCGTAAAGCGTGGCGCCAATCGAATACAGGTCCGTCCAGGGGCCCACGGCGCTGTCACGACGGTACATCTCGGGGGCCGCAAAACCTGGGGTGTACATGGGGCGCGAGAACTCCCCCTGTTTGTTCAGCACGTCGCGGGCGGCCCCAAAGTCCAGCAACACGGCGCGGTTGTCGTTGGTGATGAAGATGTTGGCCGGCTTGATGTCCAGGTGCAGCATCTTGTACTGGTGCACCACCCGCAAGCCCCGCAGGATCTCGTCGAACAGGCTTCGGATGGTGCTTTCGCGCAGAGCCTGATCGCCCTTGAGGTCGCGCGCGGCGACGATGAAGTCCTGCAGGGTGTCGCCCTCGAGGTGGTTCATCACCATGTAGACCGTACCGTGCTCACGAAAGAAATTCAGCACCGACACCACGCCCGGATGGCTGATCTGCGCCAGCGCACGGCCTTCTTCGAAGAAGCTCTTGAGACCCAGTCTGTACAGAGGTGTCCTGTCCGGCGGCACTCGCGGCTCCAACTCGCCTTCGCAGCGCTCAACCAGGGAAGCAGGCAGGTACTCCTTGATCGCGACTTGACGCTGCTGATCATCCTGGGCCAGGTAGACCACGCCGAAACCCCCGGCCGCGATCTTGCGGACGATTCGATAACCGCCCACCTCGACACCACAGGGCAGCGGCGCGGGCTTTGACATAATTTTCGCTTTGCCGGAACCTCGATGAGATGACTGTTTATAGCATGACGGGCTATGCCTGCACCTTGGCTCGGGCCTCTGTGCAGGCTGGCGACAGCCCGCGGGAGACGCCGGCCTGGGCCGTGGAGATCCGCTCGGTCAACGGCCGCTTCCTGGACCTCGGCTTCAAACTGCCTGACGAGTTGCGCGGCACCGAGCCGGCCCTGCGGGAGATGCTGGCCGCGGCCCTCAAGCGCGGCAAGGTGGAGCTTCGCATCGGCACCCGGGCCGCGGCCGAGCCCGCCTGGCCCTGGCCGGCACCCGAGCACCTGTCGGCGCTGGCGCAGCTTCAGGCGCAGGTGCTGGCGCACCTGCCCGCAGCGCGCCCGCTGTCCGTCCAGGAAGTGCTGCAGTGGTGCACGCGGGGACAGGCTGCCGCCGTGACCGACGAGGCCACGCTGCACGCAGCCCGGCAGTGCCTTCAGGGGCTGCTGGATTCCCGCCAGCGCGAGGGCGAGAAGCTCGTGGCCCTGCTGACCGAGCGCAGCCAGCGCCTGCGCGCCCTGGCCGCCCAGGCCGAGCCGCTGGTCCCGGCGGTGGTGCAAAGGCAGCAGGCGCGCTTCCTGCAACGTTGGCAGGAGGCCCTGACCAGCGCCGACGGTGCCGCTGGCGGCATCCCCCCGCTGGCCCTGCAGGAGCGCGCGCTGCAGGAAGCCGCCAGCTACGCCATCCGCATCGACGTGGCCGAAGAGCTCTCTCGCCTGGAGGCCCACCTGGACGAGATCGATCGCCTGCTGGCCCAGGGCGGCGAACTCGGCAAGCGCCTGGATTTCCTGATCCAGGAACTGCACCGCGAGGCCAACACGCTGGGCTCGAAGTCCGCGGCGCTGGAACTCACCGGCATCTCGGTGGAGATGAAGGTGTTGATCGAACAGATGCGCGAGCAGGTGCAGAACATCGAGTGATCCAGCTATTCGAAGAACAGGCGCGAGACCGTGTCCACCACGCAGGCGGGCTTGTCGCCACCCTCGATCTCGATGGTCACGCGGATGCTGACCTGCACGCCGTCCAGGCCCACCGGCACCGCGGCCAGCACCTGGCCGCGCCCGCGGATGCGTGCGCCCACCCGCACGGGCGCCGGAAAGCGCACCTTGTCACAACCGTAGTTCAGGCCCATCTTCAGGCGGTTCCAGCGCACCAGATCGGGCAGGAAGTAGCTGGCCAGCGACTGCGTCAGGTACCCATGCGCCACGCAGGCGCCGAAAGGGCCGGCGGCCGCGCGCACCGGGTCGACGTGGATCCACTGGTGGTCGCCCGTGGCGTCGGCGAACCGGTCGATGCGGTCCTGGGTCATGGTGAGCCACTCGGTGGCGCCCAGGTCCTGGCCGATGGCGGCCAGCACGGAAGGAACGGAGTCGAAAGCCAGGCTCATGGTGGTGCTGCGGTGCAGGCAAGGGGTGAACAGGGCGCGCTGCAACACGCGCAGCGGGCAGGATAACCCCGGTTGTTAGACTGACGCACCGCAACCGCCGCAGCGCCCGGGCCACCAGGCTGCCTGCTCCCCCGGGGTGCAGGCGCGGGCGACGGCCGCCTTCGTCGCATTTCATGGAAACACCTGGCAATCTGTTCTGCGTGGCCGCCCCCAGCGGTGCAGGCAAGTCCAGCCTGGTCAAGGCCCTGCTGGAGTTGGACTCCCGGCTGGACGTGTCGGTGTCCCACACCACGCGCGCGCCGCGCGGCCAGGAGCAGGACGGACGCGAGTACTGGTTCATCGACGAAGCTTCTTTCCGCGCCATGATCGAACGCGGTGAATTCTTCGAATGGGCACAGGTGCACGGTCACTTGTATGGCACGTCCCGCAGGGCGATCCAGGCCCGCCTGGAGCGCGGCGATGACGTGGTGCTGGAGATCGACTGGCAGGGTGCGCTGCAGATCAAGCAGTTGTTCCCGCATGCGGTGCTGATCTTCATCCTGCCGCCCAATTGGCAGGAACTGCGCCAGCGCCTGACGCGCCGTGGCGAAGACCGTGCAGAAGTCATCGACACCCGCATGGCCAATGCCCGGCTGGAGGTGGCCCAGGCCCGCCACTTCGACTTTGTTATCATCAACTCGTTATTCGAGACGGCGCTTTTCGACCTCAAGGCCGTCGTCCACTCGCAGCGGCTGCGCTACGCCGCGCAGATGCGCAACCGCTCCCAGGTCTTTGCCGCACTTGACCTGATCTGAGTGCCCACGCCCACCAGTTCTCCTCACCGAACGGAACCCGTCCATGGCCCGCATCACCGTTGAAGACTGCCTCCAGAAGATCCCCAACCGCTTCCAGCTTGTGCTGGCAGCCACCTACCGCGCACGCATGCTCAGCCAGGGCCACGCGCCCAAGGTGGAGACCCGGAACAAGCCGGGGGTGACTGCGCTGCGCGAGATCGCCGCAGGCGAGGTGGGCGTGGAGATGCTGCGCAAGGTGCCGATCTGAGAGCTTGTGAAAAATCCCCGCGCACCCGCTCGTCCGCCCCAAGCGGCCCCGCTCGTCGTTGCAAATGCTCGCCGTAGCCCTGGCTGTGCTTTGCGCCTAGATCGGCACCATTTGGAACGCCCGCTCGGGCGCGCCGGAATACTTCACAAGCTCTGAGCCTAGCCGGCCACCACCCTCATCGCAGCGCGCCGGGGCTCCGGCTCGGCATCGAAACGTTCGAAGCCGGTGTAACACAGGAAATGGCGGTTGGCGGCGCGGCCGAACAACGTCATGCCCAGGCGTTCGGCCATCTCGTGCCCCATGGCGGTGACGCCATTGCGCGACACCACGATGGGCACGCCGATGCGGGCACTCTTCATCACCATCTCGCTGGTCAAGCGCCCGGTGGTGTAGAACACCTTGTCGGCGCCGGGCACGCCGTGCAGCGCCATCCAGCCCGTGATGGTGTCGATGGCGTTGTGGCGGCCCACGTCCTCCACGAACATCAGCATGCGCCCTTGCTGGAACAGCGCGCACCCATGCACCGAACCCGCCTTGCGGTGGATGCTGTCCTGCTGGCGCATGGTTTCCAGCACGCGGTACAGCGTGGCCTGGCTGATGCGCGCCGCGGCCGCATCGGGCAGGCGCAGCGTGTCCAGCTGGTTCATCACATCGCCGAAGACGGTGCCCTGGCCGCAACCGGTGGTCACCACGCGGGTGGCCGTCTTGCGCTCCAGGTCCGCGATGCCGTGGTGCGTCTTGACGGCGGCGGCGCCCACGTCCCAGTCCACGGTGATGGACTCCACCTCGTCGGCGCTTTCGATCAAGCCCTGGTTGCACAGGTAGCCCAGCACCAGCAGCTCGGGCAGGGCACCCAGGGTCATCAGCGTGACCAGTTCCCGCTTGTCGACGAAGACCGTCAGCGGCCGTTCGGCCGGGATGTGGATGACACGCGGCTCGCCATGCTCGTCCACGATGCGGATCTCCCGCAGCAACTCGCACCGGGCATCGGTCAGCCGGGGAGCCCTGGGGATGGGCTGGGGCGAGGAGGAACTGGGCATGGCCGCGCACTCTAGCCGGGATGCCACTCCAGCGTCGGCCGCTGGGCCGCTGGCGCAGGCCTCGCCCGCTGACCAGCCACCACCAGACGCGACCGGCGTGCTGGAGGCGGCAGCCATGGCGGGCACGGGCGGCGACATGCCCTCAGGCGGCCCTTCAGGCGCGGCTTACTTCTTGACGGGCGCAGCCGCCGGGGCCGCGGCCAAGGTCTTGGCGGGCGCCGCCGGCGCCGCCGCTGCAGGCGTGGCCGGCGGCGGGTAGACGAAAGCGCCGGGGTCGGCACACGGCGCCAGGCCCGCGGTGGGCTTGACCGTCTTGCCCTGCTTCCTGGCCTCGGCGGCGTAGCGGCCGGCCACCGCGTCCATGGACTTGCAGAGCTTGTAGCTGTCCACCTTGGCGGTGTGCGCCGTCTTGGCTGCCGTCTCGGCGGCCTTGGCCTTGGCCTCGTCGGACAGCGGGGGCAGCTTGGCCCAGACGGCGGATGAAGACAGCAGCAGACTGGCCAGGGTGAAGGCGGCGGTGCGGTTCATGGGTGCTCCTGGGGAATCAAGCGGCTTGGGGCGGCGTGGTGGCGGCCGCCCCCTGGGGCGCGCTGCGCTGGGCCGGAATCTTGCCGGCCTGGATGTCCTCGTACCACAGGGCGTGGTGCTCCTTGGCCCAGCCTTCGTCCACGTAGCCGGTGCGCATGGCGCTGTAGGCCCCCTTCATGCCGATGGTGCCCATGTAGATGTGGCCGAGGAACAGCGCCATCATCAGCACGGACGCGGCAGCGTGGATCATGTGGGCGATCTGCATGTCGCCGCGCAGGTACGCCAGGCCGGGAATGACCATGTCCAGCACCAGGCCCGAGCCCACCACCACCAGACCGAGCAGGAACACCCCCGCCCAGAAGACGCCCTTCTCGCCCGCGTTGAAGCGGTGCGAGGGCACCTCGGCGCCGCCGAACATGCCACCCGCCCGCAGCAGCCAGGTGATGTCTTCCTTGCGGGGCAGGTTGTCCTTGATGAAGGTGATGATCACGATGACCAGCGACACGGCGAACAGCGGCCCGGCGAAGTTGTGCGCGTTCTTCAGTGCATAGGTCAACCAGCCGAACAGCGTGGAGCCCAGCACGGGCAGCAGGAAGAACTTGCCGAAGGCCATCACGATGCCCGACACCGCCAACACCACGAAGGCGATGGCGTTGGTCCAGTGGGCCGCGCGCTCCAGCGGGGTGAAGCGCTCGATCACGCGGCCGGTGTCAGGCTCGTGCCCGCCCAGCGAACCCTTGCGCCAATAGAACAGGCCCAGGGCCAGCGTGGCGATCAGCAGCAGCGAACCGCCGTAGGGAATGATCCAGCGGTTGCGCACCTGGCGCCAGGCTTCGCCAGCGGTGGTGAAACTCGAACCGGGGTACTGCACGAAACGCTGCACCAGCACGCCGCCTTCGGGGATGGGCATGCTGACGATGCCTTCCTTCTGGCCGCTTTCGCGCACGTCACGCCAGAAGGGTGTGTTGTTCCCAGGCTGCGTCTTGGCGCGCTGGGCATTGGTCTCGTCCGGCTTGGGCTCGGCAGGCGCCACGAAGCCGGCGGGCGGGCCCTTGGCATCGGGCGCGGCGGCCACTGCAGGGGCTGCTGCGGCTGGGGCTGCAGTTTGAGCTGCCGCCGGAGCAGCCAGGCCAAGCGCCAAGGCACCGGCCAGGACCGGGCCGGTCAGCAAGCGTGCCAGCAGGCGGTGGAGGGAGGGCAGCTTTCGCATCGTGTCTCCTGGGTCACTGGGGCCGCGTACGGCAAGGGCAGCGACGATCTCGTGAGGGTCTTGTGCTGAAGCCGGCGCTCAGGGCGGGCTGGCGCGCGAGTACTCGTTCTGACCCTGGGAGCGCTTGCGCAACTGCTCTTCCCAGGCCGCTGAGTCACCGCGCTTCCAACTCGTGTCGGCAAAGGCGTTGTCGGTGCCCTGGTAGGCGGCCACGTCCGGCTTGCGCTTGCCAGGCTGCGACACCTGGGCCTTCTCGCAACCGGTCAGCAGGACGGCGGCCGCCAGGGCCACCGCGCCGGCCAGCACAGAACCTGACCGGTTCATGACTTGGCGCCCTTGGCGGGTTGCCCGGTGGCGCCGCCCGCGGGCTTGCCGTAGGCCGTGCCCCAACCCCAGACCTCGCTGCCCTTGCCGCGGGTGAGCACCCGGGTGCGGAAGATGTCGGCCACCACGTCGCCGTCACCACCCAGCAGGGCCTTGGTCGAGCACATCTCGGCGCAGGCCGGCAGCTTGCCTTCGGCCAGGCGGTTGCGGCCGTACTTCTCGTTCTCGGCCGCACTGCCGTTGGCCTCGGGGCCCCCAGCGCAGAAGGTGCACTTGTCCATCTTACCGCGCAGGCCGAAGGTGCCGTTGCTGGGGAACTGCGGCGCGCCGAAGGGGCAGGCATAAGAGCAGTAGCCGCAGCCGATGCACACGTCCTTGTCGTGCAGCACGACGCCGTCGTCGGTGCGGTAGAAGCAGTCCACCGGGCACACCGCCATGCAGGGCGCGTCCGAGCAGTGCATGCACGCCACGGAGATGCTCTTCTCGCCGGGCACGCCGTCGTTGAGCGTGACCACGCGGCGGCGGTTCACGCCCCAGGGCACGTCGTGCTCGGCCTTGCAGGCGGTGACGCAACCGTTGCACTCGATGCAGCGCTCCGAGTCGCAGATGAATTTCATGCGGGCCATGGTGAAGCCTTCCTCAATGGTGGTTCTTCAGGATATTCGGGCGATGGTCGTAGGGCCGAAAGTTCAAGGCCCTCAGGCCGTGGCTTTCTCGATCTGGCAGACCGTCGTCTTGGTTTCCTGCATCATCGTCACGCTGTCGTAGCCGTAGGTGGTGGCGGTGTTGACCGCCTCACCGCGCACCATCGGCTTGGCGCCCTGGGGGTAGTACGGTGCGAGGTCGATGCCACCCCAACGG
>JBJTZN010000007.1:0-30968 GCA_046087245.1 Rubrivivax sp.
CTGTGGGTGCCGGGCAGCAGGAACCAGCCGTCTTGATGCCCCAGCAGGGCCGCGCCCAGGAGCTGGGTTTCCTCGCCGCGCATCACGTCCACGGTGGTGGCTGTCTTCATCGCGATGCCAGGCACGATCTCGACGCGCCGCGCCGTGCCCGGCACCCGCAGCAGATGGTGGCCCAGTTCCCTCAAGCGCACTTCGGGCCCCAGGTAGGGCGCCTGCACCCAGCCGTGGGCACTGCCTACCATGCCGGACATCAGCACCCGCACCCGCGGGCCGCTGGCGTTCAGGGCGTGAAGCAGCGTGTGCAGAGACGGCTCGAAGCGGCCGCGCGCCGCCAGCATGCCGTCGGTGTCCGTGTGCTCGGCCAGGCAGCGGCCGTCGCCAGCCAGCGCGTAGCCTCGCCGGTGCGTGGTGCCCCAGTCCACGCCCACGGCAGCAACAGGGAAGGAGGCGGTCATGGCTTGAGGTGGGTTGGATCGAAGGGCTTCGACAGGCTCAGCCCGAACGGGGGTGGGGGGCGGTGGCTGGCAGCGGCAGCGCCGTCTTGTACCTCACCTGCTTCAGGGCGAAGCTGGAGCGGATCTTCTCGATGCCGGGGATGGGCGTGAGCTGCTCCAGGATGAAGCGCTCCAGCGCGCCGATGTCGGGCACCGCCACGCGGATGAGGTAATCGCTGTCGCCCGTCATCAGGTAGCACTCCATCACCTGTTCGTGCTCGACGATGCGCCGCTCGAACTCGGCCAGCGACTCCTTGCCCTGCTCCTTCAGGCTGATGTTGATGAACACGTTCAGCCCCAGGCCCAGGGCCTTGGCGTTGGTCAGCGCGACGTAGCGCTCGATGACGCCCGCCGCTTCCAGGGCCTTGACGCGCGTCAGGCAGGGCGAGGGCGACAGATGCACGCGACGCGCGAGCTCCACGTTGGTCAGCGAGCCGTCGCGCTGCAACTGGTTCAGGATGCGCAGATCTATCGTGTCAAGCTGCATAACCGGCCGGATTCTTGGAATAAAGCGGCATGTTATGCCGCGAACGACCCTGCAGGAGGCTTCTTCAGCAACTCATTTCGCGCTCGCCCGCCTACAGTGTGTACATGAGTGACCCAGGTCTGTCCCGCTTCCTTGTCGACCCGGTCGACATGCCCGGCCCTGCCGCCGCGTCATGCGTGCCCGGCCTGTCCGGCCCGCCCGGGGCAGCGCAGGTGGCCCCGGCGCCCTTGCCCGACCCGGACCCACAGGAGACCGCCGAGTGGCGCGAGGCTTTCCAGGCGCTGGTGCAGCGGCACGGGCCCGAGCGCGCCCGCTTCGTGCTGGACCAACTGGCCTTGCTGGCGCGGGACCCGCGCATCGGCTGGTCGCCCGAACTGGTGACCCCCTACGTCAACACCATCCCGGCAGATCGCCAGCCGCCCTTTCCGGGGGATCTGGCCATCGAGGAGAAGCTCGCCTCGCTGATGCGCTGGAACGCGCTGGCCATGGTGGTTCGCGCCAACGCGGCCCACGGTGACCTGGGCGGCCACATCGCCAGCTATGCCAGTGCGGCCGATCTGTTCGAGGTGGGCTTCAACCACTTCTTCCGCGCCCGGGGCCCGGCAGGCCAGGGCGGTGATCTGGTGTTTTTCCAGCCGCACAGCGCACCAGGGGTGTACGCGAGGGCCTTCCTGGAGGGGCGCTTGAGCGAGGCCGATCTGGCGCACTACCGGCAGGAGATCACCGGCCCGCGGCAGGGCGCCAGGGGTCTCTCAAGCTACCCCCACCCCTGGCTGATGCCGGACTTCTGGCAGTTCCCCACCGGCTCCATGGGCCTGGGGCCCATCAGCTCGATCTACCACGCCCGTTTCATGCGCTACCTCACGCACCGCGGGCTGCTGGACTGCGCCGGGCGCAAGGTCTGGGGCGTGTTCGGCGATGGCGAGATGGACGAGCCCGAGAGCATGAGCGCCTTGACCCTGGCCTCGCGCGAGCGCCTGGACCAACTGGTGTGGGTGGTGAACTGCAACCTGCAGCGTCTGGACGGCCCGGTGCGCGGCAACGGACGCGTGGTCGACGAGCTGGAGAAGCTGTTCCGGGGCGCCGGCTGGAGCGTCATCAAGCTGCTGTGGGGCAGCGACTGGGACGGCCTGTTCGCGCGCGACACCACCGGCGCCCTGGTGCGCGCCTTCGCCCACACGGTGGACGGCCAGATGCAGACCTTTGCCGCCAAGGACGGGCGCTTCAACCGCGACCACTTCTTCGGCCAGAACCCGGAACTCGCCGCCCTGGCCCAGGGTCTGACGGACGAACAGATCGACCGCCTGAAGCGCGGCGGGCACGACCTGGTGAAGATCCATGCCGCCTACACCGCCGCCGCCCGCCACACCGGCACGCCCACCGTGATCCTGGCGCACACCAAGAAGGGCTACGGCATGGGGGCGGCCGGCCAGGGGCGCATGACCACGCACAGCCAGAAGAAGTTCGACGAAGACGACCTCATCGCCTTTCGCAACCGCTTCCACCTGCCCTTGAGTGACGAGCAGGCGCGCACGCTGGCCTTCGTGAAGCCGGCCGAGGACAGCCCCGAGATGCGCTACCTGCACGCGCGGCGCCAGGCCCTGGGCGGGCCGCTGCCGGCGCGCGACCCGGCCGCAGGCGTCGGCGCCGAGGTGCCCGTGCCCGCATTGGCCGACTACGCCGGCTTCGCCCTGCAGCCCGGTGGCAAGGAGATGTCCACCACCATGGCCTTCGTGCGCCTGCTGGGCAGCCTGCTCAAGCAGCCGGGCATCGGGCCGCGGATCGTGCCCATCGTGGCCGACGAGGCGCGCACCTTCGGCATGGCCAACCTGTTCAAGCAGGTGGGCATCTACTCCAGCGTGGGCCAGCGCTACGAGCCCGAGGACATCGGCTCGGTGCTCAGCTACCGCGAGGCGCTGGACGGGCAGATCCTGGAAGAAGGCATCAGCGAGGCGGGGGCGATCGCCAGCTGGACGGCGGCAGCCACCAGCTACAGCGTGCACGGCCTGGCCATGCTGCCCTTCTACATCTACTACTCGATGTTCGGTTTCCAGCGCGTGGGCGACGCCATCTGGGCCGCCGCCGACCAGCGCGCCCGCGGCTTCCTGCTGGGGGCCACCTCGGGCCGCACCACCCTGGGCGGCGAGGGCCTGCAGCACCAGGACGGCAGCAGCCACCTGGTGGCGGCCACCATCCCCAACTGCCGGGCCTGGGACCCGGCCTTTGCCGGCGAGATGGCCCTGATCGTGGACTACGGCATGCGCCGCATGCTGTTGGAGCAGTGCGACGAGTTCTTCTACATCACGCTGATGAACGAGAACTACGCCCAGCCGGACCTGCCGCCTGGGGCCGCAGAGGGCGTGCTGCGCGGTGGGTACCTCTTCGAGCGGGTGGCGGCCGAAGGCGATGCAGTGGGTGAAGTCACGTTGTTGGGCTCAGGCGCCATCCTGACCGAGGTGCGCAAGGCCGCGCGCCTGCTGGCCGCCGAGGGCCTTGCCAGCACGGTGTTCAGCATCACGAGCTGGAGCGAACTGGCGCGCCAGGGGCAGGATTGGGAGCGCTTGCGTGACCTCGCGTGGGATGCGGGCGCACCGGCCCCGCAGGCCCTGCCGTACGTCACCGAATTGCTGCAGCAGGGCCGGGGCCCTGTGGTGGCCGCCACCGATTACGTGCGCGCCGTGCCCGAGGGCATCCGCGCCTACGTGCCCACCGGCCGCGAGTTCGTGACGCTGGGCACCGACGGCTTCGGCCGCAGCGACACCCGCTCGGCCCTGCGGGAATTCTTCGGCGTGGATGCGGCCCACATGGCGCGCGCCGCGCGTGGCACTTGGCGCCGTTTCGTCGCCTTGGCGCCCTGAAGGCCTGGCGCTGCCGCGCTGGGGGACTCCAAGAACCGCACCGGGCAGTTGGTCATGATGAAGCAAGCCGCCGCCGCAGCAGGCTCGGGCATGCGTGCGGTGGTCGTTGCCTCCGCGTCGCTTTCCGTGGGCGAGCCCGCGCGACCGATGCGCGAGCGGCGCCAGGAGCTCAGCGCCCGTCCTTGAACAGCCGGGTGACCGCGGCGCGGCCTGCGGCCGGGCCGGGCAGGGTGGTGGGCGTGCTATCGGCGAAGATGTGGGACGCGAATGCGGGGCGGGGCCACAGCCGGCGATCCCTGCGCTGGCGCCGTTCGGCCGGTTCGGGCTGGTCGATCAGGGCCTCGCGTCCGGTGCCCGCCTGCAGCCCCAGCGCGGTGGGTGCGTGGTCACGGAACCACTGCGCGGCCAGCAAGGCCACCCGGTCCAGCGTACCCGGCTCCTCGAACAGATGGGTCGCCCCCGGGATGACCTTCAGGCGCACCGGAGCGCGCATGCGGGCGATGGCCTGCTGGTTCAAGTCCAGCACGTCAAGGTCGGCGCCACCCACGATCATCAGCGTGGGTGCGGTCACGGACGGCAAGACGGCGGCCGCCAGGTCTGGGCGACCGCCGCGAGAGACGATGGCGTGGATGCGCTGCGGCCGCAGGACGCTGGTCGTCAGCGCCGCTGCCGCGCCCGTGCTGGCGCCGAACAGCCCCAGCGGCAGATGGGCCAGGGCCTGCTGACGCCCGGCCCAGTCCACCGCCTCGGCCAGGCGGCGCGCCAGCAGCGGAATGTTGAAGACATGGCCGCGGTCATGCCCTTCCTGCGCGCTGAGCAGATCGAACAGCAGCGTGGCCAGGCCATGCGCCTGCAGCAGGGCCGCCACGTGCAGATTGCGCTGGCTGTGGCGGCTGCTGCCACTGCCGTGGGCGAACAGCACCAGTCCGCGCGCACCCTTGGGTACGGTCAGGATCCCGGGCAAGCGGTGAACGCCGATCAGCACTGGAGCTTCAGGCATGGGGATATCTCCCGGCGTGGTGGGTGGGTCGGGGGGTTTTGGGCACAGGGATGCTCGCGTGGCGCGCGCGCACGGCCTTGATGATGGTCAGGCGTGCACCCCGCCTGCGGCTCCACAGTGCGCGAGGCGCCGCGGCACCGCCCTCGGGCGGGCGGCGGCGTTCAAGGTGGAGGAAGGCGCGACCATGCTGGAACCAGGTGACCAGGTCGATGACCGGCGCAGGCCCGGGCCCGAGCCTGCGGTGCAGGCGCGGGGCTTGGTATCGGGCCGGACGCTGCAGCCTGCGCTGCACCGCGAGCGCTTTGCCGACCGGGCTGCGGCGGGTCGGGCGCTGGGGCAGGCCCTGCGACCACTGGCCCTGTCCCAGCCCCTGGTGCTGGCGCTGCCGCGCGGCGGGGTGCCTGTGGCCGCCGAGGTGGCGCGCGCACTGCAGGCGCCCCTGGAGTTGCTGATGGTGCGCAAGATCGGTGCCCCCGGCCAGCCCGAGCTGGCCGTGGCCGCCATCGCGGCGCTGGGTACAGGCGGCCAGGCGGCCGCGCAGGAACCCGGGAGTCAGCACGCGCGCGCCGCGCTGCAGACCTACGTCGACCCCACCCTCATGGCAGCCACGGGCGCCGACCGGGCGCATGTGGAGCGCGGCGTGGCGCGCGAAGGCGCTGAACTCGAGCGTCGTCGTTTGCGTTATCTGCAAGGGCGCGCCCGTGTGCCGGTGGACGGGCGCACGGTGATCGTGGTTGACGACGGCGTGGCCACCGGAACGACGCTGCGCGCCGCACTCAAGGCCTTGCGCGCTGCTGCTTCGCCGCCGGATCCGCAGGGCACCGATCGGCGCCGTCCCCGCGCCGTGGTCCTGGCGGTGCCCGTGGCGCCCGCGGAGGTGCTGCAGTCGCTGGCAGGTGAAGTGGACGCCACGGTGTGCCTGTGGACACCCCTGCCGTTCGTCGCGGTGGGCGCGCACTATCGGGACTTTCGGCAGGTGACCGACGAGGAAGTCGTGGCTGCGCTGGCCGTGCCCGGCACGCCTCAGGCGTGAAGGTGCGAGGCCGACACCGCGGGCACCGGCACCGCGGCCAGCCCGCCCTGCCGCAACGCGCCCTTCCAGGTGCCGCGGGTGACCCGCTGAATCTCCTGCAGCAGCTTCGCGTCGACGATCTCGATGTCCCGGTAGGTGACCGTGATGCCACCCACCTGCTGCAGCGCGGTGAGCGCGCGGCTCACGGTCTCGTGCGCCACCCCCAGGTGGCTGGCGATGTCGCGCCGCGTCATGCGCAGGCGGATGCGGCGGTCGGAGTAGCCCAGCGCGTTCTGCCGTTTGGCGAAGTGCAGCAGGAAGCGGGCAACGCGCACTTCCGAACTGGCGGCGGACATGAGGTACTGCGTGTCACTGCGCCGCAGCAGTTCGGCACCGACCGCGCGCTGGATCAGGTGCTCCATCGCGGGCATGCGACGGGAGGCGGCCATGACGTCGGCAAAGGGCAGCGCGGCCACGGTGGAGTCCTCCAGCGCCACGGCGCCGCTGGCGTGGCGCCCGCGGCTCATGCCGTCCAGGCCGATCATGTCGGCGTGCAGGGCAAAGCCCAGCACCTGCTCGTAGCCCTCGGCGTCCACCTGCACGCACTTGAAGCTGCCCGCACAGACGAAGTACAGATACTCGAAGGGGTTGCCCTCATGCACCAGCGCGGTGTCGGCGCGCACGCGGCGCGTGGCGTAGGGCATGCGGTCGGTCTGCTCGGTCACCTGGTCGGCCAGGCCGGCCCAGCGCAGCAGGTCCGAGGCGGTGCACCGCGCCGCCCCTGTGGCGCCCGCCCTGGGCTTGGCGAGATCGGTGTAGACGGTGGTTGGCGTGACGAGCGTCATGGTCTCTCCCTGAGCAGGTGGTCTCGTTGAACAGGACGCCAGCTTCCCTCAAGATGCGCGATAGCGGTATCAGCGCGCGGATGAAGCTGTGTTCGGACTGTGCGCCCTTGAATCGGCGTGCCACTGACCCGTGGGTCGGAGAACTCCGACACGGCCCGCGCGACGGGCCCGGTCTGGAGTTGACCTGGGTCAAGCGCGTCGGCCGCCGCGCCCTGACAGTGCGAACAAGTTGGCACCCCGGCGGGGAGCCCGTGCAGACGTCATTGTTCTTTTGCCGAGAATTGAACACGGCATGTTCTTGAACGACGGTGGTGGTCGGCAACCTCGCCGCGCCAGGTACTTGTGCCGCTATCGACATATGACAGATGCGCCGAGGCGTTTGCGCTTGAAGGTGTTGTTGGGAAGAGGGGGAAGGTCTTGAGCAATCCGATCACAGGGGCCATCACCGCGGTGCTGGCCGACGACCACCAGATGCTGCGCGAAGGCTTGCGCCGCCTGCTCGCGTCGGAGCACGACATCGAGGTGGTGGCCGAAGCCGGTACGGGCGTCGAAGTGCTGGAGGCGCTGCGCCACCATCAGACCGATGTGGTGGTGCTCGATCTGTCCATGCCGGGGGTCCCGGGCATGGATCTGATCAAGCGCCTTCGCGCGGATTTCCCCGCCACGAAGATCCTGGTGCTGACGATGCATACCTCGGACCAGTTCGCCGTTCGTGCCTTCCGCGCCGGCGCCAGCGGCTTCCTGACCAAGGATGGCGCGGCCGAACAACTGGTGCACGCCCTACGCAAGATCGCCGCAGGCGGCGCCTACGTGCCCTCGGAACTGGCCGAACGCATGGCCGTGGGCCTGCAGGACGTGCAGGGGGCGCCGGCCCACGAGCAGCTCAGCAACCGGGAGTTCGAGGTCTATCGCCACATCATGGCTGGCAAGCGGCTGACCGACATCGCCGCGGACTTGCACCTGTCCATCAAGACCGTGAGCACGCACAAGGCCCACATCATGGAGAAGTTGGGCGTGGCTGGCACCGCTTCGCTGGTGCGCTATGGCGTGCAGCACCACCTGTTCGAGGAGCACGCCACGCAGTCGGCGTGGATGCTCGAAGCCTTCGCCCCGGACGCGGGCAGCGTCTCGGGCGCTCCCGCGGCGCCGCGCTAGCAAGCGGCAAAACTGCGCTGCCGCGCGCGGTGGTGCCGACCTCAGCTGCGCTGTCCAGGCGCGCTGGTAGGCGCAACCGTGGGCGGGGCCGGCACCCCCGCCGGGGCCCGGCTGACGCGGGCCTTGCCGCCCGTGGTGACGATGATCACCGCATCGCCGGGGCGCAGTTCCTCCCCACCCTTGGCCTGCACGACCGCCCGCCGCTCGCCGCTGCGCAACTGCACCAGCACCTCCACGGCCTCTTCACGGGTGGCTGAACGCTCAATGGCGTTGCCGACCACGGCGCCAGCCACGGCCCCGAGCACGCCACCCACGGCGTTGTCGCGGCGGCCGCCGCCCAAGGAACTGCCCGCAACGGCACCCACCACGCCGCCAGCGGCGCCGCCGATGCCGCTTTGCTGACCCTCCACCGTCACCGCGCGCACCGACAGCACCACGGCGTCGATCACGCTGGACAGGCGGTTGGCGTCATCGCGCCGCACCACGTCCGGGCTGGTGGTGGCGCAGGCGGACAGCAAGGCCGCCAGGGTCAGGGTGATGAGACGGGTTTGCATGGATGGAACTCCTCGGTCAGCGTGTTGCGTGGCGAGGCCCACGCGCCTCAGGCCGACACGATGCCCCTTCAATGTGAAGAATCATCTTGCAGCGGCTGGGCTGCGCCGGCCCCCTTCGGACCTCAGCTGTGCAGGCGCGAGTGCCTGGGGACGCTGGCCAGCAAGAACTCCATCTGGTCGCTGAGGATGCGTCGGCCGCGCAGGATCATGTCCTCGTGCAGGCTGGGTACGTAGGGCAGGTAGTGCAGCGTCATGCTCGCCTCCTCGGGCAGCCGGTTGGCCTTCTGGCCGTTGCAACTGCGGCAGGCGGTGATGCAGTTCATCCAGGTGTCCCGCCCGCCGCGGGACACGGGCACGATGTGTTCGCGCGTGAGTTCCTCGAATCGCACCCGCCGCCCGCAATAGGCGCACAGGTGGCGGTCGCGCGCGAACAACTTGGGATTGGTCAACGCCGGGTCCGTGCGCCAGGCCCGGCTGGGCACGGCCCCCTTGACGGCCAGGATGGGGTGCACCTCGATGCGCGACTGCCGGCCCGTGGTGCGCTGGATACCGCCGCGCAGTACATGCACGGCGTCACCCAGCGTCCAGGCCACCGCGTTGCTGGCGTACAGCGTGGCAGCCTCGTGGGCCGAGATCCAAGCCTGCGGCCTGCCGGAAACGTCGAGTTGAAGCAATTCCATACCGGAGCGTCCTTGCAGACCGAGGATACCAAGCCTGCACGGCGACGCATTGTGGGCTGGATGCCGAAAACCCCTGCGCGCGTGAGCCGGTGGGGTGGACAAAGTGCGGATCGGATGCAAAATAGCACGAGCGTTCGATTTTGGACTTACAACTCGTCGTTGTCGGCTCCGACTGGCGCCCCTCGCAGCCGGCTGCTGCGATGTCTGCCTTCCGGTTCCCGGACACCTGCATGGACCCCCCTGATGGACACCCTGGTCTCCTCCGAGCAGCGACACACGCCCAACAAGGGCCGGCAGACCCGCGCGGCCATCCTGGACGCGGCCCTGGGCATGGCCTCGCACATGGGGCTGGAGGGTCTGTCCATCGGTGCCCTGGCGGAGTTGATGGGCATGAGCAAGTCGGGGGTGTTCGCCCACTTCGGCTCGCGCGAGGAACTGCAGATCTCGGTGGTGCGTGAGTACCACGCCCGGTTCGAGGCCGAGGTCTTCCAGCCCTGCATGACCGAGCCGCGCGGCCTGCCGCGCCTGCGCGCGCTGTTCGAGCGTTGGGTGCGCCGCGTGTCGGTGGAGATCGATTCCGGCTGCATTTACATCAGTGGCGCGGTGGAGTTCGACGACCGCCCCGGCCCCGTGAGGGACGCCCTGGTGGAGATGGTGCGGGCCTGGCACCTGGCCCTGGGCCGGGCCATCAGCATGGCGGTGGAGGAGGAGCACCTGCCCCCCAGCGCCGACCCGCAGCAGATGCTGTTCGAGATCCACGGCCTGATCCTGGCGCTGCACCACGATGCGCGCTTCCTGCGCACACCGGGTGCTGCGGCGCGCGCGCGCGCCGGCTTCGAGCGCATCCTGACCCGTTGACTTCAAGGAGAACCTCATGCCCGTCTACACCCCGCCGCTGCGCGACATGCAGTTCGTGCTGCACGAACTGCTCAACGTCACCGAGGAACTGAAGATGCTGCCGCGCCACGCGGACATCGACGCCGACACCATCAACGCCGTGCTGGAGGAAGGCGGCAAGTTCGCCGCCGAGGTGATCTTTCCCCTCAATGCCAGCGGCGACGCGCAGGGCTGCACGCTCGACAAGAGCACGCACGAAGTGACGGCCCCGGCCGGCTTCAAGGAGGCTTATGCCCGGTACGTGGAAGGCGGCTGGCCGGCACTGGGCTGCGACCCCGCGTACGGCGGCCAGGGCCTGCCCATCGTGGTGAACCAGTGCTTCTACGAGATGCTGAACTCGGCCAACCAGGCCTGGACCATGTACCCCGGCCTCTCGCACGGCGCCTACGAGTGCCTGCACGCCCACGGCACGCCCGAACAGAAGGCCACCTTCCTGCCCAAGCTGACCAGCGGCGAGTGGACGGGCACCATGTGCCTGACCGAGCCGCACTGCGGCACCGACCTCGGCATGCTGCGCACCAAGGCCGAACCGCAGGCTGACGGCAGCTTCCGCCTCACGGGCCAGAAGATCTTCATCTCCGCCGGTGAACACGATCTGGCGTCCAACATCATCCACCTGGTGCTGGCGCGGCTGCCGGACGCGCCCGCGGGCAGCAAGGGCATCTCGCTGTTCGTGGTGCCGAAGTTCCATGTCAACGCCGACGGCTCGCTCGGCGCGCGCAACGGCATCCACTGCGGCGCGATCGAGCACAAGATGGGCATCCACGGCAACGCCACCTGCCAGATGGTGCTGGACGGCGCCGTGGGCACACTGGTGGGGCAGCCGCACAAGGGCCTGGCGGCGATGTTCGTGATGATGAATGCGGCGCGCCTGGGTGTGGGCAACCAGTCGCTCGGCCTGACCGAAGTGGCTTACCAGAATGCGGTGGCCTACGCGAAAGACCGCATCCAGATGCGCAGCCTGAGCGGCGTGATGGCGCCGGACAAGCCGGCCGATCCCATCATCGTGCACCCTGACGTGCGCAAGATGCTGCTGACCACGCGGGCGTATGCCGAGGGCGGCCGGGCGCTGGCCATCTGGTGCGGCATGCTGATCGACCGCGAACTCTCCACCGACGACGCGGACGAGCGCGCCGAGTGCGCCGACCTGGTGGCGCTGATCACCCCGATCATCAAAGCCTTCCTGACCGACAACGCCTGGATCGCCACCTCGCACTGCCTGCAGGTCTTCGGCGGACACGGGTACATCCGCGAGTGGGGCATGGAGCAGTACGTGCGCGATGCCCGCATCAACATGATCTACGAGGGCACCAACACCATCCAGTCGCTGGACCTGCTGGGGCGCAAGGTGCTGGCCGACAACGGCAAGAAGCTGAAGAAGTTCGGCAAGATGGTGGCCGAGTTCATCGAGGAGGAGGGCACGAACGAGGCGATGCAGGAGTTTGTCAACCCGCTGGCCGACCTGGGCGACAAGGTCACCAAGCTCACCACCGAACTGGGCATGAAGGCCTTCGGCAACCCGGATGAAGTGGGTGGTGCGGCGGTGGACTACCTGCGGGTATGCGGTCACCTGGTCTTCGCCTACTTCTGGGCCCGCATGGCCAAGGTGGCGCTGGCCAGGAAGGACTCGGGCGACCCGTTCTACGCCGCCAAGCTGCACACGGCGCGCTTTTACTTCGCCAAGCTGCTGCCGGAGACGGCTGGGCTGATCCGCACGGCCCGCTCCGGTGTGGCGCCGCTGCTGGCGATGGACGAGGCGATGTTCTGACCAGGGAGACATGAAGATGAAGATCACGACTGCCGCCGCATGGGCCGCCGCCACCTTGGCCTGGTCCGCCGGCGCCCTTGCCCAAGCCACCCCCGTGGGCCTGTGGAAGACCATCGATGACGAGACCAAGCAGGAGCGCTCGCTCGTGCGCATTGCCGAGACGGGCGGTGTGCTGTCCGGCCGGATCGAGAAGATCACGGACCCGACCAAGCAGGACGCCAGGTGCGACAAGTGCGAGGGTGCCAGGAAGGACCAACGCGTGGTCGGCATGACCATCCTGGAAGGCGTGAAGCGGCACGGCGGGGCCGACCACTGGGACGGCGGCTCCATCCTGGACCCGAACAACGGCAAGGTCTACAAGGTTCGCCTCGCGCCCAAGGACGGCGGCAAGGCGCTGGAAGTTCGTGGCTACATCGGCGCGCCGGTGCTGGGGCGCACGCAAACATGGATGAGGGTGGAGTGACATGAGCATCAAGTTCCAGGTTCGCAAGGTTGCCGTCCTCGGCGCCGGGGTGATGGGAGCGCAGATCGCGGCCCATCTGGTCAATCTCAATGTGCCGGTGGTGCTGTTCGAACTCCCAGCAAGAGACGGAGCGAAAAACGGCATCGTCACCAAGGCCATCGACAACCTGAAGAAGATCAAGCCCGCCCCGTTGGGCCTGCCCGAGCTGGCCTCGCGCATCGTCGCGGCCAACTACGAAGAGCATCTGTCCCTGCTCACCGAGTGCGACCTGGTGATCGAGGCCATCGCAGAACGCATGGACTGGAAGCGTGAGCTGTACGCGCGCATTGCCGGGGCGTTGGCTCCGCATGCCGTGCTGGCCAGCAACACCTCCGGCTTGTCCATCGGCCAGCTCTGCCAGGCCCTGCCCGACGCCGTGCGTTCGCGCTTTTGCGGCATCCACTTCTTCAATCCGCCCCGCTACATGGCATTGGTGGAGCTGATCGCCACACCCTCCACCGACCCCGGCGTGATCGATGACCTGGAGACCTTCGTCACCTCGGCCCTGGGCAAGAGCGTGGTGCGCGCCAAGGACACGCCCAACTTCATTGCCAACCGCGTGGGCATCGCCGGCATGCTGGCCACCATGAAGCAGGCGCAGAACTTCGGGCTGCCGTTCGATGTGGTCGACGATCTCACCGGCAAGAAGCTGGGCCGCGCCTCGTCGGGTACCTTTCGCACTGCGGACGTGGTGGGCCTGGACACCATGGCCCATGTCATCCGCACGATGCAGGACAACCTGGGCACCGGCAAGGCCGCCGAGGATCCCTTCGAGGCGCTGTACGAGACGCCGGCGGTGCTGGCCGGCCTCCTGGCCCAGGGCGCTCTGGGCCAGAAGACCGGCGCGGGCTTCTTCAAGAAGGTGGGCAAGGACGTGCTGCGCCTGGACCCCGCCACGGGCGGGTACGTGAGCGCGGGCGGGAAGGCCGAGCCCCTGGTCGAGCGCATGCTCAAGAAGCCGCCGGCCGAGCGCCTGAAGCTGCTGCACGACAGCACGCATCCCCAGGCGCAGTTCCTGTGGGCCCTCCTGCGTGATGGCTTCCACTACGCCGCCGTGCACCTGGCAGCCATCGCCGACAGCGCGCGCGATGTGGACCTCGCCATGCGCTGGGGCTTCGGCCTGCAGCAAGGTCCTTTCGAGCTGTGGCAGCAGGCCGGCTGGAAGCAGGTGGCGCAGTGGGTGCAGGCCGACATCGATGCCGGCCGCGCCCTGTGCAACGCCCCGTTGCCGGACTGGGTCTGGGCCTTGGAGGAGGGCGTGCACACGCCCGAGGGTTCCTTCAGCCCGGCTCGCTCGAAGATCCTTCTGCACAAGACCGAGCAGTCCCCGGACCCTCTGAAAGTCTCCCTGGATGCCAGCTCCAGCAGCCTGCAGTACGCGCCCATGAGCGATCTGCCGGTCTATGCGCGCCAGCCCTTCCGCGAGAACGTCATGGGCTCGGGCGAAGCGCCGGTACTGTCCTGCGGCGCCGAACTCTTCCGCAACGACGAGATCCGCGTCTGGACGCCCGACGGTGACATCATCGTGGCCAGCATCACCGCCAAGCTGCATCTGATCAGCCCGGCCGTGATCGAGGGGCTGGACAGGGCGGTGGCGGTTGCCGAAGCCAACGCCCGGGGCGTGGTGATCTGGTCGCCCGACGATGTGTTCTCGGCCGGGGCCAACCTCGAATCGCTCATGCCGGTGTTCATGAAGCTGGGCTCCAAGGGCATTGCGCCGGAGGAGAAGAAGCTGCAGGACGCCATGCTGCGGCTGCGCTATGCGCAGGTGCCCGTGGTGGCCGCCGTGCGCGGGCTGGCCCTGGGCGGCGGTTGCGAGCTGGCGATCCACTGCGCGCGCCGGGTCGCGACGATGGAAGCCTACATGGGGCTGGTCGAGGTGGGTGTCGGCCTGGTGCCGGGTGCGGGTGGCCTGACCTACATCGCCCGGCGTGCCGCGGAGATGGCGGCGGCCGGCAACGCGAATGCCGACATCTTGAAGTTCCTCTCCGACGGGTTCACCAACGCGGCCATGGCCAAGGTGGGCACCAGTGCGCTGGAGTCGCGCAAGCTGGGCTACCTGCTCGAGGGCGACGTGATCGTGCCCCACAAGGATGAACTGCTGTATGTCGCCCTGGTGCAGGCCAAGGCCCTGGCCGAAAGCGGCTGGCGCCCGCCCGCGCGCGTGCCCTTCCCCGTGGCCGGACGCAACGCCAAGGCCACCATCCAGGGGCAGTTGGCAAACATGCGCGACGGGGGCTTCATCAGCGCCCACGACTTCCATCTGGCCTCCTGCATCGCCGTCGTGGTGTGCGGTGGTGACGTGGATGCCGGGTCGCTCGTGACCGAGGAGTACCTCATGGCCCTGGAGCGCCAGCACTTCTGCGCGCTGCTGGACCACCCCAAGACCCAGGAACGCATCATGGGCATGCTGTCCACCGGCAAGCCGGTGCGCAACTGAACCCGCGGGAGACCGAACACATGAGCAAGCAAGTGCAAGACGCCTACATCGTCGCCGCCACCCGCACCCCCATCGGCAAGTCCGGGCGGGGGTACTTCCGCAACACCCGCCCGGATGACCTGCTGGTGGCCGCCGTCCGCAGCGCGCTGGCCCAGGTGCCCACGCTGGACCCCAGGGCCATCGAGGACGCCATCGTGGGCTGCAGCTTCCCCGAGGGCGAGCAGGGCATGAACATGGCGCGCGTGGCCATGGTGCTGGCCGGCCTGCCGCACAGCGTGGGCGGGGTCACCGTCAACCGCTTCTGCGCCTCGGGCCTGACGGCGGTGCAGATGGCCGCCGACCGCATCCGCGTGGGCGAGGCCGACGTCATGATCGCCGGGGGCGCCGAGAGCATGAGCCTGGTACCCATGACGGGCAACAAGCCCTCCTTCAACCCCGAGGTCTTCGCCAAGGACGAGAACGTAGGCATCGCCTACGGCATGGGCCTGACGGCGGAGAAGGTGGCCACGCAGTGGAAGGTCACGCGCGAGCGGCAGGACGCCTTCGCCCTGGCCTCGCACCAGAAGGCGCTGGCGGCGATTGCCGCGGGCGAGTTCACCGCCGAGATGACGCCCGTGGACGTGGTGGATCGCTTCCCCGACCTGGCTGCCGGCCAGCCGGGCATGAAGACCCGCACCGTGAGCGTCGACGAAGGTCCCCGTGCCGACACCTCGCTGGAAGGCCTGGGCAAGCTCAAGCCCGTGTTCGCCGCCAAGGGTTCGGTGACGGCAGGCAACAGCAGCCAGACCAGCGACGGCGCGGGTGCGTTGATCCTGGCCAGCGAGCGCGCGGTCAAGACCTTCGGCCTGACGCCGCTGGCGCGTTTCGTCAGTTTCTCGGTGCGTGGTGTGGCGCCCGAGATCATGGGCATCGGCCCCATCGAGGCCATCCCTGCAGCCCTGAAGGGCGGCGGCCTGAAGCTGGACGACATCGGCTGGATCGAACTGAACGAGGCATTCGCCGCCCAGGCCCTGGCCGTGATGGACACCGTGGGGCTGGACCCGGCGCGCGTCAACCCGCTGGGCGGCGCCATCGCCCTGGGCCACCCGCTGGGCGCCACCGGGGCCATCCGCTCGGCCACCGTGATCCACGCACTGCACCGCCGCCAGCTGAAGTACGGCATGGTGACCATGTGCGTGGGCATGGGCCAGGGCGCGGCCGGCATCTTCGAGCGCGTCTGAAGGAGCCGCTGCGATGAGCCAACACATCCGCACCGGCGTCCTCAACGGCGTGGCCACGATCGAGATTGCGCGGCCCGAGAAGAAGAACGCCCTCACGGCCGAGATGTACACCGCCATGGCCCAGGCGCTGGCCGATGCGCAGGCTGACGGCAACGTGCGCGCGGTACTGATCACTGGCCAGCCCGGCACCTTCACCTCGGGAAACGACATCGAGGACTTCATGAGCCGACCACCTGGTCAGGGCAGCGATTCGGCTGAAGCACCGGTGTTCCGCTTCATGAAGGCCCTGGTGGATTGCCACAAGCCTGTGGTGGCGGCCGTCACGGGCGCGGCCATCGGCGTGGGCACCACCCTGCTGCTGCACTGCGACTTCGTCTATGTCAGTGACGAGGCGCGGCTGGCCATGCCCTTCGTGGGCCTGGGCCTGGTGCCGGAGTACGCCTCCAGCCTGCTGGTGCCGCAGCTCATGGGCCCGCGCCGCGCGGCCGAGAAGCTGCTGCTGGGTGACCCCTTCACCGGTGAACAGGCGGTGGAGTGCGGTATCGCCAACGCCGTGCTGCCCGCGGGGGAGGTGATGGCCCATGCCCGCCGCGTGGCCGAGCGCTTCAACCAACTGCCCCCTGGCGCCGTGCGCGACGCCAAGCGCCTGATGCGCGCACCGCAGCGCGAGCTGGTGCTGCAGACCATCAAGACCGAAGGCGAGATCTTCGGCCAGCGCCTGCGCAGCCCCGAAGCCCGTGAAGCCTTCCAGGCCTTCTTCGAAAAGCGGCGACCTGACTTCAGCCCCTTCAGCTGAGCGACGCAGTCCGAGGGGCCTCGTGCTTCCCGTATCAAGTGGGGGTTAGAAAGAGACTTTTCATGAGGACGTTATGAATCCATAATGTCCTTTATGGAAGACTCTTATCGACCGTTGCTTCGGCAGAAGATCCTGGATGCGCAAGCTGCGCCGCTTCGCCAGCTGACTGCACGTGATGTGTGGCTTCCGGCCGTGTCGGGCAAGGCCCTGGCGGTCATCGGCATGCGACGGGCTGGCAAGACCAGCTTCTTGTGGCAGCAACTGGCCAGCCGCCATGCCGGCGGCACCCCTCGCGAGGGTTTGCTGTACTTCAGCTTCGAGGACGACCGGCTGGCCGGTATGCGCACGGCCGATCTGGACTTGCTGGTGGAGGAGTACTTCAACCTCCATCCGGAGTGGCGCGACGGCCGGCGCAGCACCTTCTTCCTGGACGAAATTCAACTTGTCAGCGGCTGGGAGTTGTTCGTCAGGCGCTTGCTGGACACCGAGAACATCGACCTCTTCGTGTCCGGCTCGTCAGCCAAGCTGTTGTCGCGCGAAGTAGCCACCAGCATGCGGGGCCGCGCGCTGGAGGCCGTGGTCACGCCCTTCGCCTTCCGTGAGGCTTTGCGACACGCCGGCCGTGAGCCGACCAAGCCCGCAAGCCGCCTGACCAAGGCAGAACACTCGCAACTCGCCCACGCCCTGGTTGAGTACCTGAGCGTGGGAGGGTTTCCCGAGGCCCAGGGGCTGGATGTGCGCAGCCGCCAGGAACTCTTGCGCAGTTACGTCGATGTGGTGCTGCTGCGCGATGTGGTGGAGCGGCACAACCTCAGCCAGCCGCAGATCCTGCGCTGGCTGGTGCAGCAGTTGCTCGGCAACGCCGCGGGCGCCTTCAGCATCCACAAGTTCTTCAGCGATCTGCGCTCCCGCGGCACATCCGTGGGCAAGGACACGCTCCACCAGATGCTGGCCCATCTGGAAGATGCGTTCTTGATCAGCACCGTGGGGCTGGCCACGGATTCGGTGCGGCGCCGACAGGTCAACCCGCGCAAGGTGTACCCGGTGGACACAGGCTTGATGGCACTGTTTGACATTTCGGACAAGCCCAATCTGGGCCACGCACTGGAAACGGCTGTCCTCCATGAGCTGCTGCGGCGTGGCGCCGCGGTGGACTACGTGCTCACCTCCGGCGGCTTCGAGGTGGACTTCTGCGCTCGTTGGCCCGAGGGTCGAGCCTGGCTGGTGCAGGTATGTGCAGACCTGTCGGACGCGGCCACCCTGGCGCGGGAGGTGCGCGCGCTGCAGGACGCCCGAAGCCTGTGGCCTGACGCGCGCGCCATGCTCGTGGCCTTGTCCGCACCTGCGGTGGTGAGCCTGCCCGCAGGTATCGAGGTGCACCGTGCCAGCACCTGGCTGCTGGAGGCGGAGCCGACGATGACTTGAATGGTTCCAGGCGGAGATCTGCCGACCTGTCACCGTCCTCGTACGGCGTTCAAAGCCTGGCCGCCAGCCGCGTACCCTGGTCGATCGCCCGCTTGGCGTCGAGCTCGGCGGCCTCGTGGGCGCCACCGATCAGGTGCACGCTCACGCCTGCGGCCTGAAGCGGCGCCCGCAACTCGCGCAAGGGCTCCTGCCCGGCGCACAGCACCACGGTGTCGCACGCGATCAGGCGCTGCTCCTTGCGCTTCTCGCCCGAATGGTCCCCAAGCGAGACCCACAGGCCCTGCGGCGTGATGCGCTCGCAGTGCACGCCGCCGATCATCTGCACCTGCTTCATCTGCAGCGCAGCGCGGTGGATCCAGCCCGTGGTCTTGCCCAGGCCACGGCCGGGTTGGCCGCTCTTGCGCTGCAGCAGCGTCACCTGCCGCGGCGGCAGTGCCGGCCGGGGCGGCACCACGCCGCCGCGCACTTGCGCCGGATCGGCCACGCCCCACTCGGCCAGCCCCTGCGGCAGGTTCAGCGTGGCCGAGTGGCCCGGTGCCGTGACCAGAAACTCCGCCACGTCAAAGCCGATGCCCCCGGCGCCGACGAGGGCCACGCGGGGGCCCACGGCTGCTCCCCGCAGCACCTGCAGGTAGCTGAGCACATGGGCGTTGTCCTGGCCCGGGATGCCGGGGCTGCGCGGCAGCTCGCCGGCGGCCAGCAGCACCTCGTCGAAGCGCTGCGCCAAGAGGGCCTGCGCGTCGGCGCGCACGCCCAGGTGCAGTTGCACCCCCGTGGCCTGCAGGCCATGGGTGAAGTAGCGCAGCGTTGCGCCGGGTGTGCAGGATCTGCAGCGCGATCTTGCCGCCCTCGGCATGCACGGCGTCGGTGATGGCGCGGTGGCGCCGCGCCGCGCCGGAGGTGGCCAGCGTGCCGGCCAGGGGCTTGGCCCAGCCTTCGATGTTCGGCGCAAAGCCCCCCGTGACGATGAGCCCCACACCGCCTCGGGCGCGCTCGGCGAAGTAGGCCGCCAGGGCCGGCAGGTGCTGGCGGCCATTCTCCAGCCCCGTGTGCATGCTGCCCATGATCACCCGGTTGGCCAGCGTGGTGAAGCCCAGGTCCAGCGGGGCCAGCAGGTGGGGGTAGAGGGTGGTCACGGCATGGACCGTGGGATGCGAATGGGAGGGTGGCACGAAGAGGGTGGATGCCGCGACCGTCTGGCGCTGACAGGTGCGCTGGCGCAGGCGGTCCTCACACAAGGCGGCCGTCAGGGGGCATGTCGGCCTCTTTCTCCCGCACGGCGGGCGCCCACCACGTGGGCCCGAACTGGCCGCGCAGCCACTCGATGAACTGCGTCACCTTGGCCGGCACCATGCGCGGTGAGGGGTACACGGCGTGAATTTCCTGGGCGGGCAGGGCCCAGCAGTCCAGCAGGGGGTGCACCGCGCCGCTGGCGATGGACGCCTCGGCCACGTAGCGCGGTAGCGCGGCAATGCCCAGGCCCTCGCGCGCGGCCAGCAGCAGGGTGGACAGGTTGTTGGAGCGCAGCGGCCCGCGCATGGCCATGGACACCGTCTGCCCTTGCGGGCCGGTGAACTGCCAGCGGGCGTCGCCCTGCACGCTGCTGTAGACCAGCGCCTGGTGGTCCTGCAGGTCTTGCGGCAAGCCGGGGTGGCCGCGCTGGTTCAGGTAGGCGGGTGAAGCCACCACCACCCAGGGGTTCAGGCCCAGGTAGCGCGAACCCAGGCTGGAGTCGGCCAGCTTACCCATGCGGATGGCCACGTCCATGCCTTGCTCCACGAGGTTGACGTAGCGGTCGTCACAGCTCAGGTCCACCTGCAGTTGCGGGTTGAGCTTCATGAAGCGCATGACCATCGGCGCCAGCGCGCGCCGGCCGAAGGCCACCGAGGTGCTGATGCGCAGACCACCTTGCAATTGAGACTGCAGCAGCGCGGCCACGGACTCCGCCTCCTCCACATGGTGCGCGATGAGCCGGCACTTCTCGTAGTACAGCGCGCCGATCTCGGTGGGCGTGACACCGTGCGTGGTGCGGTGCAGCAACCGTGCGCCCAACTGGATCTCCAGCCGCGCCACCTGCTTGGTGGCTGCGGGCTGACCCATGCCGAGTTCGGCGGCGGCCTTGCTGAAGGAACCCAGGTCGACGACGCGGACGAACAGGCGCACGGCCTGGATGCGGTCCATGGATCAGTCCAGTTCGTCCATTGGCGCATTCCAACACGGAATATGCGTCATGCGCCCGGGCCATCTTCCGAGTCGGGCCGGCGCAACCGACCATTCAGCCTGAGATTGAATCGGCGACCATGGCTTTGGAATTCCGTTCGGGTCGAGCCCTTTGACAGGCTCAGGGCGAACGGCACCGGCCCAAGGGTGTCGGCTCCGCAGCGTCTGTCCATCCGTCCTTCCCACGTTTTCAGGAGCTCACCATGCCCAAGATGAAAGCCGCCCTTGCTGCCGTGCTGGTCATGGAGAAAGAGGGCATCACGCAGGCCTTCGGCGTGCCCGGCGCCGCCATCAACCCGCTGTACGCCGCGCTGCGCGAGCGTCAGTCCATCGCCCATATCCTGGCCCGGCACGTCGAGGGTGCCTCGCACATGGCCGAGGGCTACACCCGCGCCGCCCCCGGCAACATCGGCGTGTGCATCGGTACTTCGGGGCCAGCCGGCACCGACATGATCACCGGGCTGTACTCGGCCATCGCCGACAGCATCCCCATTCTGTGCATCACGGGCCAGGCGCCACGCGCCCGCCTGTACAAGGAGGACTTCCAGGCCGTGGACATCGAGTCCATCTCCAAGCCGGTGACGAAGTGGTCGGTGACCGTGCGCGAACCGGCACAGATGCCGCGTGCCTTCCAGCAGGCCTTCCACCTGATGCGCTCGGGGCGTCCCGGGCCGGTGCTGATCGATCTGCCCTTCGACGTGCAGATGGCAGAGATCGATTTCGACATCGACACCTACGAGCCGCTGCCTGTCTACAAGCCCGCGGCCACGCGCAAGCAGATCGACAAGGCGCTGGACATGTTGATGGCGGCAGACAAGCCGCTGATCGTCGCCGGCGGCGGCATCATCAACGCCGACGCGAGCGATCTGCTGGTGGAGTTTGCGGAGCTCACGGGCGTGCCCGTGATCCCCACGCTCATGGGCTGGGGCAGCATTGCGGACGATCACCCGCTGATGGCGGGCATGGTGGGCCTGCAGACCAGCCACCGCTACGGCAACGCGACCATGCTGGCCAGCAACTTCGTGCTCGGGATCGGCAACCGCTGGGCGAACCGCCACACCGGGTCGGTAGAGGTCTATACCAAGGGGCGTACCTTTGTGCATGTGGACATCGAGCCCACGCAGATCGGGCGCGTGTTCAACCCTGACCTGGGCATAGTCAGCGACGCCAAGGCCGCGCTGGAACTGTTCGTGCAGGCTGCGCGCGAGCGCCGGGCCGCCGGGACGCTGCGGGACTACAGCGATTGGGCTGGCCGCTGCGCCGAGCGCAAGCGCCTGATGGGGCGCAAGACCCACTTCGAACAGACGCCCATCAAGCCGCAGCGGGTCTACGAGGAGATGAACGCCGCCTTCCCGCGCGACACCATCTACGTGTCCACCATCGGCCTGAGCCAGATCGCGGGCGCCCAGTTCCTGCACGTCCACGGGCCGCGCCAGTGGATCAACTGCGGCCAGGCCGGGCCTCTGGGGTGGACCATCCCGGCCGCGCTGGGCGTGGTGGCCGCCGACCCCACGCGCACGGTGGTCGGCCTGTCGGGCGACTACGACTTCCAGTTCCTGATCGAGGAGCTGGCCGTGGGCGCGCAATTCAACCTGCCCTACGTGCAGGTGCTGGTGAACAACAGCTATCTCGGGTTGATCCGCCAATCCCAGCGCGGCTTCTCGATGGACTACTGCGTGCAGCTGGCCTTCGACAACGCCAACGTCGACGACCCCGCGCTCAAGGGCTACGGCGTGGACCACCAGAAGGTGGTGGAAGGCCTGGGCTGCAAGGCCCTGCGCGTCACCGACCCGGCGCGCATCCAGGATGCGCTGAAGCTGGCGCAGACGATGGCCCACGAGCACCGCGTGCCGGTGGTGGTGGAGGTGATACTCGAGAAGGTGACCAACATCGCCATGGGCACCGAGATCGACGCCATCAACGAGTTCGAGGACATCGACTGCCGGCACCCGCAGGGGCGCGAGGGCCTGGTGGCCCAGGGTTTGCTCGACTGAGCGCCGCTCACCGGCCCCGCCGCACTGTTCACCCCCCCCACCGCGCACCCCCCCTGGAGACCCCCATGCCTCGCTTCGCTGCCAACCTGACGATGCTCTTCACCGAGGTGCCCTTCCTCGACCGGTTCGAGCGCGCGGCGCAGGCGGGTTTCCAGGCGGTGGAATGCCTGTTTCCCTACGCCTGGAGCGCGGCGGACCTGCGCCAGCGGCTGACGGAAAACCGCTTGCAGTTGGTGCTGCACAACCTGCCCGCGGGTGACTGGGAGGCGGGTGAGCGAGGCATCGCCTGCCATCCCGACCGCAGGGCCGAGTTCCGAGCCGGCGTGGAGCGCGCAGTGTCCTATGCCCGCGTGCTCGGCGTGGGGCAGCTGAACTGCCTGGCGGGCAAGGTGCCCGAGGGCCTGGCCGAGCCCGAATTGCGCCAGACCCTGGTGGCCAACCTGCGCCATGCCGCCGCCGAGCTGAAGAAGGCGGGTCTGCGCCTGTTGATCGAGCCGATCAACACCTTCGACATCCCCGGCTTCTATCTGAACCGCACGGCGCAGGCCCTGGACATCCTGGACGAGGTCGGGGCCGACAACGCCTTCGTCCAGTACGACCTGTACCACGCCCAGCGCATGGAGGGTGAACTCGCGGCCACCTTGTCGCGCCATCTGGCGCGCATCGGTCACATCCAGCTCGCCGACAACCCCGGACGGCACGAGCCGGGTACCGGCGAGATGAACTACCCCTTCCTGTTCGCGCACCTGGACCGTATCGGCTACCGCGGCTGGGTGGGTTGCGAATACAAGCCCGCGGCGGCCACCGAGACCGGGCTCGCCTGGCGCGATCGGCTGGCCGCCTGAGAGGCTGTGACGTCCTGCGGCGCGCCCGCTCGCGCCGACCGGATCTGCAGGCCCTGAGGCGAGCGCCGTTCGGCGTCACATCCGGGTTCCGCCACCCTTGTCCCCCACGCTCATTTCCGAACGTCCCGTCATGACCACCTCCGCAGCGAATCCCCTGAACATCGGTTTCATCGGCTTGGGCATCATGGGCACGCCCATGGCCGGCCACCTCATCGCGGCCGGCCACACGGTGTTCGTCCATACGCGCAGCAAGGTCGCGCCAGCCATTGCCGAGAGCCGCGCCACCCAGTGCATGACGGCGCGCGGTGTGGCCGAGCGGGCCGACATCATCTTCACCATGCTGCCCGACACGCCCGACGTGGAACGCGTGCTGTTCGGCCCCGAGGGCGTGGCCGCCGGCCTGCGTGCGAGCGCGCCCCACACCGGCGGCCGCACTGGCAAGGTGGTGGTGGACATGAGTTCCATCTCGCCCATCGCCACCAAGGACTTCGCCCAGCGCATCCAGGCCCTGGGCGCCGATTTCCTCGACGCCCCGGTCTCGGGTGGCGAGGTCGGTGCAAAGAACGCCGCCTTGACCATCATGGTGGGCGGTGAGGAAGCGGTGTTCGAGCGAGTCAAGCCGTTGTTCGCCCTGATGGGCAAGAACATCACGCTGGTGGGCGGCAACGGCGACGGGCAGACCGCCAAGGTGGCCAACCAGATCATCGTGGCGCTGAACATCGAGGCCGTGGCCGAGGCGCTGCTGTTCGCGGCCAAGGCCGGGGCCGACCCGGCCAAGGTGCGCCAGGCGCTGATGGGTGGCTTTGCTGCGTCGCGCATCCTGGAGGTGCATGGTGAGCGCATGGTCAAGCGCAGCTTCGACCCAGGCTTTCGCATCGAGCTGCACCAGAAGGACCTGAACCTCGCGCTGTCCAGCGCCCGCGCCCTGGGTGTGAGCCTGCCCAACACCGCCACCGCGCAGGAGCTGTTCAACAGTTGCGCCGCCCACGGCGGCAAGGCCTGGGACCATTCGGCCATGGTGCGCGCGCTGGAAAGGCTGGCCAACTTCGAGATCGGGCAGACTTCCGCCTGATCCGGCCTTCACCTGCTTCGGGAGGCCGGCCTGATGGGCGGCTCGTCATGGCCACCTGAGACATGGCCTCCTGAGACATGGCCGAGGCGCCGGACCGATCACGATGAACCTCCCCCCCCAGCGCGCGCTGCTGCGCCGCATGTTCGACGCTGCCATCGCCAGCGCGCAACCCGCGCTGCGCATCCCTGCCCACCTGCCGGACCCGACCACGCTTGGGCGCGGCCGTCTGGTGGTGATCGGCGCGGGCAAGGCCTCGGCCGCGATGGCGCAGGCGGTGGAGCAGGCCTGGCGCGGCCCGTTGTCAGGTTTCGTCGTCACGCGCTATGGCTACGCCGTGCCGTGCCAGCGCATCGAGATCGCCGAAGCCGCGCACCCGGTGCCTGACGAGGCCGGCCTGCGCGCGGCGCAGCGCATGCTGCAGGTGGTGCAGGGCCTGACCGCAGACGACCTGGTGCTGTGCCTGATCTCGGGCGGCGGCTCGGCCCTGCTGCCGCTGCCCGCCCCCGGCCTGACGCTGCAGGACAAGCAGGACGTCAACCGCGCGCTGCTGGCCAGTGGCGCCACGATTTCCGAGATGAACTGCGTGCGCCGCCACCTCTCGGCCATCAAGGGCGGGCGCCTGGCCGCGGCCTGCCACCCGGCGCGCGTGCTCACGCTGCTGATCTCCGACGTGCCGGGCGACCGGCCCATCGACATCGCCTCCGGCCCCACCGTGGCCGACCCCACCACCTGCGCCGACGCGCTGGCCATCGTGCGCCGCTACGGCATCACGCTCGCGCCCGCGGTGCGCGAGGTGCTGGAAAGCGGCCGGGGCGAGTCCGTCAAGCCCGGGGACCCGCGTCTCGCGCGCTGCGAGACGCGCATCATTGCCGCGCCGCAGGCCTCGCTCGAAGCCGCCGCGGCCGTGGCGCGCGAGGCGGGCTACGCGGCGTACATCCTGGGCGATGCGCTGGAAGGCGAGGCCCGTGACGTGGGCAAGGTGCTGGGCGGCATCGCGCTGCAGGTGGCGCAGCGCGGCCAGCCCTTGGCCGCCCCCTGCGTGCTGCTCTCGGGCGGCGAGACCACGGTGACGGTGCGCGGCCGCGGGCGCGGCGGGCGCAACGTGGAGTGCCTGCTTTCCCTGGCCTTGACGCTGCGCGGCCACCCGCAGGTGCATGCGCTGGCGGGCGACACCGACGGCGTGGACGGCCAGGAAGAGACGGCCGGCGCGCTGCTCGCGCCCGACACCCTGGAGCGCGCCTTCGCCGCCGGCCTGCGCCCGGCCGACTGTCTGGCCGACAACGACGGCCACGGTTTCTTCGGCGCCCTGGGCGACAGCGTGATCACCGGCCCGACACTGACCAACGTCAACGATTTCCGCGCCATCCTGATCGACGCAGCGCCTTGAGCATCCTGGGGCCTTGCCGGCCCCAGTGCCCGATCTTCCTTTCACCTCACTGCCAGGAACCCACCATGCCCACCATCCGCGTCGAACTCTTCGAAGGCCGCAGCGTCGAGCAAAAGCGCGCCCTGGCCCAGGCCCTGACCGAGGCCACCGTGCGCACCCTGGGTGGCTCGGCCGATGGCGTGGACGTGGTGTTCTTCGACATCGCCCGCCACGACTGGTCCACGGGCGGCGTGCTGTGGAGTGACAAGGGCGGGGCCCCGGCGCCCCAGCCGCCCGCTGCGTCGACCTGAGCCTCAGTCCGCGGCCGAGGCTGCGGCCGAGGGCGTGGCCGCGTCCTTCACCACCTTGCCGTCCTGGACGATCAATTGCAGGCGTTCACCCTGGCCCAGCAGCACGGAGATGTCCTGCAGCGGGTTGCCGTCCACCAGCAGCAGGTCGGCCGTGGCGCCGGGGGCGATGACGCCCAGCAGGCCGTCCTGCTGCAGCACGTGCGCGGCGTGGACCGTGGCGGCGCGCAAGGCTTCGGCATGGCCCAGCACGCCGGCGCGCAGGCGGAACTCGTCGCTCTGGAAGCGGTGTGATTCGCCCAGCAGGTCGGTGCCCAGGGCCATGCGCACGCCCGCGGCCGCGTAGGTCTCCAGCGAGCGCAGACCGGCGGTGCGTACGGTCTCGATCTTGGCCACCGATTCCGCCGGCAGCCCCAGGCCCGCGCCTTCGCTGGCCAGGGCCTCGTAGGTGACGAGCGTGGGCACGGCGATGGCGCCCAGATCGGCCATCACGCGCGCGGCCTCGGCGTCCACCAGGTTGCCGTGCTCGATGGTGCGCACGCCGCAGCGCACGGCGCGGCTGATGGCGCGCGGCGTGTAGGCGTGGGCCAGCACGTAGGTGCCGGCGTTGGAGGCCTCTTCCACCGCGGCGCGGATCTCGGCCTCGCTGTAGCCCAGGGCGTGGATGGGGTCGGTGGGCGAGGCCACCCCGCCCGAGGCCATGATCTTGATCTGCGTGGCGCCCTTCTGCAGTTCCTCGCGCACGGCCAGGCGCAGCGCGTCCACGCCGTCCACCACCCGGGCGATGGCGCCCACCTTGAAGGTGCAGGCGCAGGGCTCCAGCACGTCGCTGCGCGGACGCAGGTCGCCGTGGCCGCCGGTCTGCGACAGCGCGCGGCCCGAAGGGAAGATGCGCGGCCCCTCGATCACGCCCGTGCGCACGGCCTCGGCCAGCGACCAGTCGGCCCCGCCGGCATCGCGCACGGTGGTGAAGCCGCGGTCCAGCATGCCCTTGAGGATGGGCACGGCGCGCAGCACGGCAAAGACGTTGGGCACGTTCGCCAGGGCGCCGATGTTGAGCTGCGAGGCCAGCACGTGCACGTGGCAGTCGATCAGGCCCGGCATCAGCACCCGTCCGCGCGCGTTGATGACGCGGGCGCCGGCGGTGTCCACGGGGCGGTCCGACACGGACGTGATCTTCGCGCCTTCGATGCGGACGAAACGGTCCTTGAGCAGGACGCCGGCGGAGGCGTCCAGCACGTCGGCGTGTTCGAAGGCGATCATGGTCAGGGGACTCCAGGCGGGGTGTGGCGGGTCGGTGTGTGCGGCCGGGGTGGGTTGAAGCCTTGCGGTCAGGGTGGGCTGATGCCCTGCGGCCTCAGACTTGTGGCTTCGGTATGGCCCGCGGCTTGCCATCCTTGTCGATGGCCACATAGGTGATGCGCGCCTCGGTCACCTTCACCACCTGCGGGTTCGCCGGGTTGCGCTCGGCAAACACCTCCACATGCACGGTGATGGAGGTGTTGCCCACGCGCTCCACGCGGGCGTAGAAACTCAGCAGGTCGCCGATGGACACCGGCTGCTTGAACAGGAACTCGTTGACGGCCACGGTGGCGATGCGCCCGCGCGCGATGCGGTAGGGCAGCACGGCGCCGGCCATGTCCACCTGCGCCATCAGCCAGCCGCCGAAGATGTCACCGTTGGCGTTGACGTCCGAGGGCAAGGGCATCACGCGCAGGACCAGCTCGCGTTGGTCCGGCAGGATTTCAGGTGACAGCAGACGGCCAGTGGCCTCGGGAAGTGTCATGGGGGTGCTCATGCCGGCGATGATAGGCGCGGGCCACAAGATTGGGGTCGCGAACGCCAGCGTTGCTGCGACTCGCCCGGCGCCGCGCCAACGTGAGGGCTTCCCCCTGCGGGCCCCGCGTGATGCCCACCTCCACCTCGGTCTGGAGCCTGCTTCCGACGACCCGTTCATCAGCGGGTGCGGTCACCCGCAGGCTGACGGTCCATGGCGGTCATCGGCGCCATCAGGGGGTCGTTCGCGGAACGCGGCCGGATTGGAGGCGAGCAAACCGTCATCGTGCCTGCCGGCTTCGGACAAGATCTCCCGTGGGCGGGGGTCCGACAACGCGCGTTTGAGGCATTGTAATCGATCGATTACAATGTGCTGGTGTTCAACGTCAAGGCGCTCCCTGAGTTCACGTCCTGGCTCGACCATCTGGCAGACGCGTCGGTCCGCGGCGTTGTGCTCGCTCGGATCAAGCGGCTTGAACGAGGACTTCTTGGCGACGTGGAACCGGTGGGCGAAGGGGTCTCTGAGCTTCGCATCCACATCGGGGCTGGCTGGCGCATCTATTTCACGCAGCGGGGTGGCCAACTCATTGTCCTGCTGGCCGGTGGATCCAAGCGCACACAGAAGAGCGACATCAGGCGTGCGAAGGCGCTTGCCGCCTCGCTGGATTGAATGAGGAAACGAAGATGAGTGCACGAATCAAGGTTGACGAGCTGCCGGTGTTTGATGCGGCTGCCTACCTCGACAGTGACGAGGCCATTGCCGCATACCTGACGGACATCCTGCAGGCCAACGACGCTGGGCTGCTGTCCGCCGCGCTGGGTGACATCGCCCGCGCTCGCGGCATGACCGATATCGCCAAGGCGGCAGGCATCACAAGGGAGGCGCTTTACAAGGCCTTGCGGCCCGGCAGCGCGCCGCGTTTCGACACAGTCAATCGCGTCTGCGCCGCACTGGGCGTTCGCCTGGTGGTTCAGCCTTTGCATCCAGCCTGACGCCAGCAAAGCTCCCTGCTGCGCACTGCTGACAGGGTCCGAGCGGGAAGGCAGATCGAGCGAAGAGCGCTTCAGGGTCGTCACCCGCCGGCCGCCTCGGGGACGCGCCCGGCTCTGCGGCGGCGTGACCAGTGCCGTGCGCCGGAGCATCCGCGACACTGCCCCCATGCGACCCCCCGGCCCTTCCCTCTCCGCCACGGCGCCGTCTGCCCAGCCCGCCACCCCCCGCTCCGACTGGGCCACGCTGCGCCGTCTGTTCCCTTACCTCTGGCGCTACCGCTGGCGCGTGGGCATTGCGCTCACCTTCCTGATCGCGGCCAAGATGGCCAACGTGGGCGTGCCGCTGCTGCTGAAGGACCTGGTGGACAGCCTGACCCTGACGCCCGGCTCGGCCGCCGCAATGCTGGTGGTGCCGGTGGGCCTGCTGCTGGCCTACGGCGCGCTGCGGCTGTCCACCTCGCTGTTCACCGAACTGCGCGAGCTGGTCTTTGCCAAGGCCACGGAGGGCACCACGCGCAGCATCGCGCTGGAGGTGTTCGGCCATCTGCACGCCCTGAGCCTGCGCTTCCACCTGGAGCGCCAGACCGGCGGCATGACGCGTGACATCGAGCGCGGCACGCGGGCCGTGCAGTCGCTGATTTCGTATTCGCTCTACAGCATCTTCCCCACCCTGGTGGAAGTGGTGATGGTGCTGGTGCTGCTGGGCTGGAAGTTCGATGCCGGCTTCGCGCTCATCACCGGGGTGGCGCTGGTGCTCTACATCGCTTTCACCGTCACCGTCACCGAATGGCGCACCAAGTTCCGCCGCCGCATGAACGAGATGGACTCCACGGCGCACACCAAGGCCATCGATTCGCTGCTGAACTACGAGACGGTGAAGTACTTCGGCAACGAGGCCTTCGAGGCCAGGCGCTATGACGAAAGCCTGGAGCAGCTTCGCCGCGCGGCGCTGAAGAGCCAGACCACGCTGAGCGTGCTCAACACCGGGCAGCAGATGATCATCGCAACCGCCCTGGTGGCCATGCTGTGGCGCGCCACGCAAGGCGTGGTGGACGGCCGCATGACGCTGGGCGATCTGGTGATGATCAACGCCTTCATGATCCAGCTCTACATCCCGCTGAACTTCCTGGGCGTGATGTACCGCGAGATCAAGCAGGCCCTGACCGATCTGGACAAGATGTTCGGCCTGCTGGGCCGGCACCGCGAGGTGGACGACGCGCCCGGCGCCCCGGCGCTGGCCGTGCGCCAGGGCACGGTGCGCTTCGAGCAGGTGGACTTCGCCTACGACCCGGCGCGGCCCATCCTGCACGGTGTGAGCTTCGACATTCCCGCGGGCAAGACGGTGGCCGTGGTGGGCGCCTCGGGCGCGGGCAAGTCCACGCTGGCGCGGCTGATGTTCCGCTTCTACGACGTGACGGGCGGGCGCATCACCATCGACGGGCAGGACATCCGGCAGGTCACGCAGGCCAGCCTGCGCGCGGCCATCGGCATCGTGCCGCAGGACACGGTGCTGTTCAACGACACGGTGGAATACAACATCGCCTACGGCCGCCCCGGCGCCACGCGCGAACAGGTGGAGGCCGCGGCCCGCGCGGCACACATCCACGACTTCATCGCCTCCACGCCCCAGGGCTACCGCACCATGGTGGGCGAGCGCGGCCTGAAGCTCTCCGGCGGCGAGAAGCAGCGCGTGGCCATCGCCCGCACGCTGCTGAAGAACCCGCCCATCGTCATCTTCGACGAGGCCACGTCAGCGCTGGATTCCGCCAACGAGCGCGCCATCCAGGCCGAGCTCAAGACCGCCGCCCAGGGCAAGACCGCCCTGGTCATCGCCCACCGCCTGAGCACGGTGGTGGACGCGCACGAGATCGTGGTGCTGGACGCCGGCCGCGTGGTGGAACGCGGCCCGCATGCCGAACTGCTGGCGCTGGACGGGCGCTATGCGCGGATGTGGCGGCTGCAGCAAAGCGGCGGCGAAGCGGTGTCGTCTGCCGGTGGGGTGGCGGTGTGAGCTTGGCGGACGTCTGAGCGGCTGCACTTCGCGGCCAGGCGGCGGGCAGCGGGGCGCTGCGGCTCAGGCGGCTGGCCCCGGCCCCTGGCCGGGGTGCCCTGCGATGCTCGCCGGCAGGGTCGCGCCGCGGAACTCGCTGCGCTCCCTGCGGTCGCTGCGCTCAGACAACCGCGGCGGGTTGGATCACGAAGTGCGCTGCGCGCACCGACCCCGCCGCCTGCGCTTCTCGGCTGCGCCGACTCGCCCCATC
>JBJTZN010000008.1:0-54286 GCA_046087245.1 Rubrivivax sp.
GGGAGAGGTTGCGGCTGAGGGCCACGCTGGGGGTGGCGCAGAACAGGCCCAGGTTCACGCCGCTGACGGCAAAGCGGGCCTCGCGCGCGGCCACGGCCAGGTCGCACATGGCCACGAGCTGGCAGCCCGCCGCCGTGGCGATGCCCTGCACCCGGGCGATGACGGGCACGGGCAGTTGCTGGATCGTCATCATCATGCGGCCGCACTGCGCGAACAGGCGCTCGTAATAGGCCTGCGAGGGTTCGGCGCGCATCTCCTTCAGGTCGTGCCCGGCGCAGAAGGCCTTGCCCCCCGCGGCGATCACCACCACGCGCGCGGCCTCGTCGGCCCGCACGGCGTCGAGTTCGGCCTGCAGGGCGCTCAGCGTGGCTTCAGACAGGGAATTGAAGGCGTTGGGCCGGTTCAGCGTGAGGCGCACCACGCCGCGCTCATCACGTTCGCGCAAGACCAGGGGAGCAATGGGGGATTGGCTGAGGTCGGTCATGGGGGTCTCTCCAAGGGTCATTCGATGGCGGAGGCGCTTTTCGCGCGCTCGCGCAGCTGGAACTTCTGGATCTTGCCGGTGCTGGTCTTGGGGATGGGCTCGAAGCGGATCTCGCGCGGCACCTTGTAGCCGGCCAGCAGGCCCTTGCAGTGGGCCACCAGTTCCTCGGAACTGACGGTGGCGTCGGGCTTGGTCTCCACGTAGGCCAGGGACGTCTCGCCCCACTTGGGGTCGGGCCGGGCCACCACGGCGCAGGCCAGCACCGCCGGGTGGCGGTACAGCGCGTCCTCCACCTCGAGCGAGCTGATGTTCTCGCCGCCGGAGATGATGATGTCCTTGCTGCGGTCCTTGATCTTGACATAGCGGTCGCTCTCCATCACGGCCAGGTCCCCGGTGTGGAACCAGCCCCCGGCGAAGGCCTTCGCGGTGGCGGCCGGGTTCTTCAGGTAGCCCTTCATCACGATGTTGCCGCGGAACATGATCTCGCCCATAGTCTGGCCGTCGGCCGGCACGGGGGCCATGCTGTCCGGGTCCAGCACCGTCATGCCTTCCTGCAGGGCATAGCGCACGCCCTGGCGGCCGTTCAGGCGCGTCTGCTCGGACAGCGACTCCGCAGCCCAGGACGCCCGCTTGACGGCCACCGCCGCCGGGCCGTACACCTCGGTCAGGCCGTAGACATGGGTGATGTCGAAGCCGATGCGCGCCATGCCTTCGATCATGGCCGCCGGCGGTGCGGCACCCGCCACCATACCGCGCACACCCTGCACGCCCTGCCGCCACTCGGGCGGCGCGTTGATGATGAGGTTGTGCACGATGGGCGCGGCGCAGTAGTGGTCCACCGCGTGCTCGCGCATGGCCTGCAGGATGGCCTGCGCCTCCACGCGGCGCAGGCACACGTGGGTGCCGCCCAGCATGGCCACGGTCCAGGGGAAGCACCAGCCGTTGCAATGGAACATGGGCAGCGTCCACAGGTAGCGTGGGAAGTGCGGCATGGTCCAGGTGGCCACGTTGGACACGGCGTTCAGGTAGGCGCCGCGGTGGTGCGTGACCACGCCCTTGGGGTCGCCCGTGGTGCCGCTGGTGTAGCTCACCGCGATGGCGTCCCACTCGTCGGCCGGGCCGGGCAGCACGTCCAGCCGCGCGTGGGCGGCCAGCAGCGCCTCGTACTCGTGGGCGCCCAGGCGTTCGCCGGGGCCGGTGTATTCGGTGTCGCAGACGTCGATGACGACGGGCACGCGGCCGTGTTCGTCTTTCAGGATGCGCAGGGCCTGGGCGATGACGGGCGCGAACTCGCGGTCGGTGATCAGCACCTGCGCCTCGCAGTGGTTCATCTGCCAGGCCAGCAGTTGCGCGTCCAGCCGGGTGTTCAGCGTGTTGAGCACGGCGTTCAGCGCCGGCACGGCGTAGTGCGCCTCCACCATCTCAGGCGTGTTGGGCAGCATGGCGCTCACCGTGCTGCCACGGCCAACACCCAGGGCGCGCAGGGCTGCGGCCAGGCGCGCCGAGCGCTCACGCGTCTGGGCCCAGGTGTAGCGGCGCTGACCGTGCACCACTGACGGCAGGTCGCCAAACACCTCGGCGCTGCGCTCCACGAAGCTCACGGGCGACAGCGCCACGAAGTTGGCCGCGTTCTGGTCCAGGTGCTGGTCGTAGATGGTCATGGTCGGGTTCACTCAAAAAGACGCCGGGCCGGCACCGCCGTCGCAGCGCGCCCTGGCGGGCTCACATCACGCCGTAGGTCCTGAAGGCTTCCTGCGTGCTCATGCCGCGCTCGATGGCCTGGCGCACGGTGTTCTCGGCGCTCACCTTCTCCAGCGCGCGGCGGATGGCTTCTTCCTCGGCGGCCCTCGGGATCACGAGCACACCGTCCATGTCGCCGAAGACGATGTCACCCGGCTGCACGCGCACGCCGCCCAGTTCCAAGGGCACGCGCCAGTCCACCACCTTGCCGCGCGCGCCCTGATCTTGCGCGTAGCCGCCCATGGAGAACACCGGCAGGCCGGAGGCCAGCACCTCCGGCGTGTCACGGTGGTAGCCGTCCAGCACCGCACCGGCGGCCTTGAGATGGCGGGCGCGCGTGGTCATCAGCCCCCCCCACAGCGCAAAGGCGGGCGTGCAGCCGGTGGCCAGGTAGACCTCGTGCTCGCGCAGGTCGTCCAGGGCCTGGAACAGCAGGCCGAAGGGCTGGCGGCTCAATGGGCCCAGGCCGGCGGGCTCGCTGGCCGCGAAGGCGTTGGACTCCAGCACCGGCATGGCCCGGCCGACGATCACCATCTCGGGCCGCAGCGGCCGGATGTGGGCGGGCAGGAACTGGTGCAGCAGGCCCATGGTGTCGAGGATGTCGCCGATGACGGCGGGGAAGAGCTTGCCGCGCATCAAGGCGAAGAGTTCGGCGTCGTGGGTCCAGGTGTTCATGGGGTGGGCTTTCAGAAGTTGGTGAGGAACTGGGCTCAGGCCACGGCGGCCGACAAGGCTTGGTCGATGTCCCAGAGGATGTCGTCGATGTGCTCCAGCCCCACCGAGATGCGGATCATGTCCGGCCGCACGCCGGCGGCGAGTTGCTGCGCGGCGTCGAGCTGGCGGTGCGTGGTGCTGGCCGGGTGGCTGATGAGGGTGCGCGTGTCGCCGATGTTGACCAGGTGGCTCATGAACTGCGCGCTTTCGATGAAGCGGATGCCGCGCTGCAGGGCTTGATCGGCCGAGGCGGCCGAAGCGCCTGAAGTGCCTGAAGCGGCCGGTGCGCCCGATGCCGTGGCCACGCCAAAGGCCAGCAGCCCCGAAGCGCCGGACATCTGGCGCTTCAGCAGGGCGTGCTGTGGGTGGTCTTCCAGGCCGGGGTAGTTCACCCAGGCCACGCGGGCGTCTTCCTTCAGGTACCGGGCCACCGCCAGCGCGTTGGCGCCGTGCCGCTCCATGCGCAGCGGCAGGGTCTCCACGCCCTGCAGGATCTGCCAGGCGCTCAGGGGGCTGAGCGCGGCGCCATAGACACGCAGGCTCTCCATGCGGCAGCGCATGGAAAAGCCGAAGTCGCCGAAGGTCTCGTAGAACTTCACCCCGTGGTAGCCCGGCGACGGCTCCGTCATGCCCGGGAACTTGCCGCTGTCCCAGGGGAAGCGCCCGCCCTCCACCACCACACCGCCCAGCGTGGTGCCGTGGCCGGCCAGGTACTTGGTGGCGGAATGCACCACGATGTCAGCACCATGCGCCAGGGGGTTGCACAAGGCGGGGCTGGGCACCGTGTTGTCCACCACCAGCGGCAGGCCGTGGGCGTGCGCCACCTCGGCCACGGCGGCGATGTCCAGCACCACGAGGCTGGGGTTGCCCAGGGTCTCGGCGTAGACGGCACGCGTGTTCGGGCGGATGGCGGCGGCGAAGGCCGCGGGGTCGGTGGCGTCGACGAAGGTGGTCTCGATGCCGAACTTGCGCAGGTTCACCGCCAGCATGGTGACGGTGCCGCCGTACAGCGCCCCCGCGGCCACCACGTGGTCGCCCGCCTGCAGCAGCGTCATCAGCGCCAGGGCCTCGGCCGCCATGCCGCTGGCCGCGGCCACCGCCGCACGGCCACCCTCCAGCGCCGCCACGCGCTCCTCCAGCGCGGCCACCGTGGGGTTGCTCAGGCGGGAATAGACGTTGCCGAAGGTCTGCAGGTTGAACAGGCTGGCGGCGTGGTCGGCCGAATCGAAGACGAAACTGGTGGTCTGGTAGATGGGCAGGGCACGGGCGCCGGTGGCCGCATCCGGGATCTGGCCGGCGTGGATGGCCAGGGTCTCGGGGCGGAAGCGGCGGTCGGGCATGGAAGCGGTCCTGGGCGGGCTGCGGTGGCCGGCGGGTTCGGAGAGTCTTCAGGAAGGGGTGCGGGCGGGTTCAAGAAGGGTTCACACCGGGCGTCGCGCGGAGATCACGCGGGTGTCCACCCCCGCCCAGTGCAGCCCGCCGAACAGGCGCGCGTGCTCGATCTTCACGCAGCGGTCCATCACCGAGTCCAGCCCGGCGGCACGCGCAATGCCGTCGGCCTCCTGGCTCTTCAGCCCCAGTTGCTGCCACAGGCACTTCGCATCGATGGCCACGGCCGAGCGGGCGATGGGCGGCACGTCAGCCTCGCGCCGGAACACGTCCACCATGTCCACCGGAAACGGGATGTCCTCCAGGCGGGCGTAGCTCTTCTCGCCCAGGATCTCGGGGTACTTGGGATTGACCGGCACGATGCGGTAGCCGTGCTGCTGCATGTACTTGGCGGCGAAGTAGCTGGGCCGGTGCCACTCGGCCGACAGGCCCACCACCGCGATGGTGCGGCAGTCTTTCAGGATGCGGCACAGGCTGTGGATGTCATCGGCCATGGCTTGATTCTGCGCTGGCCGCCGTGGCTGCAGACCCCGGGAGATCACGGGTGGCGCATGGGGGTGGCACATGGGGGTGGCGTGGGGCCCCCGCATATACTGGCCCGGCCAGGAGAGAGCACGCCCTGCGTGCCGCCGAAGGCGAAGCCGGCCCCGAAAGCGGCCGGTCGAACGCTCAGGCAAAAGGACTGGCAAACGGCGACAGGCCGCAGGGCTTGTCACCGATCCTCACTGGAGAGAGACGGCACGCGCGGGGCGCGGCGTCCACCGAAGGGGCAAGCGCTGCAGCGTCCACCAGGCCGCCAGCGTCAATCTCTCAGGTAAAGCGGACAGCGAGGGCAGAACCGAGGATCACCGGCGCGTGCCGGGGCTTCGGCATCTTGATGCCCTGCAGGAGAGACCCGTGTCCGCTGAGCCCCTCGCCGCCCCTGCCCCGCAGGCAGAGCCCCTGTCCCGCACACCCCTGCACGCCCTGCATGTCGAACTCGGCGCCCGCATGGTGCCTTTTGCGGGCTACGACATGCCGGTGCAATACCCGGCCGGCATCCTGGCCGAGCACACGGCCTGCCGCACGGCGGCCGCGCTGTTCGATGTCTCGCACATGGGCCAGTTGCGCCTGGAAGGCGCTGACGCCGCCGCGGCCCTGGAGACCCTGGTGCCCGTGGATGTGCAAGGCCTGGGCGTGGGCAAGCAGCGCTACGCCTTCTTCACCAACGACGCCGGCGGCCTGCTGGACGACCTGATGATCACCCGGCGCGAGACCGACCTGCTGCTGGTGGTGAACGCGGCCTGCAAGGCGGCCGACACGGCCCATCTGCAGCAGCACATCGGTGAACGCTGCCGCATCGTCCCCCTGCCCGAACGCGCACTGCTGGCGCTGCAAGGGCCTCTGGCCGTGGACGCGCTGGCACGCCTGGCACCGGGCGTGCGCGCCCTGACTTTCATGACGGGCGGCGCCTTCACGCTGGAGGGGGCCGGGTGCTACCTCACGCGCTCGGGCTACACGGGCGAGGACGGCTTCGAGATCTCGATACCGGCCGAGGCCGCCGAGCGCGTGGCCCGCGCCCTGCTGGCCCAGCCCGAGGTGCAGCCCGCCGGCCTGGGCGCCCGTGACACCCTGCGCCTGGAGGCCGGCCTGTGCCTGTACGGCCACGACATCGACACCACCACCACGCCCGTGGAAGCCGGGCTGACCTGGGCCATCCAGAAGGTGCGCCGCGCCGGGGGCGAGCGCGCCGGGGGCTACCCGGGCGCCGCCGTGGTGGACGCCCAACTGGCCGGCGGCACGGCGCGCAAGCGCGTGGGCCTGGTCGGCCTGGACCGCGTGCCCGTGCGCGAAGGAGCGCCGCTGGTGCTGGCCGACGGGCGCGCCGTGGGACGCGTGACCAGCGGCACCGTCGGCCCGACGGTGAAGCAGCCCATCGCCATGGCCTGGCTCGAAACGGCCCTGGCCACCGCCGGCGCCGAGGTCTTCGCCGAGGTGCGCGGCAAGCGCGTGCCCATGCGCGTGGCGGCCATGCCCTTCGCGCCCCATCGCTACCACCGGGGTTGAGACCCTGAACCGTGCCGCGTTCAAGCCACCACGCACGCCCTGATCCCCACCGAACCGTCTCGAATCTCACTGCAACTTCACGGAAGCCTCACTGAAAAGGAAACCCGCCATGACCACCATGTTCACCCCCGACCACGAATGGATCAACATCGAAGACCACGACGCCGCCATCGTGGGCATCACCCAGCACGCGCAGGACGCCCTGGGCGATGTGGTGTTCGTGGACCTGCCCGCGGTGGGCGCGAGCTTCAAGCAAGGCGACCCGGCCGGCGTGGTGGAGTCGGTGAAGGCTGCGGCCGACGTGAAGATGCCCGTCTCCGGCGAGGTTGTCGAGGTCAACGAGGCCCTGCGCGCCGACCCGTCACTGGCCAACAGCGACCCCATGGGCAACGGCTGGTTCTTCAAGGTGAAGGTGGCGGACATGGCCGAGTTCGACCAGTTGATGGACCCGCCGGGCTACGACGCCTTGCTGAAGACGCTGTAAAGCGCGACCCACCCCCGCCCCACGCCCTGCCGCCCCGTCCTGCCTGAAAAGCACCGGAGACCGCCTGCCATGCTGATGACCGCCCACACGCCCCTGCACGACCTGGAGCGCGCCGACGAGTTCGTGCCGCGCCACATCGGCCCCACACCCGACGACGAGGCGCACATGCTGTCGGTGATCGGCGCCGCCTCGCGCCGGGCGCTGATCGACGCCGTGGTGCCCCATGCCATCGCCCGCAGCCGCCCGATGGCCCTGCCCGCGCCAGTGACCGAGGCGCAGGCGCTGGCCGAGATCAAGGCGCTGGCGGCCCGCAACCAGGTGCTCAAGAGCTTCATCGGCCAGGGTTACCACGGCACGCACACGCCCGGCGTCATCCTGCGCAACATCCTGGAGAACCCCGCCTGGTACACCGCCTACACGCCCTACCAGGCCGAGATCTCGCAGGGCCGCATGGAAGCGCTGGTGAACTTCCAGACCATGGTGTGCGACCTGACCGGCATGGCGATGGCCAACGCCTCGATGCTGGACGAGGCCACAGCAGCCGCCGAGGCCATGACCCTGGCCAAGCGCAGCGTGAAGAGCAAGTCCGACACCGTGCTGGTGGCGGGCGACTGCCACCCGCAAACCATCGAAGTCATCCGCACGCGCGCCGAGCCGCTGGGCCTGAAGGTGGACCTGGCCCTCTCCCAACAGGACTGGAATGCCAGGATCGAGGCGGGGCAGTACTTCGCGGCCATTGCCCAGTACCCCGCCACCGACGGCACGGTGCAGGACCTGCGGGGCGAAGCCGATCGCATCCACCGCCACCAGGCCGCCTTCATCGTGGCCGCCGACCTGCTGGCCCTGACGCTGCTGGTGCCCCCGGGCGAGCTGGGGGCGGACATCGTGGTGGGCACCACGCAGCGTTTCGGTGTGCCCATGGGCGCGGGCGGCCCGCACGCCGCCTACCTGGCCTGCCGCGACGAGTTCAAGCGCTCCATGCCCGGCCGGCTGGTGGGCGTGAGCGTGGATTCGCACGGTGCACCGGCCTACCGCCTGGCGCTGCAGACGCGCGAGCAGCACATCCGCCGAGAGAAGGCCACCTCCAACATCTGCACGGCGCAGGTGCTGCTGGCGGTGATGGCCAGCATGTACGCGGTCTACCACGGGCCGCAGGGCTTGAAGCGCATCGCGCGGCGCGTGGCCTCCTACACCGCCATCCTGGCGCAGGGGCTGAAGGCGCTGGGCGCCCAGGTGGGCAACAGCACCGCGTTCGACACCCTCACCGTGGCCACGGGGGACGCCGCTACAGCCGTGCTGCAGCGTGCCCGCGATGGCGGGATGAACCTGCGCGCTTTCCCGCAATGGGGCGGCGGATTGGTGGGCGGTTTGGTGGGCATCTCGCTGGGCGAGACCACCACACGTGAGGACATCACCGCGCTGTGGCAGGTGTTCGCCGCCCCTGGGCAGGAACTGCCCTCATTCGAGGCCTTCGAGAAGGGCATCGAGCCACTCATCCCGGCTGGCCTGCGCCGCAGCAGCGACTTCCTCACCCACCCGGTGTTCAACACCCACCACAGCGAGACCCAGATGCTGCGCTACATCCGCAGCCTGTCGGACAAGGACCTGGCGCTGGACCGCACCATGATCCCGCTGGGCTCGTGCACGATGAAGCTCAACGCGACGAGCGAGATGATCCCGGTCACCTGGCCCGAGTTCGCACACATCCACCCGTTTGCGCCCGCCGAGCAGAAAGCCGGCTACCAGGCCCTGGCCGATCAATTGGTGGGCTGGCTGTGCCAGGCCACGGGCTATGCCGGCATCAGCCTGCAGCCCAACGCCGGCTCGCAGGGCGAGTACGCGGGGCTGCTGGCCATCCGCGGCTGGCACCGCTCGCGCGGCGACGGCCACCGCCACATCTGTCTGATCCCGGAATCCGCCCACGGCACCAACCCGGCCAGCGCCCAGATGGTGGGCATGAGCGTGGTGGTGGTGAAGTGCGACGCCAGCGGCAACGTCGACATGGACGACCTGCGGGCCAAGTGCGAACAGCACAGCGCGAACCTGGCCGCCGTGATGATCACCTACCCCTCCACCTACGGCGTGTTCGAGACGCGGGTCAAGGAACTGTGCGCGCTGGTGCACCAGCACGGTGGCCGGGTGTACGTGGACGGTGCCAACATGAACGCGCTGGTGGGCGTGGCCGCGCCCGGCGAGTTCGGCGGCGACGTCAGCCACCTGAACCTGCACAAGACCTTCTGCATCCCCCACGGCGGCGGCGGCCCGGGCGTGGGGCCGGTGTGCGTGGTGGAAGACCTGGTGCCCTTCCTGCCGCAGCACGTGGCCAGCGGCGTGGGAGATGAGTCTTCTCCTGTCAAGGCGGTCTCGGCCACCTGGCTGGGCAATTCCGCCGTGCTGCCCATCAGCTGGATGTACGTGCGCATGATGGGCGCGGAGGGTCTGCGCAGCGCCACCGAGACGGCCATCCTGTCGGCCAACTACGTGGCCGCGCGCCTGGCCGACCACTACCACGTGCAGTTCAGCAGCAACCTGCCCGGCTTGAAGGGTGGCGGCGTGGCGCACGAATGCATCCTGGACTTGCGCCCGCTGAAGGAGACCTCGGGCATCAGCGCCGAGGACGTGGCCAAGCGCCTGATCGACTACGGCTTCCACGCTCCCACCTTGAGCTTCCCGGTGGCCGGCACGCTGATGGTGGAGCCCACCGAGAGCGAGCCGCTGGCCGAACTCGACCGCTTCTGCGACGCCATGATCGCCATCCGGCAGGAGATCGCGAAGGTGGAGTCCGGCGCCTGGCCGCGCGAGGACAACCCGCTGAAGAACGCGCCACACACGGCCGCCAGCCTGCTGGCCGCCGACTGGCCCCACGCCTACTCGCGCGAAGAGGCGGCCTACCCGGTCAAGAGCCTGCGCCAGCAGAAGTACTGGCCCCCCGTGAGCCGCGTGGACAACGTGTACGGTGACCGTAACCTGTTCTGCAGCTGCGTGCCGGTGGGCGACTACGCCGAGGACTGAGAAGCGCCGGTTCGGGATGAGACGGGCTCGGAGGGGGGCCGCGAGCCCTTCGGGCCGCGGCCTTGGGAGTTTCCATGCCTCGAACATGGACAATGTGCAGCGTCTTTCCTGCGAATTTCTGCGCGCGCACCATGAAACTCAAGACCCTCAGCGCCGCCTTGCTGGCCTGCACCACGCCGCTGCTCTGCCAAGCCGGCCGCCCCTTGCAGACCGAGGACGCGGGCATCCTGGAGGCCAAGACCTGCGAGGTGGAAGGCGTCACCGCCCGCACCCGCGTGGCCAGTGCATCCTCGGTGCGCGACGGCGCCCTGCAACTGGGCTGCGGCGTGGGCTTCAACAGTCAAGTGGCCCTGGCCGCGTCTCATTCCTCCGACGGCACCGACCGTGAACGCAGCCTGCGCCTGGGCGGCAAGACCCAGGTCTGGTCGGTTGGCGGCCATGATGGCACCGCCCTCACCCTGGCCTGGGGGGTTGCAGGCGCGCGTGCCGCTGCTGGTGGCTGGAAGACGGCCGGTGTGGATGCAAGAGCCGTGGTCAGCGTACCGGCCGGGCCGCTGACCTGGCATCTCAACCTGGGCCACGAGCGCGACACCCAGGCCCGCAGCAGCAGCACCGTCTGGGGCCTGGCCCTGGAGCATGAAGGTTTTAGCGCCCTGGCGCCCATGGCAGAGCTGTTCGGTAACGACCGCGAAGCCCCCTGGTGGAACCTCGGTCTGCGTTACACCATCGCCAAGGACAAGGCCTACCTTGACATGTCCTACGGCCGACAGATGAGCGGCGGCACGCCCAGCCTGCTGACCGCGGGCTTCAAGCTGGTGTTCTGACCTGTGCGCGGGCCAGGGTCCGCGCGCAGCGCCTGGCGCACAGCCAGCCCAGCGCCGCGGCGGCGCTGGCCGCCCAGAACGTGGGCTCGTACCCCAGACGTTCGATCAGCCAGCCGCCCCCAAAGCCGCCCAGCACGCCTGACAGGCCGTAGCCGAGGATGGTGTAAAGCGCCTGCCCACGCCCGCGCGCCCGGCCCGGGAACAGGTGGTGGATCAGCGAGATGCAGGCCGCGTGGTGCGCCGCAAAGGTCACTGCGTGGGACACCTGCGCCAGCACCAACACCCAGCCCAGATGGCCCGCGCCCGCGGTGGCGGCAAAGCGTGCCGTGGCCACCGCGGCCACCACCTGCAGCCAGCCAACGGGGGGCAGCTGAAAAAAGAAACGCCCCTGGGTCCAGAAGAACAGGATCTCCACCGCCACGGCCACCGCCCAGAGCGCCCCCACGGCGGACTTCCCGTAACCCAGGTGCACCAGGTACAGCGAGAAGAACGCATACATCGCCGTGTGGGCCAGCACGGTGAAGAAGATGGACGCGAAGAACCACGCCACTTCGGGCTGCCGCAGCAACTGCAGCACGGCAGGGGGTGGCTCGTCGTGGGCCACCTCTTCATGGCCGCGCGGCAGCCGCAGGGCCGCCCACAGCAGCAGCAGGTTCATGCCCGCTACCACCCAGGGAAAGGCCCGCACGCCCGCGCGCTCCAGCACGAAGCCGAAGGCCGTGACCGAGGCGATGAAGCCCACCGAACCCCACACCCTGACCCGGCCGTACTTGCCGGTATCCAACCCCTGCGCGTTGCTCAGCAGGTGCGCCAGGGAGGTCTCGTACAGCGGCACCACCCCGCTGTTGGCCAGGAACAGCAGGGCCGTCACCGCCGCCACGGGCCACAGGCTTTCCACGAACAGCAGGCTGAAGGCCGAGACCACGCAGCCCGTGCAGGCCAGACGGATGAGGGCCACGCGCTGCCCGGTGTGGTCGCCCAGCCACCCCCAGGCGTAGGGGCCGACGATGCGGGTGCAGGACTGCAGGGCCGCGATGCCGCCGATGGCCAAGGTGCTGAACCCCAGCTCCTTGAACCACAAGGGTGCGTAGGGGTTGAACAGGCCGATGGCCGCGAAGTAGGTGAAAGACAGCAGCGCGAAGGCCGGCAGCGGTGCCGGCAAGGGTGCCGGCAGCAGCGCCGAAGCGGACTTCAAGCGCCGGGCCTCGACGTCGACGGTCTGGACGCCGCTGTCATGCCTGGGCCGCCAGGGGCGGGACCGGGAGGGCCACATCGCCGCACTGGGCACGGTGGCGCAGCGCATGGTCCATCAGCACCAGGGCCAGCATGGCCTCGGCGATGGGGGTGGCGCGTATGCCCACGCAGGGGTCGTGGCGGCCGAAGGTCTCCACCGTGGCGGGGGCCCCGGCGCGGTCCACCGAACGTCTGGGCAGGCGAATCGAACTCGTGGGCTTGATGGCGATGGACACCTCGATGTCCTGACCGGTGGAGATGCCACCGAGCACGCCGCCCGCGTGATTGCTCGCGAAGCCCTGGGGGGTGAGTTCGTCACCGTGCACGCTGCCCCGCTGCGCCACCACGCCCACGCCGTCGCCAATCTCCACGGCCTTCACAGCGTTGATGCCCATCATGGCGTAGGCGATGTCGGCATCGAGCTTGTCGTAAAGGGGTTCACCCCAGCCCGCGGGCACGCCACGCGCCACCACGCGGATGCGGGCCCCGCAGGAGTCGCCCGACTTGCGCAGCGCGTCCATGAAGGCCTCCAGCGCCGGGATCTGGCTGGCATTGGCGGCAAAGAAGGGGTTGTGCGGAATGTGGGACTCGGCCTCGAACGGAATCTCCATCTCCCCCAGGGCCGTCATCCAGCCCGTGACCGTCAGGCCGTGTTGCGCATGCAGCCACTTGCGGGCCACCGCGCCTGCGGCCACCATGGGGGCGGTCAGGCGGGCTGAGGAGCGTCCGCCACCGCGCGGATCGCGCAGCCCGTATTTGCGCCAGTAGGTGTAATCGGCATGACCGGGGCGGAAGGTGTCCAGCAGGTTGCCGTAGTCCTTGCTGCGCTGGTCGGTGTTGCGTATCAGCAGGCAGATCGGGGTGCCGGTGGTGTGCCCTTCGTACACGCCCGAGAGAATTTCCACCTGGTCGGGCTCGTTGCGCTGCGTGACGTGGCGGCTGGTGCCCGGGCGGCGGCGGTCCAGATCGGGCTGGATGTCGGCCTCGGACAAGGCCATGCCCGGGGGGCACCCGTCGATGACGCACCCGATGGCCGGCCCGTGGCTTTCGCCGAAATTCGTGACGCGAAAGAGTTCGCCAAAGGTGGACCCCGACATGCCTGGATTGTAGGCAGCCCCCGTTGCGGCCCGGGCACGCCGCGGCCGGCAGGGTCCGACTCAGGCGTCGGGCGCGGGCTTGGCGGCGCCTTCTTCGACCGGCCAGTCGCGGATGTAGGCCTTGAGCATGCGGTTCTCGAAGTCCTGCGCGTCCACCACGGCCTTGGCCACGTCGTAGAAGGAGACCACACCCATCAATGTGCGCTTGTCCATCACCGGCATGTAGCGGGCGTGCCGCTGCAGCATCATGCGACGCACCTCATCCATCTCGGTCTCGGGAGTGCAGGTCAATGGCGCGTCGTCCATCACCGTGCGCACGATGCTCGTGCCCACCCCGCCGCCGTTGCGCACCACTGCCGCGATCACCTCGCGGAAGGTGAGCATGCCCACCAGATCGCCATGCTCCATCACCACCAGGGAGCCGATGTCCAGTTCGGCCATCTGCGCCAGCGCCTCGGCCAGCGCCCGGTCTGGCGTGGTGGTGTACAGCGTGCTGCCCTTGACGCGCAGGATGTCGCTGACCTTCATGGCGGGTTCCTCCGTTGGCCTGATGGTGGACCGGGGCTGGGGCTCCGGCGTCCCGGCGCCGCGTCCACGCGCCGAGGACGAATCAATATAGCCCACAATCCCTGGGAAATCACCCCGTTTCACCCTGATTGGAGGCCTGTTCATGGCCGGAGCCGCCGACCCCGGATTCGACACCCTGGCACTGCACGCAGGGGCCGCCCCAGACCCCACCACGGGTGCACGGGCCACGCCCATCCACCTGAGCACCAGCTTCGTCTTCGACAGCAGCGACCACGCGGCAGCGCTGTTCAACATGGAGCGTGCGGGCCACGTCTACAGCCGCATCAGCAACCCCACGAACGCGGTGTTCGAGGAACGCATGGCGGCCCTGGAAGGCGGCGTGGGTGCCATCGCCACGGCCAGCGGCCAGGCCGCGCTGCACCTGGCCATCGCCACGCTGGCGGGCGCGGGCTCCCATATCGTGTCTTCGGCAGCCCTGTATGGCGGCTCCCACAACCTGCTGCACTACACGCTGCGGCGTTTCGGCATCGAGACCACCTTCGTGCGTCCAGGCGACATCGACGCCTGGCGCGCGGCGATTCGCCCGAACACCCGGCTGCTGTTCGGCGAGACCCTGGGCAACCCGGGGCTGGACGTGCTGGACATCCCCACCCTCAGCGCGCTGGGTCGTGAGGCCGGCGTGCCGCTGCTGGTGGACGCCACCTTCACCACGCCCTGGCTGCTGCGGCCCTTCGAGCACGGGGCGGCCCTGGTCTTCCACTCGGCCACGAAATTCCTGTCGGGCCATGGCACCGTCATCGGCGGCGTGGTGGTCGATGGCGGACAGTTCGACTGGGAGTCCGCGGGCCGGCACCGCGAGCTGACCACGCCCTACGAGGGCTTTCACGGCATGGTCTTCACCGAGGAAAGCACCACCAGCGCCTTCCTGCTGCGGGCGCGGCGCGAAGGCCTGCGGGACTTCGGCGCCTGCATGAGCCCGCACACGGCCTGGCTGATGCTCCAGGGCCTGGAGACCCTGCCCCTGCGCATGGAGCGGCATGTGGCCAATGCGCGCAAGGTGGTGGCCTTCCTGGCCGCGCACCCGCTGGTGGAGCGGGTGGGCTACCCGGAACTGGAAGGCCACCCCGACCACCTGCTGGCGCGCCGCCTGCTGCCGCGCGGCTGCGGCGCGGTGTTCAGCTTCGACCTGCGGGGCAGCCGTCAGCAGGGCAAGGCCTTCATCGAGGCGCTGAAGATCTTCTCGCATCTGGCCAATGTGGGCGACTGCCGCTCCCTGGTCATCCACCCGGCCTCCACCACCCACTTCCGGCTGGATGACCAGGCGCTCCAGCGCGCCGGTATCCACGCCGGCACCATCCGCCTGTCCATCGGGCTGGAAGACGCAGACGACCTGATCGATGACCTCAAGCGAGCCCTGAAGGCGGCGGAGAAAGCCGCGGGGCGCGCCGAGGCCAGCCCCACCAAGGCAGCGGAGGCGAGGCCATGAAGCTGCAGGTTCAAGGCCGCACCGCCTATGCCTACACAGGCGGCAAGCCCTTCGATCCGGGGCTGCCGGCCGTCGTCTTCGTCCACGGCGCGCTGCACGACCACAGTTGCTGGAACCTGCTGGCGCGCTGGTGTGCCCACCACGGCCGCAGCGTGTTGGCGCTGGACCTTCCTGGCCACGGCCGCAGCGAGGGGCCGCCGCTGTCGGACATCGAGGCCCTGGGCGGATGGGTGCTGCAGGTGATGGCAGCCGCAGGGCTGCAGCAGGCGGCGCTGGTGGGCCACAGCATGGGCTCGCTGGCCGTGCTGGAGGCTGCGGCCCAGTCACCCACAGCCGCCTCGCAGCTGGTGCTGCTGGGTACCGCCTATCCGATGCAGGTTTCCGATGCCCTGCTGGCCACGGCGCGCGACGACCCCCTGCAGGCCATCGACCTCGTCAACAGCTGGTCTTACTCCAGCACCGCCTCCAAGCCCTCTTTCCCAGGCCCGGGTAACTGGCTGCACGGCACCAACCGCGCCCTCATGCGCCGCATGCAGGCGGGGTGGGCGGGTGGCAACCTCTTCCACCTGGAGTTCTCCATGTGCAACGCGTACCGGGGGGCGGAGGCAGCGGCCGCTCGCCTGGCCTGCCCGACAGACTGCATCCTGGGTGCTGCGGACCAGATGACTCCTGCGCGCAGCGGCCAGGCACTGGCCCGGTTGCTGGGCGCAACGGTGCACACCGTGCCTGCGGGCCACAACCTGATGGTCGAGGCCCCCGACGCGGTTCTCTCATCCCTGCGCGCGGCCTTGGACGCTGTGAAGGCCTGACCAAAGGTCACCCGGCGGCACCTGCGAGGGATGCTCAGGGGGACGCAGGGGCAAGGCCCGACCGCGGCTCGTTCAACAAGGGCATCAACTCGGCCAGACGCCAGTTGTCCAGGCCGGTGCGGCTTCTGAAGGCGGCCAGGGCTGGGTCCGGCTTGAGCAGCAGGGCATCCACCAAAGGAGCGGCTGGCGTCTCGTGCAGATCGACCAGCAGCACCCACCGTTGCGGGGCCGGTTCGTCCAGCCGGGACACCCATCCCAGCGCTGCCAGATCGTCCATCAGGGGTTCCAGCACCAGGGCATCGACCGCCAGGGCTTCGGACAGGGTGTCCAGATCCCTGCCACGGGCGGTGGTGCGCCGTGCCCGGTCGAGGGCCTCCAGCAGCCGCAGGGCCTGGCGGAATTCGACCCCCGGGCCCGTCCACGGACGTGCCGTTCGGCCCAGCAGCACCGGCGCGTAAGCCGCGATCACCGCCCCCAGCAGCACCACGACCCACAGCAGATACACCCACAGCAGCAGGATGGGCAGGATGGAAAAGGCGCCATAGACCGAGGTCAGCGCCGGCACCGCACCCACGTACCAGACCAGGCCCTTCTTGGCCACCTCGATGCCCACGCCGACGAACAGGCCGCCGGCCAGCGCATGACGCCAGCGCACTGCGGTGTTGGGCACGAAATGGAACAGGCCGGCGGCCACCAGCACCAGCAGCAGGAACTGCACCAGGTCCAGCAGCAGGCCGAAGCTGCCAGGCATGGCACCCGCCCAGACGCGGGTGGCCGACAGCACCGTGGAGGTCAAGGTGAGGCTGGCCCCCAGGGCCAGCGGCCCCACCGTGAGGGCGGCCCAATAGATGAGCAGGCGGCGCCCCAGGGAGCGGGGTCGGCGCACCCGCCAGATGGCGTTGAGGGTGCGGTCGATGGTCATGATCAATGCCAAGGCCGTGACCGCCAGCGCGACCAGGCCCATCGCACCCAGGCGGCTGGCCTTGCCTGCGAACTGGGTCAACGCCGACAAGACCGGACGCGCGATGGTGTCAGGCACCAGGTTTTGCAGGAACAGGCGCTCCAGCGCGCCCTGAAAGGTGCTGAACATCGGAAACGCTGTGAAGAGGGCCAGCGTCACCGTCAGCAGCGGCACCAATGCAATGAGCGTGGTGAAGGTCAGACTGCCGGCGGTCATGCCCAGGCGGTCCTCACGGAAGCGCTGCGCCAGCAAGCTGAACAACTGCAGGCGCTCCGCCAGCCGCTGCCCTGGCGGGGGGTTCAGCCCTTCAGGCGCGTCCTTGCCCGCAGCCGTGAGCGTGTGCAGTGCGGGCGGAGCGGGCATGTCCATGCTGGCTATGATGCCAGCATGACCTTGACGCCCCAGCCGCAGCCACCCGCTGAGGCGGATCACATCGTGCGACTGACACGGGCGCTGGCCCTGGGCAGCGTGCTGGGCCTGATCGTGCTGGGCCTGGGGTGGGAACTCTGGTGGGCCCCCACAGGCTCCGGCACGCTGGCGCTGAAGGTGCTGCCCCTGCTGCTGCCCTTGCCCGGACTGCTGCGCCACCGCATGTACACCTACCGATGGTTGAGCCTGCTGGTGTGGATCTACTTCATGGAAGGCGCCGTGCGCGCCACCAGCGAGCGCGGGGTCTCGCAGATGCTGGCCGTCATCGAAGTGCTGTTGTGCCTGGTGTTGTTCGCGGCCACGGCCTTGCACGTGCGCTGGCGCCTGCAGCGCGCCCGGGACCCGTCAGGCCGGACCTCGCGGTGAGCGCGGATCTGATCGCCCGGCTCGGCGGCATCGTCGGTTCGGCTCAGGTGCTGCAGCCCCCCGAGGACCTGAGCGCCTACGAACAGGACTGGCGCAAACGCTGGCGCGGCCGGGCACTGGCGGTGGTGCGCCCGGGCTGCACCGCGGAAGTGGCGGAGGTGGTGAAGGCCTGCGCCGCAGCGGGTGTTTCCCTGGTGCCGCAGGGCGGCAACACCGGCCTGGTGGGCGGGGGCGTGCCCGACGACCAGGGCCGCCAGGTGCTGCTGTCCCTGCGCCGCATGACGGCGGTGCGCGCGCTGGACGCCGACAACCTTACCCTCACCGTGGAGGCCGGCTGCGTGCTGCAGGGCGTGCAGGCCGCCGCCGAAGCACAAGGCCTGCTGTTTCCCCTGAGCCTGGCGGCAGAAGGCAGTTGCACCATCGGCGGCAACCTCGCCACGAATGCGGGCGGTACCCAGGTGCTGCGCTTCGGCAACGCTCGGGACTTGTGCCTGGGCCTGGAAGTGGTGACACCCGCGGGCCGTATCTGGAACGGCCTGTCCGGGCTGCGCAAGGACAACACGGGCTATGACCTGCGCCACCTGTTCATCGGCAGCGAGGGCACCCTGGGCATCATCACCGCGGCCACCTTGAAGCTGTTTCCACAGCCCGCGGCCACGGTCACGGCGATGGCAGCCTGCGCCACGTTGGAGGCCGCCGTGGAATTGCTAGGGCTGGCGCGCAACCGCCTGGACGCCGCCCTCACCGGCTTCGAGGTGATGAACCGGTTCTCACTGGATCTGGTGGCCCGGCACTTCCCTGCCCTGCCCCAACCGCTGCCCACGGCGGCGTGGACGGTGCTGTTGGAACAGTCCGACGCCGAGGGCGAGGCGGCGGCCCGAACCCGGTTCGAGAACCTGCTGGGCGCGGCGCTGGAAGACGGCTGCGTCGAGGACGCCGTGGTGGCTGAAAGCCTGGCCCAGTCCCGCGCGCTGTGGCATGTGCGCGAAGCCATCCCCATGGCGCAGGCCGAAGAGGGTCTGAACATCAAGCATGACATCAGCGTGCCGGTGTCGGCCATCCCACGCTTCGTGCGGCAAACCGACGCCGCGCTTGAGCGCCATCTGCCGGGCATCCGGCTGGTGAACTTCGGCCACCTCGGGGACGGCAACCTGCACTACAACGTGCAGGCACCTGCGGGTGACGATGCCCGCACCTTCCTGCAGATGCAGGAGACTCGGATCAACGAGATCGTGTACGAGGCAGTACAGGTCTTCGGTGGCTCGATTTCCGCCGAACATGGCGTGGGGCAACTCAAGCGCGAGGAACTGCGACTGCGCAAATCTGCGGTGGCGCTGGACCTGATGCGCCAGATCAAGGCCGCGCTGGACCCAACGGGGCTGATGAACCCCGGACGCCTGCTGTAGCGCGCCGCTACTGCACCGGGCCCTGCAAGGCCAGCGGCAGCGGCAGCGACAGGACCTCGATGCCCTCTTCGTTCAAGGCCTGACGCTCCTGAGCGGAGGCGACCCCGCGGATTGCGCGGGCATCGGTCTCGCCGTAATGGATGCGGCGCGCCTCCTCGGCAAAACGCTCCCCCACGTCGTCGGTGTTCGCGATGGCGTGGCGCACCGCCTGCAACCACAGGGCCTGGACATCAGCGGCGGCTGGTTCGGCCTGCGCATGGGCAGGCGTCGGTTCGCGGGCCCCGGAAAGGTTCAACCTGGGCGCACTGGGCAGGCGCGTGATCACGCGGTCCGCACACAGCGGACATTCCACCAGGCCCCGGCCGTTTTGGTCCAGGAAATCGCCCTCGGAGCCGAACCAGCCCTCGAAGCCATGCCCGTTGGCACAACGCAGATCCAACACTTTCATCAAACAATTATCGACTGGTCAGGGTGACCCTGGGCTCGTCCAGGACAGCGCCCACTCGCCACGGCGCCACTGGCGCAGCCACTGCAGCCCCACCAGGGTCTTCACGTCGGTGAGATCGCCGGCACGGGCCAGGCGGTCCAGTTCGTCCTCGGACCGCGTCACCACCTCCAGGAACTCCCCCGCATCCAGCGCCTGCACGCCCGCGCTCAAGCCGCGAGCGAACCAGATCTCAATACCTTCGGTGGAATAGGCGGCGGCGTTGTGGATGCGGCACGCCCGCGCCCATTGCCGAGCGGTGTAGCCGGTTTCCTCGCGCAGCTCGCGTCGGGCGCAGTCCCACACGGGCTCGCCCGGGTCGATCTTGCCGGCCGGGAACTCCAGCAGCACCTGCCCCAGCGGGTAGCGAAACTGTCGCACCATCACGACACGGCCGTCATCGAGCAAGGGCACCACGGCCACAGCCCCGGGATGAACCACGAACTCGCGCGTGGCCGAAGTCCCGTCAGGCAGGCCGACCGTGTCGCGCCTGACCGTCAGGAAACCGCCCTGCAGCAGCGTGCACTCTTGCTGGGGCGTCTCCAGCAGACCCATGTCGTCCAGGGCCAAGGCAGGCACCTGCTGGACCCTCAGGAGGCGAGGGCCTTGACGATGGCGTCGCGGCACAGCCCCAACAGGCCGCCGGAGAAGGGCCCGAGCAAGAGCACTGCCGCACCGTTGACCGCCAGCAGCGCGCCGATGCCCGCCCCTTGCACGATCGGCATCGTGTCCGTGGGTTCATCAAAGTACATCACCTTCACCACGCGAAGGTAGTAGAAGGCGCCCACCAAGGAGAACACCACGGCCACGACCGCCAGGACGATGTAGAGCGTGACGTTGGTGGTGACCAGCGCCTGCAGGACTGCCAGCTTGGCGAAGAAGCCCACCATCGGCGGGATACCCGCCAGTGAGAACATGAACACCGACATCACGCCAGCCAGCCAAGGCCGCCGCCGCGCCAGGCCCGCGAGGTCAGCCAGTTCCTCGCTCTCGAAGCCTTCGCGCGCCAGGAACATGATGAGGCCGAAGGTCCCCAGCGTCGTCAGCACGTAGGTGACGACGTAGAACATGGCCGAGCTGTAGGCGTTGGCTGCCGACAGCGTGTTGCCGCTGACCACCCCGGCGCTCAGGCCGAGCAGCAAGAAGCCCATCTGCGCGATGGTGGAGTAGGCCAGCATGCGCTTGAGGTTGGTCTGCGCGATGGCCGCCAGGTTGCCCACCGCCAGCGAGGCCACGGCCAGCACGATGAACATCTGCTGCCAATCCACGGCCAATCCCAGCATGCCCTCCACGAGCAACCGGATGGTGATGGCAAAGCCCGCCAGCTTCGGGGCGCCGCCGATCAGCAGCGTCACCGCGGTCGGGGCCCCCTGGTAGACGTCCGGCACCCACATGTGGAAGGGTACGGCCCCGAGCTTGAAGGCCAGGCCCGAAACCACGAAAACCACGCCCAGCACCAGCACATCCCGGTTGATGCGGCCCGCAGCGATCTGCTCGAAGACTTTGGGAATCTCCAGTGAGCCGGTGGCGCCGTACAGCATGGACAGCCCATAGAGCAGGAACCCGCTGGCCAACGCGCCCAGGACGAAGTACTTCATGGCCGCCTCGGTGCTTCGCCCATGGTCACGGCGCAACGCGGTCAAGGCGTACAGGGACAGGCTCATGACTTCCAGACCAAGGTACACCACCAGGAAGTGGTTGGCCGAACACATCACCGAGATGCCCAGCAGCACGAATAGCGACAGGGTGAAGAATTCCCCCTTGAGCATGTCGCGTGAGGCCAGATAGGGCTGTGCGTAGGCCACCGTCACGGCCATGGACAGGCAGGCGAAGAAGGCCAGCAGATGCCCCATGGGATCGGTGACCACCATGCCGTTCATGCCGTAGTGGGTGGCACCCGACTGCGCGTAGTACAGATGCAGGGCGCCCACCAGCACCATGGTGCCCTGCGTCAGCCAGAAGGTCAGGCGCCGCGCCGGATCGGTCACCCACAGATCGGCGACGACCACCACGCAGGCCATGGCCAGCAGAACGATCTCAGGAAAGACGACGAGCCAGTTCATCGCATGCATGGGGATGGGCTGCCTCAGGGCAGCTTGCTGAGCGCCACGTGCCTGAGCAGCTCGGTGACGGAGACGTGCATCACGTCGGTGAAGGGCTTGGGATACAGGCCCATGGCCAGTACGGCCACCGCCAGCACCGCCAGCATCGTGAACTCGCGGGCATTCAGATCGTCCAGGGTGCGCACATTGTCATTGGCCACGTCGCCGAAGTACACGCGCTTGACCATCCACAGCGAATAGGCAGCGCCGAAGATCAGGGCCGTGGCCGCGGCCGCGGCGACCCAGAAGTTGGCCTGGACCGCCCCCAGGATCACCATCCACTCGCCCACGAAACCGGCCGTCCCGGGCAGGCCGCAGTTGGCCATGGAGAAGAGCACGGCGAAGGCTGCGAACCTGGGCATGGTGTTGGCTACCCCGCCGTAGGCGGCCAGCTCGCGCGAGTGCACACGGTCGTACAACACGCCGATGCACAGGAACATCGCGCCGGAGACAAAGCCGTGGCTGATCATCTGCACCAGTCCGCCGCTGACGCCGAGTTCGCTGAAGATGAAGAACCCCAGCGTCACGAAACCCATGTGGGCAATCGACGAATAGGCCACCAGCTTCTTCATGTCCTGCTGCACCAGGGCCACCAGCCCGATGTAGACCACCGCGATCAGGGACAGCGCGATGATCAGCCAGGCCCACTCGCGGCTGGCATCTGGGGCGATGGGCATGGAAAAGCGCAGGAACCCGTAGGCACCGAGCTTGAGCATGATGGCCGCCAGCACCACCGAGCCGCCCGTCGGCGCCTCCACGTGGGCATCGGGCAGCCAGGTGTGGACAGGCCACATCGGCACCTTGACCGAGAAGGCTGCGAAGAAGGCGAAGAACAGCAGGGTCTGCGCGTCCAGCGGCAGGGGCAGCTTGTGCCAGGCCTGGATGTCGAAGCTGCCGCCGGACTTGAAGTACAGGTACACCAGAGCGACCAGCATCAGCAAGGAGCCCAGCAGCGTGTACAGAAAGAACTTGAAGGCTGCGTAGACCCGTCGCGGCCCGCCCCACACGCCAATGATGACGTACATCGGGATCAGCGTGGCCTCGAAGAACACGTAGAACAGCAGTCCGTCCAGCGCCGAGAACACGCCCACCATCAGACCCGACAGGATCAGGAAGGCGCCCATGTACTGGTTCACGCGCTCGGTGACGACCTCCCAGCCCGCCATCACCACGATGACGGTGATGAAGGCGGTGAGCGGGACGAACCACACCGAGATGCCATCGACCCCCAGGTGGTAATGCACGTTGAAGCGGTCGATCCACGGCAGCTTCTCCACGAACTGCGTGGCCGACGTGGACAGGTCGAAGCCGGTGACCAGGGGAACGGTCACCAGGAAGGAGACCAGGGCCCCGAGCAGGGCCACCCAGCGCACCACCTTCGCGTGTTCGTCACGTCCGGCGGCAAGCAGCAGGGCGCCCACCGCCACCGGCAGCCAGATGGCCACACTCAACAGACCCATGGAATTCTCTCCGCCTCTTGCGTCTTGTGGTGTGCCGTCGCGCGCTTCAGCGTGCAAGCATGGCCGTCAGGTGCGGCCACAGCTTCCAGGTGAGGAATCCGAACACACCCAGCACCATGGCCAGTGCGTACCCGTAGAGCAAGCCGGTCTGCATCCGTCTGACCAGGCCCGCCACGCCGCCCACCAAGCGCGCGGACCCGTTGACCACCGTGCCATCGATCAGCGCCACATCGCCACCCTTCCACAGGCCGCGGCCCAGTGCTCGGGCGCCAGCGGCCAGGACATGCTCGTTGAACCAGTCCATGTAGTACTTGTTCTCGAGGAGTCGCACCAAGGGTGACAAGGCGCGGCCGATGGCCGCAGGGATGGACGGCTGCTTCAAATAGAACCACCACGCCAGCACCACGCCGGCAAGGGCCAGCCAGAACGGCAGGGTCTGCAGGCCGTGCACGGCCATGGCAGCAGCGCCATGGAACTGCGACGAAAGCTCGCCCATGGCACCGTGTCGCGCAGCATCGACGAACACCGCGTCCTTGAAGAATTCGCCAAACAGCAAGGGCTGGATGGTCAGGTAGCCGATCAGCACCGAAGGCACGGCCAGCAGCACCAGCGGGACGGTCACGACCCAGGGGCTCTCGTGCGGCGCGTGGTGCGCGCCGTGGTGGCCATGGTCGTCTGCTGGCGGGTACGGCTTGTGGTGGAAGCGCTCCGCGCCGTGGAACACCAGGAAGTACATGCGGAACGAATAGAAGGCCGTGACAAACACGCCGGCCACCACTGCGAAGGCGGCGAAGCCCGCCCCGGGCAGGCGGCTGGCCTCCACCGCCAGGATGATGCTGTCCTTGGAGTAGAAACCGGAGAACAGCGGCGTGCCGATCAGCGCCAGGGACCCCAGCAGCGAGGTGATCCAGGTCAGCGGCATGTGCCGGCGAAGCCCGCCCATGTTGCGGATGTCCTGATCATGGTGCATGCCCATGATGACCGAGCCGGCTCCCAGGAACAGCAGCGCCTTGAAGAAGGCATGCGTCATCAGGTGGAACACCGCCACCGAGTACGCCGACGCGCCCAACGCCACCGTCATGTAGCCCAGTTGGCTGAGCGTGGAGTAGGCCACCACGCGCTTGATGTCGTTCTGGATGATGCCCATGAAGCCCATGAACAGCGCCGTGATGGCACCGATCACCAGCACGAAGCTCAGGGCGGCATCGCTGAGCTCGAACAGCGGCGACATGCGGGCCACCATGAAGATGCCGGCCGTCACCATCGTGGCGGCGTGGATCAGGGCCGAGATCGGCGTGGGGCCTTCCATGGAATCAGGCAGCCAGACATGCAGCGGGAACTGCGCGCTCTTGCCCATGGCCCCGATGAACAGGCAGATGCAGATCACCGTGATGAGCATCCAGTCCGAGCCGGGAAAGCTCAGCTTTGCGAGTTCCCCGCCCTTGGCAAAGGCCTCGCTGTAGTTCAGCGTGCCGGCATAGGCTGCGATGAGGCCGATGCCCAGAATGAAGCCGAAGTCACCGACCCGGTTGACCAGGAAGGCCTTCATGTTGGCGAACACCGCGGTGGGCTTCTTGAACCAGAAGCCGATGAGCAGGTAGCTCACCAGGCCCACGGCCTCCCAGCCGAAGAACAGTTGCAGGAAGTTGTTGCTCATCACCAGCATGAGCATCGAGAAGGTGAACAGCGAGATGTAGGAGAAGAAGCGCTGGTACCCGGGATCGTCCTTCATGTAGCCGATGGTGTAGATGTGCACCATCAGCGACACGAAGGTCACCACGCACATCATCATGGCGGTCAGACCGTCGACGAGGAATCCCACCTCCATCTTCAGGTCGCCCAGCACCATCCACTCGTAGACAGTGGCGTTGAAGCGTGCGCCGCCAATCACATCCACCAGCACCGACACCGAGCCGAGCAACGAGATGAGAACCCCCAGGATCGTCACCCCATGCGCACCACGGCGGCCGATGGCCTTGCCGAACAGGCCCGCCACGATGGCTCCCGCCAAGGGCGCCAGCGCGATGGTCAGCAGGAGTTGCGGTGACAAGGAGGCAGACATGCAGGTTCCTCAGCCCTTCAGGGTGTCGAGCTGGTCCACGGCAATCGTCGCGCGGTTGCGGAACAGCACCACGAGGATGGCCAGACCGATGGCCGACTCCGCTGCGGCCACCGTCAGGATGAAGAAGACGAACACCTGCCCGGCCATGCGGTCGGCCTCCAGCGGCAGGTAGTGCGAAAAGGCCACGAAGTTCATGTTGACCGCCAGCAGCATCAGTTCGATGGCCATCAGCAGCACGATGAGGTTGCGCCGGTTCAGGAAGATGCCGATCACCGACAGGGCGAAGAGGATGCCTCCCAGCGTCAGGAAGTGCCCCAGCGAAAGCGCACCCATGCTCACGGGCGGTCCTCCCCGTCGCGTGCAGCCGCAGGCGCCTGCACCACCGGATCCATCTTGACCAGGCGAACGCGGTCGGCCTTGCGGGCCTTGACCTGTTGGCCAGGATCCATGTACTTGCTGTCCTTGCGACGGCGCAGCGTCAGCGCGATGGCCGCGATGATCGCCACCAGCAGCAGCACCGCCGCGATCTGCAGCGGGTACAGGTAGCGGGTGTAGATCTCGATGCCCAGCATGCGGGTGTTGCCCAGTTTCGCCAGCGCAGGGTCCACCGGGGCCTCGACCACCGCGAATCCGGGCAGCAGAACCAGCGCCAGTTCAAGCGCGATGACGGCGCCCACCAGCCCGGCCAGGGGGAAGTGTTTCCAGAAGCCCACGCGGAAACTGTCGGTGTTGATGTCCAGCATCATCACGACGAACAGGAACAGCACCATCACCGCACCCACGTAGACCAGCACCAGCGTGATGGCCAGGAACTCCGCACTCAGCAGCATCCAGACGCAACTCGCGCTGAAGAAGGCCAGCACCAGGAACAGGGCCGCATGCACGGTGCTGCGCGCCGTGATCACCCGAAACGAGGCGAACAGCAGGACAGCCGAGAAGACGTAGAACAGGACAGTGGTGTTGTTCATCGTGATGGACGCCACGCGCCGGGCTTCAGGTCCGGCCGCGACAGGTCAGCGGTACCTGGCGTCGGCCTCCCGGTTGGCGGCGATTTCCTTCTCGTACCGATCACCCACGGCCAGCAGCATGTCCTTGGTGAAGTACAGGTCGCCGCGCTTCTCGCCGTGGTATTCGAAGTGATGAGTCTCGACGATGGAGTCGACCGGGCAGCTCTCTTCGCAGAAGCCACAGAAGATGCACTTGGTGAGGTCGATGTCGTAGCGCTTGGTGCGGCGGCTGCCGTCGTCTCGCACTTCGGACTCGATGGTGATGGCCATGGCCGGACAGACCGCCTCGCACAGCTTGCAGGCGATACAGCGCTCCTCGCCATTCTCGTAGCGACGCAGTGCATGCAGCCCGCGAAAGCGCGGCGACTGCGGCGTCTTCTCCTCAGGGAACTGCACGGTGATCGTGCGCGACAGGAAATGCCGTCCGGTCAGGGCCAGACCCTTGAACAGCTCGGTGAGCATGAAGCTCTGCAGAACGTCCTTCACCGCCATGATGATTCGGTCTCGAGTTCACTTCCAGATATTGAAGGGCGACTGGATCCACAGCCCCACCACGACCAGCCAGACCAAGGTGATGGGGATGAAGATTTTCCAGCCCAGACGCATGATCTGGTCGTATCGGAAACGGGGAAAGCTCGCACGCACCCACAGGAACATGGTGACCACCGCGAAGACCTTCAGGCCCAGCCAGATCCAGCCTGGAATGAAGTCCAGCGCGTCCACGGGCGGCAACCATCCGCCCAGGAACAGCAGCACGCACAACGTGGACACGAGGATCATGTTGGCGTACTCGGCCAGGAAGAACATCGCGAACGACATCCCCGAATACTCGACCATGTGACCCGCGACGATCTCGGACTCACCCTCCACCACGTCGAAAGGGTGGCGGTTGGTCTCGGCCAGACCGGAGATGAAGTACACGACGAACACGGGCAGCAGGGGCAGCCAGTTCCAGGACAGGAAGCCCAGACCCATGCTGGCGAAGACGCCCTGGCCCTGCGACAGCACGATCTCGCTGATGTTCATGCTGGCCGACACCATCAGCACCACCACCAGCGCGAATCCCATTGCGATTTCGTAGGACACCATCTGGGCGGAGGCCCGCAGCGCGCCGAGGAAGGCGTACTTGGAGTTGGACGCCCAGCCGGCGATGATCACGCCGTAGACCTCCAGCGAGGTGATGGCCATGAGGAACAGCAGGCCGGCGTTGACATTGGCCAGCGCAACTTCAGGCCCGAAGGGGATGACCGCCCAGGCCGCCAGCGCGGGCATGATGGTCATGATGGGCCCCAGGAAGAACAGGCCCTTGTGGGCTGCCGTCGGTCGGATGATCTCCTTGAAGATGAGCTTGACGGCATCGGCAATGGGGGTGAGCAAGCCGAACGGGCCCACCCGGTTGGGCCCCGGGCGCACCTGGCTCCAGCCTATGGCCTTGCGCTCCCACAGGGTCAGGTAGGCCACACAACCCAGCAAGGGCAGCAGCACGGCCACGATCTTGATCAGGCTCCACACCACCAACCAAAGCGTGGGCCCCAGCCAAGCTGCGCCGGAGGCATTCAACTGCTCGATCATGCGGCGACCCCGCTGTCCTGCGCAGCCGGCTCCGAAGCGCCGGCCGGCACGATGCGCTCGGCGCTGATGGTTCCCGTCATGGCGCCCAGGCCGGCCGTGTCGGCATGCCCCGCGGGCACGCGCACGGTGCCTTCGGCCAAGGTGGGATCCAGGCGCGCCGGCAGCACTGCCCAGGCGGCCCCCTGACGCAGCCTGACGCCATCCCCCGCGGCCAGGCCGAGTTCGGCCCACAGCCCCGCAGGCAGACCCGCTTGCGGCGGACTCGCATCTGCCGTGAGTTGCAGAGATGCAGCCCGCCGCACCAGCGCGTCGCTGGCGTAGATCGGAACCTCGGCCAGGCGCTGAAGGCCGGACGGCATGGCACCGGCCTGCGGCGTCACGGCCACATCGTTGCAAAGACGGGAGGCCAGGGCGGCCTCATCGCCCAGGGCTTGGGCCCGCACCTGTTCGGTGGTCTCGAAATCGAAGCCTGGCAGGCCCAGGAGATTGCCCAGCACGCGCAGCACCTTCCAGGCCGGACGCGTCTCGCCCAGCGGCCTGACCACGCCATGGAAGCCCTGCACGCGGCCTTCGGCATTGACGAAGGTGCCCGAGGTTTCGCTGAACGGCGCGATCGGCAGCAGCACGTCCGCACCGTCCACCGCCGCATCCTTGAAGCTGGTGAAAGCCACCACCATGTCGGCCTGTTGCAGCGCTGCATGGGCAGCGGCCGGGTCGGCCAGGTCGAGCACAGGCTCGACGTTCAGCAACAGCAGGGCCTTGCGCGGCCGGGCCAGCATGGCGGCCACATCCAGGCCGCCTGGCCCCGGCAAGGCGTCCACCAGTTGAGCGCCCACGCTGTTGGCCGCCTCGCCCATCGCGCCCACTGAAGCCTGGGTCTGTGTCCCGATCCAGCGCGCCAGCGCAAGCAACTCGGCCGCCTGGGGATGCTGCACGGCAGCGTTGCCCAGGAGCACGGCCTTGCGCTCGCCGGAAAGCAGCGTCGCCGCGGCCGAACGCGCGGCTTGCGTGACCGTACCTGCCGTCGGCGCCTGGGTACCGGTGGACTCCGCCACCGCACAGGCGATGTCTGCGAGCGATTGCACCCAGCCGGCCGGCGCGGCCGTCAGCCGCTGGGCCACCGGCATCAGCCACTCATCGTGCACCGCGTGCAGGCTGAGGATCTTGGCTCCGCGCCGCGCCGCCTGGCGCAGGCGCTGCGCGAACAGCGGATGGTCCTTGCGCAGGAAGGAGCCGATCACCAGCACGCGCTGCAGGTCGGACAGCGAGGCGATGGAGGTGCCCAGCCAGCGGGCGCTGCCCGGGGCGGCGCCGTCGCGGCGGAAGTCGGCGTGACGCAGGCGGTGGTCGATGTTCTGGGAGCCCAGGCCCCGCACCAGCCGGGCCAGCAGGTGCAGTTCCTCCACCGTCGAGTGCGGCGAGCCCAGCGCCCCCACGGCAGACGTGCCATGGTCGGCCACGATCTGCTTGAGGCCGCTGGCCACGTACTCCAGCGCGGTGGTCCAGTCGGTGCTGACCCACTGCCCGCCCTGCTTGATCATGGGCTGGGTCAGCCGCTGCGGGCTGTTCAGCGCCTCGTAGCTGAAGCGGTCGCGGTCGGCGATCCAGCACTCGTTGACGTCCTCGTTCTCCAGGGGCACCACGCGCATCACCTGATTCGCCTTGACCTGCACGATCAGGTTGGCACCGGTGGAGTCATGCGGGCTCACGCTCTTGCGGCGCGACAACTCCCAGGTGCGGGCGCTGTAGCGAAAGGGCTTGCTGGTCAACGCGCCCACCGGGCAGATGTCGATCATGTTGCCTGACAGCTCGGAATCGACCGAGCGCCCGACGAAGGTGGTGATTTCGGAGTGCTCGCCCCGGTGGGCCATGCCCAGCTCCATCACCCCGGCCACCTCCTGGCCGAAGCGCACGCAGCGCGTGCAATGGATGCAACGGCTCATCTCCTCCATGGAGATGAGCGGGCCCACGCTCTTGTGGAAGACCACGCGCTTTTCTTCCTGGTAGCGCGAGGCCGAGCCGCCATACCCGACCGCCAGATCCTGCAACTGGCACTCGCCGCCCTGGTCGCAGATGGGGCAGTCCAACGGATGGTTGATCAGCAGGAACTCCATCACCGACTTCTGCGCCTTGACCGCCTTGTCGCTCTTGGTGCGCACGATCATCCCGTTCGTCACCGGCGTGGCACAGGCCGGCATGGGCTTGGGTGCCTTCTCCACATCCACCAGGCACATGCGGCAGTTGGCCGCGATGCTCAGCTTCTTGTGGTAACAGAAGTGCGGTACGTAGGCCCCTGCGGCGTCGGCCGCATGCATGACCATGCTGCCTTCGGGCACGCTGACCTTCTTGCCGTCGAGTTCGAGTTCGATCATGGCGGGGTGTATCGTCCGTCAGGCAGGCTGCGGGACCTTGCAGGTCTTGTGTTCGATGTGCCAGGCGAACTCATCGCGGAAGTGCTTGAGCATGCCTTGCACCGGCATGGCGGCCGCATCACCGAGTGCGCAGATGGTGCGGCCCTTGATGTTGTCGGCCACGGAGTCGAGCAGGTCGAGATCCTCCGGCCGCCCCTTGCCATGCTCGATGCGGTCGACCATGCGCCACAGCCAGCCCGTGCCTTCGCGGCACGGCGTGCACTGGCCGCAGCTCTCGTGCTGGTAGAAGTAGCTCAGGCGCAGCAGGCTCTTGACCATGCAACGCGTCTCGTCCATCACGATCACGGCGCCCGACCCCAGCATGGAGCCGGCCTTGGCGATGGCGTCGTAGTCCATCGTGATGTCCATCATGAGGTGGGCAGGCAACACGGGCGCCGACGAGCCCCCGGGAATCACGGCCTTCAGCGCCCGGCCGCCCTTGACGCCGCCCGCCAGTTCCAGCAACTTGGAGAACGGCGTACCCAACGGAACCTCGAAGTTGCCGGGCTTCTCGACATCGCCCACCACCGAGAAGATCTTGGTGCCGCCGTTGTTGGGCTTGCCACACTCCAGGTAGGCCTGGCCGCCGTGATTGATGATCCACGGCACCGCAGCGAAGGTCTCGGTGTTGTTGATGGTGGTGGGCTTGCCGTACAGGCCGAAGCTGGCCGGGAACGGGGGCTTGAAGCGCGGCTGGCCCTTCTTGCCCTCCAGCGACTCCAGCAGCGCCGTCTCCTCGCCGCAGATGTAGGCGCCAAAGCCGTGGTGGGCATGCAACTCGAAGCTGTACGACGTGCCCAGGATCGCCTGGCCCAGCAGACCGGCGGCACGGGCTTCTTCCAGGGCCTGCTCGAAGCGCTCGTACACCTCGAAGATCTCCCCGTGGATGTAGTTGTAGCCCACCGCGATGCCCATGGCGTAGCCGGCGATGGCCATGCCCTCGATGACGATATGCGGGTTGTAGGCGAGGATGTCGCGGTCCTTGCAGGTACCGGGCTCGCCTTCATCGGAGTTGCAGACCAGGTACTTGGCGCCGGGAAACTGGCGCGGCATGAAACTCCACTTCAGTCCTGTGGGAAAGCCCGCACCACCACGGCCACGCAGGGCCGAAGCCTTGACCTCGGCGATCACCTGATCAGGCGTCATGCCCGGGCCGCCGTCGGCGCCCAGGATCTTCTTCAGCGCAGAGTAGCCGCCGCGGGCCATGTAGTCCTGCAGCCGCCAGTTGGTGCCGTCCAGGCCGGCATAGATCTGCGCGCCGATGTGGCGACCGTGGAAGCAGGTCTCGTGGCCCCTGGCCTGGAAACGCGCCAGGCGATCCAGCAGGTCCGGTGCGACGCGGGCGTTCATGGCTGGGCCCTCAAGGTGTCGAGCAGGTCGTCCAGTCGCTCGTGGCTCATGAAGCTGAGCATCTTGCGGTCGTTGACCAGCATCACTGGCGCATCGGCGCAGGCGCCCAGGCACTCGCTGGGCTGCACCGTGAAGGTGCCGTCCTTGGTGGTGCCGTAAGGCTGCACGCCAAGCCGACTGCAAAGATGGTCCAGCGCCCTGTCGCCGCCACGCAGCTGGCACGGCAGGTTGGTGCAGACGTTGAGCTTGTAGGTGCCCACCGGCTGCTGGTTGTACATGTTGTAGAAGGTGGTGACCTCCTGCACGGCGATCGGCGCCATGCCCAGGTAATCCGCCACCGCCTGCTCGGCCTCGGGCGACACCCAGCCCTGTTCCTGCTGGATGATGGACAGGCAGGCCATCACTGCAGACTGCCTTTGGTCGACGGGATACTTGGCGACCTCGCGATCCAGGCGCGCCCGGGTGCTGACGGACAGTTCCATGCTCACGGTCATCGGTCGATCTCGCCAAACACGATGTCCATGGTGCCGATCACGGCCACGGCATCGGCAATCATGTGGCCACGGCTCATCTCGTCGAGCGCCGCCAGGTGCGAGAAGCCCGGTGGACGGATCTTCAGGCGGTAGGGCTTGTTGGCGCCATCGCTGACGATGTAGATGCCGAACTCGCCCTTGGGATGCTCCACTGCGGCGTAAGCCTCACCCTCGGGCACATGGAAGCCTTCGGTGAAGAGCTTGAAGTGGTGGATCAGCTCCTCCATGCTCGACTTCATCTCCACCCGCGAAGGCGGTGCGACCTTGTGGTTGTCGGTGATCACAGGACCGGGATTCTTCCTCAGCCACTGCACGCACTGCTGCACGATACGGTTGGACTGGCGCATCTCCTCGATGCGCACCAGATAACGGTCGTAGGTGTCGCCGTTGACGCCCACCGGGATGTCGAAGTCCATGCGATCGTAGACGTCGTAGGGCTGCTTCTTTCGCAGATCCCAGGCGATGCCCGAGCCGCGCAGCATCGGGCCGGTGAATCCGAGGTTCAGTGCCCGCTCCGGCGACACGACGCCAATGCCCACGGTCCGCTGCTTCCAGATGCGGTTGTCAGTCAGCAAGGTCTCGTAGTCATCGACGTTCTTCGGGAAGCGGCGGCAGAAGTCCTCGATGAAGTCCAGCAACGAGCCATGGCGGTTCTGGTTCAGTGCCTTGATCGCACGCTCGTTCTTGATGCGGCTGACCTTGTACTGAGGCATGGTCTCGGGCAGGTCACGGTAGACGCCGCCAGGACGGAAATAGGCCGCGTGCATGCGCGCACCCGACACCGCTTCGTACATGTCGAAGATGTCCTCACGCTCGCGGAAGCAGTAGATGAGGATGTTCATCGCACCGCAATCCAGGCCGTGACAACCCAGCCACAGCAGGTGGTTCAGCATGCGTGTGAGCTCGGCGAACATCACCCGGATGTACTGCGCGCGCTCGGGCACTTCCACGCCCAGCAGTTTCTCGATGGCCAGGCAGTACGCGTGCTCGTTGGCCATCATGGACACATAGTCCAGCCGGTCCATGTAGGGCAGCGACTGGATGTAGGTCCTGGTCTCGGCCAGTTTCTCGGTGGCACGGTGCAGCAATCCGATATGCGGGTCGGCCCGCTGGATCACTTCACCGTCGAGTTCCAGCACCAGGCGCAGCACGCCATGCGCCGCCGGATGCTGAGGCCCGAAGTTGAGCGTGTAGTTCTTGATCTCGGCCATGTCAGTGCAGGCCCCCGTAGTGGTCCTCGCGCACGACACGGGGCGTGATCTCGCGGGGCTCGATCGTCACCGGCTGGTAGATCACGCGGCGCGACTGCGGGTCGTAGCGCATCTCGACATGGCCGGAAACTGGAAAGTCCTTGCGCATGGGGTGGCCGATGAAGCCGTAGTCGGTGAGGATGCGGCGCAGGTCCTCGTGGCCCTCGAAGACGATCCCGTACAGGTCGAAGGCTTCACGCTCGAACCAGTTGGCCGCGTTCCAGACGGGGGTGACCGAGGCGACGCAAGGCATGTCGTCGTCGGGCGCGAACACCTTCAGTCGAAGGCGCCAGTTGTGGCGCACGCTCAACAGATGGGACACCACGCAGAACCGCAGGCCCTCCCAAGGGCCGTTTCGGTACTCGCTGTAGTCCAGGCCGCACAGATCGATCAACTGCTCAAAGTGCAAGGCGGGGTCGTCGCGCAGGCGCAGCGCCACCCGCTCGTAGTCTGAACCGCCCACCGTCAGGCTGAGTTCGCCACGCTCCATCTTGAGTTCGCGAACGGCTTCGCCGAACGCCCGCTCAATAGCCGCCTTCAAGGTCTGCAGTGATGCCGTCATGTCAGCGTGCAATCGTGTTTTCACGGCGGATCTTGGCCTGCAACTGCAGGATGCCGTACAGCAGGGCTTCAGCCGTGGGCGGACAGCCGGGCACATACACATCCACCGGAACGATGCGATCGCAGCCGCGCACCACCGAGTAGCTGTAGTGGTAGTAGCCGCCGCCGTTGGCACACGAGCCCATGCTCAGCACCCAGCGCGGCTCGGCCATCTGGTCGTACACCTTGCGCAGGGCCGGCGCCATCTTGTTGCACAGCGTGCCGGCCACGATCATGAGGTCGCTCTGCCGCGGGCTCGGACGAAACAGCATGCCGAAACGGTCGATGTCGTAGCGTGCCGCGCCTGCGTGGATCATCTCCACAGCGCAGCATGCGAGCCCGAAGGTCATGGGCCACAACGACCCGGTCTTCGACCAGTTGATCAACTTGTCCACCGAGGTGGTGACAAAGCCTTCCTTGAGGACGCCTTCGATACCCATGCCTGTGCTCTCCGGTCACTCCCAGTCCAGGGCGCCCTTCTTCCATTCGTAGAGGAAGCCCACCACGAGGATCCCCAGGAACACCATCATGGCCCAGAAACCCGGTGCGCCGATGTCGCGCAAGGACACCGCCCAGGGAAAGAGGAAGGCGATCTCCAGGTCGAAAAGAATGAACAGGATGGCCACGAGGTAGTAGCGGACGTCAAACTTCATCCGCGCGTCCTCGAAAGCCTCGAAGCCGCACTCGTAAGGACTGTTCTTGGCAGCATCCGGCCGCTGCGGACCGAAGATGAAGCCGAGAACCTGCGGTGCCACCCCGACCGCGACGCCGACCAGGATGAAGAGGATGACCGGTAGGTACTCTTGCAGGTCCATCTCAAGCACCGCTCATAGGTACGCCTCGAGTCCGCAAACGACAACTCGCAAGACCCAAGTAGGGGCCTGACGAAACAGGCATCTGCGGCTTCCTCCCGGCTTCATGTGACAGGTCCCTCCCTCGGATCGCATACGTGGGAGGGAAACTCATTCGAATGTGTTGGTGCCGACGGCGAGACTCGAACTCGCACAGCTTTCGCCACTACCCCCTCAAGATAGCGTGTCTACCAATTTCACCACGTCGGCTTGATCCAGAACTGAATTCTCAGAGGCCAAATCGCCCGAACAAACAAGCCCGGCAATCACGATCCGACCAGCCTTGGATTCTACTGGGAAACCCGTGCGCCACCGGGCCATGGCGCAGTGCGAAAGCAGGTCACTTGGTGCCGCTGGACGCCACGGGCGCGGGCACTGCGGCCGGCATTGCAGGCGCTGCCGCGGGCGCGGGAGCCGCGCCCGGAATCACCCCGGCCGCCGGCGCTGACGCAGGGCTGCCCACGGCCGCGCCGGCAGGCCGGTCCAGCACGCTGGAACCGCTTCCGGGAACGGAGGAGGCGCGGTTGGACAGCAAGGCCAGCATCAGTGTGCAGACGAAGAACACGGTGGCACACGCCGCGGTGGAGCGGGAGAGAAAGTTCGCACTGCCTGACGCGCCAAACAGGCTGCCCGACGAGCCGCTGCCGAATGACGCGCCCATGTCGGCCCCCTTGCCGTGCTGCACCAGCACCAAACCGATCATGACCAGGGCCGAGAGCACTTGCACGGCCAGAAGAAGAGTCATCCAAGTCTGCATGATGGGATCGTTTCGAAAATGAAGTGAACCAATTGGAAAACCGGATCGGCTTCAGGAAGCCGCCCGGCAGATGGCCACGAAGTCGGCCACCTTCAGGGCCGCACCGCCGATGAGTCCGCCGTCGATGTCGGGCTGGGCAAACAGCGCTGCCGCGTTGTCGGGCTTGACGCTGCCACCGTAAAGGATTTTCATGGCCTGGGCGTTCGGCGCGGCCGCACGAAGCTGGGCGCGCAGCAGCGCATGGACCGACTGCGCCTGCGCGGGTGAGGCCGTCAGTCCGGTGCCTATCGCCCAAACAGGCTCATAGGCCACCACCATCTCGCCCGCGCAATGGCCCAGGGCATGGATGACGGCCGACAGCTGACGCTTGACCACCGCCTCGGTCTGGCCGGCCTCGCGCTGGGCCTGTGTTTCGCCCACGCACACGATGGGCGTGACGCCGCGCGCCAGCGCCGCCCTGGCCTTGTCGGCCACGAGCTGGTCACTCTCAGCATGAAAGGCGCGCCGCTCGGAATGGCCGACGATGACGTATCGGCAACCGAATTCCGACAGCATGCCCACCGAGACTTCACCGGTATAGGCTCCCTGATCATGGGCAGAACAGTCCTGTGCGCCCCAGCGGATCTCGCTGCCCGCCAGGGTCACGGCGGTCTCCGACAGGAAGGGATAGGGCACGCACACCGCCACGTCGCACCCGAAGGGTCGGGCCTGAAGGAGGCCTTCGAGCAGGGTCGCATTGGCGGGCCTGCTGCCGTTCATCTTCCAGTTGCCTACGACAAGGCCGCGTCCCATCATGACCTCAACTCCACCGCAGCACGATCTTGCCCACGTGGGTGCTGGATTCCATCAAGACGTGGGCCTGCGCGGCATGTGCCGCGTCGAAGACACGGTGGATCACCGGTCGAACCCGCCCCTGCTCGATCAGGGGCCACACGCGCTCGCGCAGGGCCTGCGCCAACTGGGTCTTGTAGGCGATGCTGCGCGGACGCAGGGTGGAACCGGTCAAGGCAATGCGCTTGCGCAACAGCAGTCCAGCGTCGATGTGGCTGGCCGTTCCACCCTGGACAGCAATGACCGCAATGCGTCCGTCGTCGGCCACGCACTGCAGTTCGCGCGCGATGTACTCGCCCGCCACCATGTCCAGGATCACGTCAGCACCGCGCCCCTGGGTCAGCGATCGCACCTCGGCAACGAAATCCTGGGTGCGGTAGTTGATCGCATGGTCGGCGCCAAGAGCCCGGCAGGCGGCGCATTTCTCGTCGGTTCCCGCGGTCACGATCACGCGCGAACCCAGCGCCTTGGCCAGGACCAGCGCCGTCACGCCGATGCCGCTGGACCCGCCTTGCACCAGAAGCGTTTCTCCGGGCTGCAGCCGGGCAATCTGGAAGACGTTCTGCCAGACCGTGAAGAAGGTTTCCGGCAGCGCCGCAGCCTCGACATCGTCCAGACCAGCGGGCACGGGCAGGCACTGGCCGATGGGCGCCACGCAGGACTGCGCATAGCCGCCACCGGCCACCAAGGCGCAGACACGGTCACCCACGGCCCAACCCGCGGCTTGCAGGTCGGCAGGGTCGCCACCGGCCACGACCCCGGCAACCTCCAGGCCGGGCAGGTCAGACACCCCAGGCGGCGCCGGGTACGACCCCATGCGCTGCAGCACGTCTGGCCGGTTCACGCCGCTGGCTGCCACCGCGATGAGCATATGGCCCGCGGCAGGCCGGGGCTGATCGCGCTCGCAGGGCACGAGCACCTCCGGGCCGCCGGGCCGGGTGATCTCGATGGCCTTCATGTGATGCATCCCGGCGAGGGGAGAAGCGGGGCGATCACCGGCAGCGCCGCGCATCGCACCTGCTGCTTCACTCTGGCTTGGGTTCGGCGCCGGGCCGACCTTCGCCAGCGACGTCCCCTGAAGCGCCGGCCTCGGCACCCTGCCCTTCGCGGTGCTCGCGCGGCTCACGGCGCGGCCTGTCCCCGCGATCACCTCGATCACGACGCGGGCCACGGTCGCCCCGATCACCGCGATCACCGTACTCACGACGCGGACGCTCCTCCTCGACATAGCCTTCAGGCCGATCAAGCAAGGCCTTCATCGACAACTTGATGCGGCCCTTCTCGTCCGTCTCAAGGACCTTGACCTTCACGATCTGGCCCTCGCTCAAATAGTCGGCGATGTTCTCCACGCGCTCGAAGGCGATCTGGCTGATGTGCAGCAGCCCGTCCTTGCCGGGCAGGATGTTCACCAGGGCACCGAAGTCCAGCAGCTTGGTGACCGGACCTTCGTAGACCTTGCCGATCTCGGCCTCGGCCGTGATCTCGGTGATGCGCTTCTTGGCGAACTCGGCCTTGTCCGCATCGGTGGAGGCGATGGTGATGGTGCCGTCCTCGCCAATGTCGATGGTGCAACCGGTTTCCTCGGTGAGGGCACGGATGGTGGCTCCGCCCTTGCCGATGACGTCACGGATCTTCTCCGGATTGATCTTCATCGTGTACAGGCGCGGCGCGAACTGGCTGACCTCCGCCTTGGCCTCGCCCATGGCCTCCACCATCTTGCCCAGGATGTGCAGCCGGGCTTCCTTGGCTTGGGCCAGCGCCACCTCCATGATCTCCCTGGTGATGCCCTGGATCTTGATGTCCATCTGCAGCGCGGTGATGCCCTGCGTGGTGCCGGCCACCTTGAAATCCATGTCGCCCAGGTGGTCCTCGTCGCCCAGGATGTCGGTCAGCACCGCAAAGCGGCTGCCGTCCTTGATCAGGCCCATGGCGATACCGGCCACGTGGGCCTTCATGGGCACGCCCGCATCCATCAGCGCCAGGCAGCCGCCGCAGACGGAAGCCATCGAAGACGAACCATTGCTTTCGGTGATCTCACTGACCACGCGCAGCGTGTAGGGGAACTCCTCCTTGGACGGCAGGGCAGCCACCAGGGCCCGCTTGGCCAGCCGGCCGTGGCCGATCTCGCGCCGCTTCGGCGTACCCACGCGCCCGGTCTCGCCCGTGGCGAAGGGGGGCATGTTGTAGTGCAGCATGAAGCGGTCTTCGAACTCGCCAGCCAGTGCGTCGATGCGCTGGGCGTCGCGCTCGGTCCCGAGGGTGGCCACGGCCAGGGCCTGGGTCTCCCCGCGGGTGAACAGGGCCGAACCGTGGGCACGCGGCAGCACGGAAGAGCGAATCTCGATGGGACGTACGGTGCGGGTGTCGCGCCCGTCGATGCGAGGCTCGCCAGCCAGGATCTGGCTGCGCACGATGCGGGCCTCGACCTCGAACAGCAGCGCCTCGATCTTCACGTCGTCGACCGTCGAGCCCTCGGCCTTCAGGGCCGTCTTGGCCGCGGCATAGGCTTCGCGGCAGGCTTGGGTACGGGCTTGCTTGCTGCGGATCTGGTAGGCCGCCCGCAGCGGGCCTTCGGCCAGTTCGTTGAGCTTGGCGATGAAGGCCTCGTCCTTGACAGGCGGGGTCCAGGTACCTGCAGCCAGCCACTCGGCCTTGCCGGCATCGCGCACCAGTTCGTGGATGGCATCGATGGCCACCTTGCCCTGGTCGTGGCCGTAGACCACCGCGCCCAGCATCACCTCCTCGGTGAGCTGGTTCGCCTCCGACTCCACCATCAGCACCGCGGCCTCGGTCCCGGCCACGACCAGGTCGAGCTGGCTGTCGGTCAACTGCGCCCGGCCCGGGTTCAGCACATACTCCCCGTTGACGTAGCCCACGCGCGCCGCGCCAATCGGGCCGTTGAACGGAATGCCGCTGATGGACAAGGCCGCACTGGAGGCGATGAGTGCGGCGATGTCAGCCTGCACCTCAGGGTTCAGGCTCAGGACATGCACGACCACCTGCACCTCGTTGAAGAAACCGTCGGGGAACAGCGGGCGGATAGGACGGTCGATCAGGCGGCTGGTCAGGGTCTCCAGTTCGCTGGGCCGCCCTTCGCGCTTGAAGAAGCTGCCCGGAATCTTGCCGGCGGCATAGGTCTTCTCGATGTAGTCCACTGTCAGCGGGAAGAAGTCCTGGCCCGGCTTGGCGTTCTTGGCCGCGACCACGGTGGCCAGCACCACGGTGCCCTCGATATCCACAAGGACGGCGCCCGTGGATTGGCGAGCGATCTCGCCGGTTTCCATCGTGACCCGATGCGGACCCCACTGGAAGGTCTTGGTGATCTTGTTGAACATGCTCATGTCTGTCTCCACGAAGGGGCGCGATGAATCCCCGCGCCCGCGGGATGGAGCCGCTCGAGCCTTGGCAACAATGCCATTCCAGCGCGACTGGCGGATTCGCTGGCGAATCAGCCGCCCTGGAATGACACAGCAGTTGCCCGTGCCCCGGACGCCTCCTTGGACATCGGGCCCCCGCCTGACGGCCGGGAGCCCGAGGATCTGGTTGAACTTACTTGCGCAGACCCAGCCTCTGGATCAGCGCCGTGTAACGGTCAGCGTCACGATCCTTCAGATAGGCCAGCAGGCTCTTGCGCTGATTGACCATCTTCAACAGCCCGCGGCGTCCATGATGGTCTTTCAGGTGGGCCTTGAAATGGGGGGTGAGCTCGTTGATGCGCGCCGTCAACAGCGCCACCTGAACCTCGGGGGAGCCCGTGTCGGCGGCGCCACGCGCATGCGCCTGGATGACGTCGGCTTTCTGCTGGGTATTCATGGTCATGACGATTTCCTTGGTGATGTGGAAGCCGCCCTGACGCGGCCGGACAGCGGGGCCCGGCCGGGAAGCGGTTTCCGATGCCTTTGCAGGCGTCCTGACTTGCGAACGCGGGTGAAACCGACCCGCGCCGTGCTGGTGGAACCGATCGCAGGGCATCAACCCCATGACCGGCCGCCACGATTCTAGCTCACTGGCGGTTCCTGGCTGACTCGGGCACCCCCGCGTCAAGGGCCTGGTGCATACGCTGCAGCCCGTGGCGCAGCCGCTGCGGGTCGCGCGAGGCAAAGCACCAGCGCAGCCAGCCTTGCCCCTCGGGTCCGAATGCCGCGCCCGGGGCCAGGCCCAGGCCGTGGTGCAGCACCAGGTGCTTGGCAAATTCCAGCGAGTCATCAACGCCCTCAACCCGGAAGAAGGCGTACATGCCACCTGGGGGGGCCCGCACCGAGACGCCTGGCAGACCCGCCAGCCCGTCGACCAGCAGGTCACGACACGCCCGGAAGTGACCGCGCAAGGGCTCCACCGACGACGCAGCGCCGGCCAGGGCCTGCAGCGCCCCGCGCTGGACGAACACGGGCGCACATGAGCTGTTGAACTCGATCAGCTTGCCCAGCGCATCCAGGGCACCTTCGGGCACCACCATCCAGCCCAGTCGCCAACCTGTCATCAGGAAGCTCTTGGAGAAGCTCTGCACAACGACCACCCGGTCCTGGGGCGTGCACCGGTCCAGGAAACTGGGCGCGGCCGGTGCCGCACCGTAGTACAGCCGCTCGTACACCTCGTCGGACACGATCCAGGTGCCTGTGGATCGGCAATGGTCCAGGATGGCCTGGATCTCCTCATGCGACAGCGTCCACCCGGTCGGGTTGTTCGGGGCGTTGACCAGCAACAAGCGGGTAGACGCCGTGACGGTGGCCCGGAGTTCGTCCAGGTCCAGGTGCCATGCACCCAGGCTGGCGCGCAAGGCCAGGCGCGTGACGCGTCCGCCCAGGATCAGGGGCTGGGCGGTCAGGTTGGGCCACACGGGGGTGATGGCGACCACTTCGTCACCCGGTCCCACCAGCAACTGCGCGGCCAGCATCAGCGCGCTCACGCCGGACGAGGTGACGGCGATACGCTGCACGTCCACCGGGCGGTGCAGGCCACCCACATAGTCGGCAATCGCCTGCCGCAACGCCGGAAGCCCCAGGTTGTGGCCATAGAAGGTCTCGCCTTCCTGCAGCGAACGGGCCGCCGCCTCCCGCACTGCCGCAGCCGTGACCTCGTCGCTCTCGCCAAACCAGAAGGCCAGGACGTCCTCGCGCCCCAGGGCAGCGTTGGCCACGTCCCTGATCAGGGAACCGGCCAGCGACTCGATTCGATCACGCATGTCAGCAAGTCTCCAGCGGCCAGCGCGGCCGCACTTCGAAGGACCAGGAGGGCGTCACGGGTCCGGCCGTTGCGTCACCGGACAGCCCGGCCTGCAGCCGCATGGCCGCCGCCATGGCGATCATCGCGCCATTGTCCGTGCACAAGTTCAGCTCCGGGTAGTGGACCCGCACCCCCCTGGAGTCGCAGGCGAGCCCGAGCCGGGAGCGAAGCTCGGCGTTGGCGCCGACGCCGCCGGCCACGACCAGGCGTCGCAGTCCTGTCTGACTGAGCGCGGCCAAGGACTTGTGAACCAGCACCTCCACGATGGCCGCCTGCGCGCTGGCGGCCAGATCGCGGAGCACCTGCTCGCAGGGCATGGAACCCAGTTGGCGGCGCCGGGTCATCACGGCGGTCTTCAGCCCGGCAAACGAGAAGTCCAGCCCGCCCTGGTGCATGAGTGGCCTGGGCAGCGCGAAGGCATCGGGCCGCCCGCCCTCAGCCAGACGCGCCAGGGCCGGTCCACCGGGATAGCCCAGGCCCAGTAGCTTGGCGGACTTGTCGAAAGCCTCCCCGGCCGCATCGTCGACGGTCTCGCCCAGCAACCCGTACCGCCCGACCGCCTCCACCCGCATCAGCTGGGTATGCCCGCCCGACACGAGCAGGGCGACGAAGGGAAACGCGGGCGGGTCTGCCGACAGGAAGGGCGACAGCAGGTGACCCTCCAGGTGATGCACGGGCACGGTCGGCCGGGCGAGCGCCTGGCCCAGGGCTGCGGCGAACCCCGCTCCGACCAGCAAGGCGCCGGCCAGACCGGGGCCCTGGGTGAAGGCGACCGCATCGATGTCGCGTCGGTCCGTGCAGGCCTCGTCCAGGACGCGCCGGGTCAGGGGGATGAGGCGCCGGATGTGGTCACGCGAGGCCAACTCCGGCACCACGCCGCCGTAGGCCTGGTGCATGTCGGCCTGGCTGTGCAGGGCGTGGGCTAGCAGCCGCGGCAGGCCCGCGCCTGCGAATTCGACCAGCGCGATCCCGGTCTCATCGCACGAGGACTCGACACCCAGGATCTTCAATGCTTCTCGCGGGCATGGTTGATCGAGTACTTCGGGATCTCGATCGTGATGTCGCTGTCCGACAGGATGGCCTGGCAGGACAGACGTGACGTGGGCGTGAGGCCCCACGCCCGGTCCAGCAGGTCTTCCTCGGTCTCGTCCAACTCCCCCAGGGACTCGAAACCCTGCTTGACCACCACGTGGCAGGTGGTGCAGGCGCAGCTCATCTCACAGGCATGCTCGATCTCGATGCCGTTGTCGAGCAAGGCTTCGCACACCGACGTGCCGCGCGGGGCCTGCAGCGTGGCCCCCGCAGGGCAGTACTCGGGGTGGGGGAGTATGCGGATCACGGGCATGGAGTCAGACCTCTTCGACCTTGCGGCCTGTCAGGGCGGCTCGAATGCCGCGGTTCATGCGGGCCGCGGCAAAGGCCTCGGTGCCCGTCGCCAGGCGTTCCACCGCCGCATCGATGGCGGCGGGGTCCTCGCCATCGGCCTGCGCTTCGGCCTGGCTCACCAGCGCCTCGATATGGGTACGTTCTGCTGCCGGGATCAGCTCGCCATCGGCGGCCAGCGCGGAGCGGGTGGCCAGTACCATGCGCTGGGCCTCCACGCGCGCTTCGCGCAAGCGCCGTGCGTTGACATCCTCCTCGGCGTGGGCGAAGCCCTCTTGCAACATGCGGGCCACCTCCTCGTCGGCCAGGCCGTAGCTGGGCTTGACCGTCACCGAGGCCTGGACGCCGGACTGCAGCTCGTGAGCCGCCACACTCAGCAGCCCGTCGGCGTCGACCTGGAAGGTCACGCGGATGCGCGCCGCCCCGGCCACCATGGGCGGGATGCCCCGCAACTCGAACCGGGCCAGGCTGCGACAGTCCGTCACCAACTCCCGCTCGCCCTGCACCACATGCAAGGCCAGGGCTGTCTGGCCGTCCTGGTAGGTGGTGAACTCCTGCGCCTTGGCCACTGGAATGGTGGTGTTGCGCTCGATGATGCGCTCGGTCAGGCCGCCCATGGTCTCCAGACCCAGTGACAGGGGGATGACATCCAGCAGCAGCAGCTCACCCTCACGCGAGTGGCCCGCCAGCGCATGGGCCTGCAAGGCGGCGCCCACGGCCACCACTTCGTCAGGGTTCACGTTGGTGAGCGGTTCGCGTCCGAAGCACCGCGCCACCGCCTCACGCACCGCTGGCATGCGGGTGGAGCCACCCACCAGCACCACGCCCTGGACCTCGTTCGGCGACACCCGGGCATCACGCAGCACTCGCCGTACGCTGGTCATGGTGCGGTCCACCAGGGTACGGGTGAGCTGGTCGAAGGTCTCTCGTTGCAGGTGCAGGCTGTGCCGGGCGCCACCGACCTCGAACCGCATGTCTGCCTGACCCGCCAGCGTCAGCGCCTCCTTGGCCTGACGGGCTGCCACCAACACGGAACGGCGGCTGCGGGCGTCGGGCGCCGACAGGCTCGCCTGCGCCAGGGCCCAGCGTGCCAGCGCTTCGTCAAAGTCGTCACCACCCAGTGCGGCATCACCGCCCGTGGCCACGACCTCGAACACGCCCCGGGACAGGCGCAGCAGCGAGATGTCGAAGGTGCCGCCGCCCAGGTCATACACCGCGTACAGCCCCTCGCTGCCATGCTCCAGCCCGTAGGCCACGGCGGCGGCGGTGGGTTCGTTGATCAGTCGCAGCACGTTCAGGCCCGCCAGATGCGCCGCGTCCTTGGTGGCCTGTCGTTGCGCATCGTCGAAGTAGGCGGGTACCGTGATGACCGCACCGAACACCTCGTCGTCGAAGGTGTCCTCCGCCCGCTGCCGCAACGCGGCCAGGATCTCTGCAGAAACCTCCACGGGTGACTTCACGCCGTCCCGGGTGTCCAGGGCCACCATGCCCGGCCGGTCCACGAACCGATAGGGCGACTGCCCATGCCCGGGCACTTCAGCCAGGCGGCGGCCCATCAGCCGCTTGACGGACGCGATGGTGTTCTCGGGATCTTCCGCCTGCGCCGCCCGGGCTTCGTGGCCGATCTGGCGACCGCCGGCAGGCAGATACCGCACGACCGAAGGCAGGAGCACACGGCCCTGGCCATCGGGCAGGCATTCGGCCACGCCATGCCTGACGGCGGCCACGAGGGAATGGGTGGTGCCCAGGTCGATGCCCACCGCGATGCGCCGCTGATGGGGATCGGGCGAGGCGCCAGGTTCGGAGATCTGAAGCAGTGCCATGCGTGGGGTTCTCGGGTGCGGGGCTCGAAGCGACAGGGGCTGGCTGTGGCGCCGGACCGCCAGTCGATCAGCGGTTCAGGATTCCAGGACCTCCATCCGGCGGTGGATGTCGGACCGGAAGCGGCCAAGAAACATCAGGGATCTGACGGACGCGACCGCAGCCGCCAGGTCCTGCTCACCGTCGAGCTGGCGGGCCAGGTCGCCCAGCAACGTACGCTCCTGCCCGATGACCTCACGCTCCAGTGCGACCACCTGGCTGGCGGTGTCGGCCTCCTCCAGGGCTTCGCGCCAGGCCATCTGCTGCGTCAGGAATGACTCCGGCATGGCGGTGTGTCGCTGCGCATCGACATGCGCCCCGCGCAGTTCGCACAGATAGGCGGCGCGCGCCACCGGATCACGCAGGCGGCCGTGGGCTTCGTTGACCCGCACCGCCCACTGCATGGCAAGCCGCTGCGCAGCAGGGCCTTCGGCAGCGAACCGGTCAGGATGTACCTGCGCCTGCAGCGCGCGCCAACGGGCTTCCACCTCCCGTGGATCGACGCTGAAGCGCGGCGCCAAGCCGAAGAGGGTGAAGTCGTCGTCCTCCAGCCTCATGCCCCGTCCCTCACGGGGGGGCAGGCGGGCACGCTGGAGAGTGGGCGGATGTCATGCATGGGAGGGTCGAAAGAAAAGGCGCGGCCATGCCGCGCCTGCCGGGAGCGCTGGTAGACGTTCAGACGCGAAAGGACTCCCCGCACCCGCAGCGATCCTTCTCGCGCGGGTTGTGGAACTTGAAGCCCTCGTTGAGCCCTTCGCGCACGAAGTCCAGTTCGGTGCCGTCGATGTAAGGCAGGCTCTTGGGATCCACCAGGACCTTCACGCCATGCCCCTCGAAGACCACGTCCTCAGGCGCCACGTCATCAGCGTACTCCAGCTTGTAGGCCAGCCCGGAACAGCCCGTGGTCCTGACCCCCAGGCGCACACCCACCCCCTTGCCCCGACGCGCGAGGTAGCGCGAAACATGCCGGGCGGCGGCTTCGGTCAGCGTAACGGGCATGGCGCGTTCAGTGAGCCTGTGCCACCGCAGGCTGCGCGGACTCGGCGTGCTTGGCCTTGTAGTCGTTGACAGCCGCCTTGATCGCGTCCTCGGCCAGGATGGAACAGTGGATCTTCACGGGAGGCAGTGCGAGTTCCTGAGCGATCTGCGTGTTCTTGATGGTCAGGGCCTGATCCAGGCTCTTGCCCTTGACCCACTCCGTCACGAGGGAACTGGAGGCGATGGCCGAGCCGCAGCCGTAGGTCTTGAACCGCGCATCCTCGATCAGCCCGGTCTGCGGGTTCACCTTGATCTGCAGCTTCATGACGTCGCCGCAGGCCGGCGCGCCCACCATGCCCGTGCCCACGCTGTCGTCACCCTTGTCGAAACTACCAACGTTGCGGGGGTTCTCGTAGTGCTCGATGACTTTGTCGCTGTATGCCATGTCGTGACCTCGGATGTGTGTAACGAAGGAGCCTGCTCAGTGCGCAGACCACTGGATGGTGCTCAGATCGATGCCATCCCGGTACATGTCCCACAGGGGTGACAGTTCACGCAACTTCGCCACCCGGTCCTGCAATGTCGAAACGGCGTAATCAATGTCGGCCTCGGAAGTGAACCGGCCGATCGTGATGCGCAGGCTGGAGTGCGCGAGTTCGTCGCTGCGGCCCAGGGCCCGCAACACGTAGCTGGGTTCCAGGCTTGCCGACGTGCAGGCCGACCCCGACGACACCGCCAGACCCTTGATGCCCATGATCAGGGACTCCCCCTCCACGTAGTTGAAGGAGGCGTTCACGTTGTGAGGTACCCGCTTTTCCAGATGCCCATTGATGAAGACCTGCTCGATCTGCGAGATGCCCGCCAGGAGGCGCTGCTGCAGCATGCGCACGCGCTCGCTCTCGGCACCGATCTCCAGCCTTGCGATCCTGAAGGCCTCACCCATGCCCACGCATTGATGGGTGGGCAGGGTGCCCGAGCGCATGCCGCGCTCGTGGCCGCCGCCATGCATCTGTGCTTCCAGACGCACGCGCGGCTTGCGACGCACGTACAGCGCCCCTATGCCCTTGGGTCCGTAGGTCTTGTGCGAGGCCAGACTCATCAGATCCACCGGCAGCGTGTCCATGTCGATGGCGACCTTACCCGTGGCCTGGGCGGCGTCCACATGCAGGATGACGCCGCGCTCACGGCACAGAGCGCCAATGGCCGGAATGTCCTGTATCACGCCGATCTCGTTGTTCACCAGCATGACCGACGCCAGGATCGTGTCGGGCCTCAGAGCGTCGCGAAATCGCTCCAGATCCAACAGCCCGTCTTCCCGAACATCCAGGTAGGTGACTTCGAACCCCTGGCGCTCGAGTTCCCGCATCGTGTCCAGTACCGCCTTGTGCTCGGTCTTGACGGTCACCAGATGCTTGCCCCGGGACGCGTAGAAGTGGGCAGCGCCCTTGAGAGCCAGGTTGTTGCTCTCGGTGGCTCCTGAAGTCCAGACGATCTCGCGCGCATCGGCACGGATCAAGGCGGCCACCTCCTCACGTGCTCTTTCCACCGCTTCCTCGGCCTCCCAACCCCAGGCGTGGCTGCGCGAGGCGGGGTTGCCGAAGTGTTCGCGCAACCAGGGCACCATGACGTCGACGACGCGCGGATCCACGGGCGTGGTGGAACCGTAATCCATGTAGATCGGGAAGTGAGGGGTCATGTGCGTCAGGTGGGGAGCGTGAAGGCAAGACGGAGAGCGGCACCATACCGGTGCGGCAGCGGGTCACTTCATGAAGGCATTTCCCAGGGCGAACACGGAATTCGGCGCCGTCACCTTGATGGGCTTAACCACCGGCTGGGAAGAAATGGCCCGCTTGACCGGCGCCTCCTCGATGGAGATACCCTTGGCCAATTGCTCATCCACCAGTTTCTTGAGGGTGATGGAGTCCAGGAACTCAATCATCTTGGCGTTGAGGCTGGACCACAGGTCGTGCGTCATGCACTTGCCTGTGTCCTCGCCCATGCAGTGCTCCTTGCCGCCACAACCGGTGGCGTCGATGGGTTCGTCCACGGCCACGATGATGTCGGCAACCGTGATTTCGCCCATCGAGCGCCCCAGGGAATAGCCGCCGCCCGGACCGCGGGTGCTCTCCACCAGTACATGGCGCCTCAGCTTGCCAAACAACTGCTCCAGGTACGACAGGGAAATCTGCTGGCGCTGGCTGATGGCCGCCAGCGCGACCGGGCCGTTATTCGAGCGCAGTGCCAAGTCAATCATCGCAGTGACGGCGAATCGGCCCTTGGTGGTCAGACGCATTGGTGAGCTCCTGGCGGCCTGGCGGCCCGAATGGGGGTGGAACGGCATGAAGTCAGCAGGGCCAGAGGAAACGGCGGACTCGCATCTCGTGCAACCACCGCGCGATTCCGACTGGCTTTCTCAACTTTAACAGAAGTCGAGCGAATCGCTGGGGTTAAGCTCAATCCCCCAGGTTTGTCCTGGACAAGAACGGCGCCGAGCTGACACGCCACCTGCGGCCTCAGGCCTGGGATTCGACGGAAACAAGGTCCTGAGAGACTGCGGCTACAGAGGCCGTTGCGCCAAGGACACCACGTTGGTATCCGCCTTGGCAGCGCCAAAGGCCTGCTCCTTGAGCAAGGCGAGTTCATCGCGCAACCGAGCCGCCTTCTCGAACTCCAGTTGCCGGGCATGTTCCAGCATCTGGCGCTCGAGCAGCTTGATGCGCTTGCCCAGATCCTTCTCGCTCAGTGCCTCCACCTCGGCCGCAGCCTGCGCGGCCTTGAGGTCATCGCGTCCGGACTTCTCGGCCACGACGCCGTCGATCAGATCGCGCACCTGCTTGCGCACGCTGCGCGGCACGATGCCCTGCGCCGCGTTATGGGCCAACTGCCTCTGCCGCCGACGCTCGGTCTCCCCGATGGCCTTGCGCATGGAGTCTGTCACGCGGTCGGCGTAGAGGATCGCCTTGCCGTTCACGTTGCGTGCAGCGCGCCCGATGGTCTGGATGAGGCTGCGCTCTGCGCGCAGGAAGCCTTCCTTGTCCGCGTCAAGGATCGCCACCAGAGACACCTCGGGTATGTCCAGGCCCTCGCGCAGCAGGTTGATGCCCACCAGCACGTCAAAGGCCCCCAGGCGCAGATCCCGAATGATCTCCACCCGCTCCACGGTATCCACATCGCTATGCAGGTAACGCACCTTCACACCGTTTTCGGTCAGGTAGTCCGTGAGCTGCTCGGCCATGCGCTTGGTCAGGGTGGTGATGAGCACCCGCTCCTGCACGCGGACGCGGTCGCGGATCTCCTGCAGCACATCGTCGACCTGGTGGATGGCGGGGCGCACCTCAAGGACCGGATCAACCAGCCCGGTCGGACGAACCAGTTGCTCCACCACCTGCCCCGTGTGCTCCTGCTCGTAAGCCGCTGGCGTGGCCGACACGAAGATGGTCTGCCGCATCTTGGCCTCGAACTCCTCGAACTTCAGGGGTCGGTTGTCCAGGGCGCTGGGCAGGCGAAACCCGTACTCCACCAGCGTGGTCTTGCGGGCGCGGTCGCCGTTGAACATGCCGCCGAACTGGCCGATCAGCACATGGCTTTCGTCCAGGAACATCAGGGCGTCACGCGGCAGGTAGTCCACCAAGGTGGGGGGCGGGTCGCCCGGGCGGGCGCCCGAGAGGTGCCGAGTGTAGTTTTCGATGCCCTTGCAGTGCCCCACCTCCTGCAGCATTTCCAGGTCGAAGCGGGTGCGCTGCTCAAGGCGCTGCGCCTCGACGAGCTTGCCTGCACGCACGAACTCGTCCACGCGCTCACGCAACTCCTGCTTGATGGTCTCGATGGCGCCCAGCACCCGGTCTCGGGGCGTGACGTAGTGGCTGCCTGGATAGACCGTGAAGCGCGGGATCTTCTGGCGAATCCGCCCCGTGAGGGGATCGAACAGCTGCAGCGTCTCGATCTCGTCGTCGAAGAGTTCGATGCGGATCGCCAGTTCGCTGTGCTCGGCGGGGAACACATCGATGGTGTCGCCGCGCACGCGGAAGGTTCCGCGGGAGAAGTCCGTCTCGTTGCGGGTGTACTGCATGCGGATCAGGTGGGCGATCAGGTCGCGCTGGCCGACGCGGTCGCCCACGCGCAAGGTCATCACCATCTGGTGGTAATCCCCGGGGTCGCCGATGCCGTAGATGGCGCTGACCGAGGCCACGATCACCACATCGCGCCGCTCCAGCAGGCTCTTGGTGGCCGACAGACGCATCTGTTCGATGTGCTCATTGATCGAACTGTCCTTCTCGATGAACAGGTCTCGCTGCGGCACGTAGGCCTCGGGCTGGTAGTAGTCGTAGTAACTGACGAAGTACTCCACCGCATTCTTCGGGAAGAACTCCCGGAACTCGCTGTACAGCTGCGCAGCCAGGGTCTTGTTGGGCGCGAAGACGATGGCCGGGCGCCCGAGCTGAGCGATCACATTGGCCATGGTGAAGGTCTTGCCCGAGCCCGTCACGCCCAGAAGCGTCTGGAAACTCAAGCCGTCTTCCACACCCTGCACCAACTGTGCAATGGCTGCAGGCTGATCTCCGGCAGGCAGGTAAGGCCTGAACAGTTGGAAGGGCGAACCGGCAAAGGAGATGAACTCCCCCGAGGCCACCGAAGCTTCACCACCTGGTGCAACGGACGCGGCGTCGGCTGCGTCATCCATGACAGTGTTGGGCAAAGACATGAGGATCCTAGAATTTGAGCCGTGGCGCGTCTGCACTCGCCGTCCGCTGTGGGCCAACCGCTCAGGGTAGCGCAACACGGCGGACTGCGCACAGGCTGGAAACCGCTGCGAGGCCTCCAGCAGCGTGCCGTACCTGCATTGACTTCAAAGAAGGAATCACATGTCCCTGTTCGACGGTGTCGAAATGGCCCCTCGCGACCCCATCCTGGGCCTGAACGAGCAGTTTTCTGCCGACAGCCGCCCCGGCAAGGTGAACCTTGGCGTGGGTGTCTACTTTGACGAAAACGGCAAGCTGCCGCTGCTGCGCTGCGTGGCCCAGGCCGAGCAGCAACTGGTGGCCGAAGGCAAGCCGCGCGGGTACCTGCCCATCGACGGCATTGCCGCCTACGACAAGGCGGTGCAAGGGCTGGTCTTCGGACCTGAGTCCGAGGCGGTCACTTCGGGGCGTGTGGCGACGGTCCAGGCGCTGGGCGGCACCGGCGGCCTGAAACTCGGGGCCGACTTCCTCAAGAAGTTGAACCCGGGAGCTCAGGTCCTGATCAGCGACCCCAGTTGGGAGAACCACCGCGCCTTGTTCGCCCAGGCCGGATTCCAGGTCAATACCTACCCCTACTACGACGCCGACAGCAGGGGCGTGCGTTTTGAGGATCTGCTGGCCTGCCTGCGCGGTGCCGCCGCCGGGACGGTGGTGGTGCTCCACGCCTGCTGCCATAACCCGACGGGCTGCGATCTGAGTCCCGGGCAGTGGACGCAGGTCATCCAGGTCGTGAAGACCCAGGGGCTGGTGGCCTTCCTGGACATGGCGTACCAGGGCTTTGGCGACGGCATTGCCGAGGACGGCCGGGTCATTGGCGACTTCCTGCAAGCGGGGGTCGACTTCCTGGTGGCAACCTCGTTCTCCAAGAGCTTCTCGCTATACGGCGAGCGTGTAGGCGCCCTCAGCGTGGTCTGCGGCAGTGCCGAGGAAGCGCGCAAGGTGATGTCGCAGTTGAAGATCGTGGTGCGCACCAACTATTCGACGCCCCCCACCCACGGGGCCCAGGCCATCACCATGGTGCTGACCACGCCCGCGCTGCGCCAGCAGTGGGAGCAGGATCTGGCCAGCATGCGACAACGCATACGCGACATGCGGCAGGCGCTGGCCGACGGACTCGCCGCCGCCCACGTGCCGATGGACGTGGGCTTCATCACCCGACAAAAGGGCATGTTCAGCTATTCCGGCCTGAACAAGGCGCAGATGCAACGCCTGCGCGAGGAATTCGGGGTCTACGGCGTGGACTCCGGCCGCATCTGCGTGGCAGCGTTGAACCGCGGCAACCTGGACGCGGTGATCCGTGCCATTGCGGCCGTCGTGTGAATTTCCTCCAGAGCACCGCGTCAGGGCAGGCGGCGGGGGCGCAAGACGACTTGGGCCCCCCGGCGCTTTCTTGAGACTTCAGTCTCGAGAGGTCAGGTCAGTTCCCGCTTGAAGCCCCCCATTGCCTCACCAGAAATTGCTGCAGCGCAACACATTTCATGGCAAAGTGTTGCGTGGCGTCAAATCCTGTTTACAGATTGACGTGTCATCCGCTCATCGAAGGGACCAGGGCATGCTCTACCAACTCTACGAGACCCAGCGCGCCATGATGGCGCCCTTCGCTGAATTCGCGAGCGCGTCGGCCAAGCTGTACTCACATCCCCTGTCCCCTTTCACCCATTCCCCCATGGCCCAGCGGGTGGCTGCGGGGCTGGATCTGGTGCACCGACTGGCCAAAGAGTACGAAAAGCCCGCCTTCGGCATCGTCGGCGTACAGGTCGGCGGCGTGGAGGTGGCCGTGCAGGAGCAGGTCATCCAGACACGCTCCTTCTGCCGCCTGTTGCGCTTCAAGCGCTTCACGGACGACCCCACGGCCTTGGCACGCATGAAGCAGCAGCCTACGGTGCTGGTGGTGGCCCCCCTGTCGGGCCATCATTCGACCCTGCTGCGCGACACGGTGAGAAACCTGTTGCAGGACCACAAGGTCTACATCACCGACTGGACCGACGCGCGCATGGTGCCCGTGGAGGACGGGCCCTTCCACCTGGACGACTATGTGGCCTACGTGCAGGACTTCATCCGACTGATCGGACCCGATGTGCACGTCATCTCGGTATGCCAGCCAACGGTACCTGTGCTTGCTGCGGTGTCCCTGATGGCCTCGGCGGGGGAACCCACTCCGCGAACCATGACCATGATGGGCGGGCCCATCGACGCCCGACGTTCCCCCACGGCCGTGAACAACCTGGCTCTCAACAAGAGCCTGGAGTGGTTCGAGCACAACGTGATCTACCGGGTACCCTTGAACTACCCCGGGGCCGGTCGGTGTGTCTACCCGGGCTTCCTGCAGCACACCGGGTTCGTGGCCATGAATCCGGACCGGCACCTGACCTCGCACTACGACTACTTCCTGGACCTGATCCGGGGGGACGAAGGCAGTGCGGATTCCCACCGGCAGTTCTACGACGAGTACAACGCCGTGCTGGACATGCCGGCGGAGTACTACCTGGACACCATCAAGACCGTGTTCCAGGACTTCGCTCTGGTCAACGGCACCTGGGAAGTGCGCGGCCGCCTGGTGCGCCCGCAGGACATCCGCCAATCCGCCCTGCTGACGGTGGAAGGGGAGCTGGATGACATCTCGGGCGCGGGCCAGACGCGGGCCGCCCAAGACCTCTGCCTGGGCATTCCCGAAGACCGTCGATTCCATTACGACGTGCCGGGCGCCGGCCACTACGGCATCTTTTCCGGGCGCCGCTGGCGTGAGCTGGTGTACCCCCGGGTGCGCGACTTCATCAAGAGCCACGCGAGGGCGCCGCAATCCGCAGCCTCTGTAACGCCTGAGGCCACCGAAGCACCCGCAGCACGCTCTGCGAAGCCGCCCAAGGCAGCGGCATCGCGGGCTTCAGTTGCACCAGCCGCCACCGCTGCATCAGCTGCATCAGCCGCGTCAGCCACATCATCCGTTCGGCCCGCCCGCACCGTCCGCACTCGTTCGCGCAAAGCCTGACGCGGCGAGCCCCCTCCCCCCAACCACCCTGCCGCTTCAGGCAAGACGAAAGTCTGTGGACGAGGCCCTGGCCGCCCGCATAGACGCCGCACTGCCGCAGACGCAGTGCACCCGCTGCGGCTATCCCGATTGCAAGGGCTACGCACGCGCCGTGGCCGCGGGACAAGCTGGCATCGGCCAATGTCCACCGGGGGGCGCTGAGGGTGTGCGGCGCCTGGCGGCCCTGACCGGTCGGCCCGTAGTGCCGCTGGACCCTGCGCACGGCGTGGAGTCCGTCCGTCGCGTCGCCGTGGTCGACGAGGATTGGTGCATCGGATGCACCCTGTGCATCAAGGCCTGCCCTGTGGACTGCATCGTGGGCGCCTCCAAGCGGATGCACACCGTCATCGAAGACTGGTGCACAGGCTGCGAACTGTGCGTGCCGGCCTGCCCGGTGGACTGCATCTCGATGGAACCGACCGGCAGCCAGGCCACCGGCTGGGCGGCCTGGAGCGCGCAGCAGGCCCAGGCCGCGAAGCAGCGCTACCAACAGCGGCAACAACGGCTGGCGGCGGAGCAGCAAGCTCGCGAGGAGCGTCTGGCGGCCAAAGCGACCGCGAAACTGGCCGACCTGGCCGCCGCCAGCAGCATCACCGACCCGCAAGTGCTGGAACGCAAGCGCTCGGTCATCGAAACAGCCCTGGCGCGGGCCCGCGAGCGGCAGGCCCTCAAGCCCTGAACCCATGAAGCGCGCTGACATCGAACCCTTCTTCGCCACCCTGCAGGCGGCCAACCCCAACCCCGTGACCGAGCTGGAGTACTCCAGCGTGTTCGAGTTGCTGGCGGCCGTGCTGCTG
>JBJTZN010000009.1:0-13932 GCA_046087245.1 Rubrivivax sp.
TGAGCAGGATCGTCACCGGCATCTTGCGGCGACGGTCGACCCGGAAGTACAGGATGTCCTTGGGGTCGAACTCGAAGTCCAGCCAGGAACCGCGGTACGGGATGACGCACAGCTCCGGCAAGCTGTTGTTCTCCGCGCGCATCATCCCGTACCGCGGTTCCTGGCTGGACTTCGAGTTCGACCCCAAGGACATCCTGTACTTCCGGGTCGACCGTCGCCGCAAGATGCCGGTGACGATCCTGCTCAAGGCCATCGGCCTGAAACCCGAGGCCATCCTGGGGCACTTCTTCGTCAATGACAACTTCAAGCTCATGGAGGCGGGCGCGCAGATGGAGCTCGTGGCCGAGCGGCTGCGCGGCGAGGTGGCGCGCTTTGACATCACCGACAAGTCCGGGGCCGTCGTCGTCGAGAAGGACAAGCGCATCACCGTCAGGCACCTGCGCCAGTTGGAGCAGACCGGCACCAGCATGATCTCGGTGCCCGAGGACTTCCTGCTCGGGCGCATCGTGGCGCGCAACATGGTCGACCCGGACACCGGCGAGATCGTGGCCAAGGCCAACGACGAGCTCACCGAGACCCTGCTGAAGAAGCTGCGCAGCGCGGGCATCCAGGATCTGGCCTGCCTGTTCACCAACGAATTGAATCAAGGCGCTTACATCAGCCAGACCCTGGCGGTCGACGAGACCGCCGACCAATTGGCTGCGCGCGTGGCCATCTACCGCATGATGCGCCCCGGCGAGCCGCCCACGGAAGACGCCGTGGAAGCACTGTTCAACCGGCTGTTCTACAACCCCGACACCTACGACCTGTCGCGCGTGGGGCGCATGAAGTTCAATGCCCGTGTAGGCCGAGACGTGCCTGAAGGTCCGATGACGCTGTCCAACGAGGACATCCTGGACGTCGTGAAGATCCTGGTGGATCTGCGCAACGGCAACGGCGACGTGGACGACATCGACCACCTGGGCAACCGCCGCGTGCGCTGCGTGGGCGAGCTGGCGGAGAACCAGTATCGCTCCGGTCTGGCCCGCATCGAGAAAGCCGTCAAGGAGCGCCTGGGCCAGGCCGAGACCGAAGCGCTGATGCCGCATGACCTGATCAACTCCAAGCCGATCTCCGCGGCGCTCAAGGAGTTCTTCGGCGCGTCGCAGCTGTCGCAGTTCATGGACCAGACCAATCCGCTGTCGGAAATCACGCACAAGCGCCGCGTGTCCGCGCTGGGCCCAGGTGGCTTGACGCGCGAACGTGCCGGATTCGAAGTGCGCGACGTCCACCCCACGCACTACGGTCGGGTGTGCCCGATCGAGACCCCCGAAGGTCCGAACATCGGCCTGATCAATTCGCTGGCGCTGTTTGCCCAGCTCAATGAGTACGGTTTTCTGGAGACGCCCTACCGTCGCGTGGTGGACGGCAGAGTGACCGACCAGATCGACTACCTGTCGGCCATCGAGGAGGGCAAGTACGTGATCGCCCAGGCCAACGCGGCCCTGGACGGGGTCGGCAAGTTGGTGGACGAACTGGTCAGCGCACGTGAGAAAGGCGAGTCGGTGCTGGTGTCGCCCGAGCGGGTGCAGTACATGGATGTGGCCCCGGCGCAGATCGTGTCGGTAGCGGCCTCGCTCGTGCCCTTCCTGGAGCACGATGACGCCAACCGCGCGCTCATGGGTGCCAACATGCAGCGTCAGGCCGTGCCCACGCTGCGCCCCGAAAAGGCCCTGGTCGGCACGGGCGTGGAGCGTGTGGCCGCGGTGGACTCCGGCACGGTGGTGACCGCCCGCCGCGGCGGCGTGGTGGACTACGTGGACACCAACCGCATCGTGATCCGCGTCAACGACGCCGAGACGGTGGCCGGCGAAGTGGGCGTGGACATCTACAACCTCATCAAGTACCAGCGCAGCAACCAGAACACCAACATCCACCAGCGTCCCATCGTCAAGCGTGGGGACCGCGTGGCTGCGCGCGATGTGGTGGCCGACGGCGCGTCCACCGACCTGGGCGAACTCGCTCTCGGCCAGAACATGCTCGTGGCCTTCATGCCTTGGAACGGTTACAACTTCGAGGACTCCATCCTCATCTCCGAACGGGTGGTCGCTGACGACCGCTACACCTCGATCCACATCGAGGAACTCGTCGTGATGGCCCGCGACACCAAGCTGGGTTCGGAAGAGATCACGCGCGACATCCCCAACCTGTCAGAGCAGCAACTGGCGCGCCTGGACGAGTCCGGCATCGTCTACATCGGCGCCGAGGTCAACCCGGGCGACGTGCTGGTAGGCAAGGTCACGCCCAAGGGCGAGACCACGCTGACGCCCGAGGAGAAGCTGTTGCGCGCCATCTTCGGCGAGAAGGCTTCCGACGTGAAGGACACCTCCTTGCGCGTGGACCAGGGCACCAACGGCACCGTCATCGACGTGCAGGTGTTCACTCGCGAGGGCATCCAGCGAGACAAGCGCGCGCAGCAGATCATCGACGACGAGCTCAAGCGTTTCCGGCTGGACCTGAACGATCAGCTGCGCATCGTCGAGGCCGATGCCTTCGACCGGATCGAGAAGTTGCTGGTGGGCCGGGTGGCCAATGGCGGCCCGCAGAAGATCGCCAAGGGCACGACCATCGACAAGGCCTACCTGGCCGGTGTGGAGCGCTACCACTGGTTCGACGTGCGTCCGGCCGACGAGGACGTGGCCAATCAGTTGGAAAGCATCAAGAATTCCCTGGAACAGACGCGCCACAGCTTCGACCTGGCATTCGAGGAAAAGCGCAAGAAGCTCACGCAGGGCGACGAACTGCCCGCAGGCGTCCTGAAAATGGTCAAGGTCTACCTGGCCGTCAAGCGTCGCCTTCAGCCTGGCGACAAGATGGCTGGCCGCCACGGCAACAAAGGGGTCGTCTCCAAGATCGTCCCCGTCGAGGACATGCCGTACATGGCTGATGGCACGCCGATGGACATCGTGCTGAACCCGCTGGGCGTGCCCTCGCGCATGAACGTGGGGCAGGTGCTGGAGGTTCACCTGGGCTGGGCCGGCAAGGGCATCGGCCAGCGTATCGGCTCCATGCTGCAGGAGCAGACCAAGGTGGCGGAGCTGCGCCGATTCCTGGACTCGCTGTACAACCAGTCGGGCGGCAAGACCGAGCGCCTTGAGCACCTGAGCGATGACCAGGTCCTGGAGATGTCGCGCAACCTGGCCCAGGGTGTGCCATTTGCGACCCCCGTGTTCGATGGTGCCTCCGAGGACGAGATCCGCGCCATGCTGCAGCTGGCCTACCCGCAGGACATCGCACAGGCCAAGGGGCTGACGGCCACACGTAAACAGGCCACGCTGCACGATGGCCGTACGGGCGACGCTTTCGAGCGTGCGGTCACCGTGGGCTACATGCATGTGCTCAAGCTGCACCACTTGGTGGACGACAAGATGCACGCCCGCTCCACCGGCCCTTACAGCCTGGTGACCCAGCAACCTCTGGGGGGCAAGGCCCAGTTCGGCGGCCAGCGCTTCGGCGAGATGGAGGTCTGGGCGCTGGAGGCCTATGGTGCCAGCTACGTGCTGCAAGAAATGCTGACGGTCAAGTCCGATGACGTGAACGGTCGCACCAAGGTCTACGAGAACATCGTCAAGGGCGAGCACGCGATCGAGGCTGGCATGCCGGAGTCGTTCAACGTGCTGGTCAAGGAAATCCGCTCGCTGGGTATCGATATCGAGTTGGAGAGGAATTGACGTGCCCAAGCCGCGCCAACCAAAACTAAGGAGAAAGTCATGAAAGGCTTGCTCGATCTCTTCAAGCAATTCACTCCCGATGAGCACTTCGATGCCATCAAGATCGGACTGGCGAGCCCGGAGAAGATCCGCTCGTGGTCCTTCGGCGAGGTGAAGAAGCCCGAGACCATCAACTACCGCACGTTCAAGCCCGAGCGTGACGGCCTGTTCTGCGCCAAGATCTTCGGCCCGATCAAGGACTACGAGTGCCTGTGCGGCAAGTACAAGCGCCTGAAGCACCGCGGCGTGATCTGCGAGAAGTGCGGCGTGGAGGTCACCCAGACCAAGGTGCGGCGTGACCGCATGGGTCACATCGACCTGGCCGCGCCCTGTGCCCACATCTGGTTCCTCAAGAGCCTGCCGTCACGGCTGGGCCTGGTGCTGGACATGACGCTGCGCGACATCGAGCGCGTGCTGTACTTCGAGGCCTATGTCGTGGTCGACCCGGGCATGACGCCGCTCAAGAAGTTCGCGATCCTGACGGAGGACGAGTTCGAGGCGAAGTACACGGAGTTCGGTGACGAGTTCACCGCGCTCATGGGCGCGGAGGGCGTGAAGAAGCTGCTGGAAGAAATGGACATCGATGCGGAGATCGACAAGATCCGCAACGACGCCACCGGCTCCGAGCTCAAGATCAAGAAGAACGCCAAGCGCCTGAAGGTGCTGGAGGCCTTCAAGCGGTCGGGCATCAAGCCGCAGTGGATGGTGATGGACGTGCTGCCGGTGCTGCCGCCGGACCTGCGTCCCTTGGTGCCGCTGGACGGCGGGCGCTTTGCCACCTCCGACCTGAACGACCTGTACCGCCGCGTCATCAACCGCAACAACCGTCTCGCACGTCTGTTGGAGTTGAAGGCCCCTGAGATCATCGTGCGCAATGAGAAGCGCATGCTGCAGGAGGCCGTGGACTCGCTCCTGGACAACGGTCGCCGCGGCAAGGCGATGACCGGCGCGAACAAGCGCGCACTGAAGTCGCTGGCCGACATGATCAAGGGCAAGGGTGGCCGCTTCCGCCAGAACCTGCTGGGCAAGCGGGTGGATTACTCGGGCCGCTCGGTCATCACCGTAGGCCCCACGCTCAAGCTGCACCAGTGTGGCTTGCCCAAGCTGATGGCGCTGGAGCTGTTCAAGCCCTTCATCTTCAGCCGCCTCGAAGCAATGGGTATCGCCAACACCATCAAGGCGGCCAAGAAAGAGGTCGAGTCCGGTACGCCCGTCGTGTGGGACATCCTGGAGGAGGTGATCCGCGAGCACCCCGTCCTGCTGAACCGCGCGCCCACGCTGCACCGGCTGGGCATCCAGGCCTTCGAGCCCGTGCTGATCGAGGGCAAGGCCATCCAGTTGCATCCGCTGGTGTGCTCAGCCTTCAATGCCGACTTCGACGGCGACCAGATGGCTGTTCACGTGCCGCTGTCCATCGAGGCGCAGATGGAAGCCCGCACCCTGATGCTGGCCTCCAACAACGTGCTCTTCCCGGCCTCGGGCGAGCCTTCCATCGTCCCATCGCAGGACGTGGTGCTGGGTCTGTACTACGCCACTCGCGAGCGCACCAACGGAAAGGGAGAGGGCATGCTCTTCTCCGACGTGGGCGAAGTGCAGCGCGCGCTGGACAATGACGTGGTCGAACTCACCGCCAAGGTCAGTGTGCGTCTGACCGAGTGGGTGCGCGTGGGCGAGGGCGAGGACTTCGAGCCCCGCACCAGCCTGATCGAGACCACGGTGGGCCGAGCGCTGCTGTCCGAGATCCTGCCCAGGGGCCTGCCCTTCAGCAACATCAACAAGGCGCTGAAGAAGAAGGAGATCTCTCGCCTCATCAACGTCAGCTTCCGCAAGTGCGGCCTGAAAGAGACCGTGGTCTTCGCAGACAAGCTGCTGCAGTCGGGCTTTCGCCTGGCCACGCGCGCCGGCATCTCGATCGCCATCGACGACATGCTGGTGCCCAAGGAGAAGCAGGGCCTGATCGAGCGGGCCGAGAAGGAGGTCAAGGAGATCGAGCAGCAGTACGTTTCGGGCCTGGTGACCGCGGGTGAGCGCTACAACAAGGTGGTCGATATCTGGGGCAAGGCCGGTGACGACATCGGCAAGAAGATGATGGAGCAGTTGCGCGTGCAGAAGGTCGTTGACCGGCACGGCAACACGGTGGATCAGGAGTCCTTCAACTCCATCTACATGATGGCCGACTCTGGCGCTCGCGGCTCTGCGGCCCAGATCCGGCAGCTTGCCGGCATGCGCGGGCTGATGGCCAAGCCCGACGGCTCCATCATCGAGACGCCCATCACGGCCAACTTCCGTGAAGGCCTGAATGTGTTGCAGTACTTCATCTCCACGCACGGCGCCCGCAAGGGCCTGGCGGACACGGCGCTGAAGACGGCCAACTCGGGCTACTTGACGCGACGGCTTGTCGACGTGACGCAGGACCTGGTGGTGACCGAGGACGATTGCGGCACCGAGAACGGCATCGCCATGCGCGCGCTGGTCGAGGGCGGCGAGGTCATCGAGAGCTTGCGTGACCGCATCCTCGGCCGCGTGGCTGCGATCGAGGTGATGCACCCCGAGACGCAGGACGTTCTGATTCCCGCGGGTCAGATGCTGGACGAGGACACGCTTGATCTGCTGGAGCAGGCCGGTGTGGACGAGGTGAAGGTGCGCACGCCGCTGACCTGTGACACGCGCTTCGGCCTGTGTGCCAAGTGCTACGGCCGTGACCTGGGCCGCGGTGGCCTGGTGAACATGGGCGAGGCCATTGGTGTCATTGCGGCGCAGTCCATCGGTGAGCCGGGAACGCAGCTGACGATGCGCACCTTCCATATTGGCGGTGCGGCCTCGCGTGCGGCCGTGGCCTCGAGCGTGGATGCCAAGAGCGACGGCCACATCGGCTTCAACTCCACGATGCGCTACGTGACCAACGGCAAGGGCGAACTGGTGGTGATCTCGCGCTCTGGCGAGATCATCATCCTGGATCCGCATGGCCGCGAGCGCGAGCGCCACAAGGTGCCTTACGGGGCCACGCTCAACATCAAGGCCGACCAGCAGATCAAGGCCGGCACGGTGCTGGCCGGCTGGGACCCGCTCACGCGGCCCATCATCACCGAGTTCGCCGGACGTGCCCGCTTCGAGAACGTCGAGGAGGGTGTGACGGTCGCCAAGCAGGTGGACGAGGTCACGGGCCTGTCCACTCTGGTTGTGATCGATCCCAAGCGGCGTGGCTCCACCAAGGTGGTGCGTCCGCAGGTCAAGCTGCTGGATGCGGCGGGTCAGGAGGTGAAGATTCCGGGGACGGATCACTCCGTGACCATCGGCTTCCCGGTGGGCGCGCTGATCCAGGTGCGCGACGGCCAGGACCTGGCCCCTGGCGAGGTGCTGGCGCGCATTCCGGTCGAAGGCCAGAAGACGCGCGACATCACCGGCGGTTTGCCTCGTGTGGCCGAACTCTTCGAGGCGCGCAGCCCCAAGGACAAGGGCACGCTGGCGGAACAGACCGGCACCATTTCCTTCGGCAAGGAAACCAAGGGCAAGGTGCGGCTGCAGATCACCGACCCGGACGGCAAGGTGTTCGAGGAACTGGTGCCCAAGGAGAAGAACATCCTGGTGCACGAGGGCCAGGTGGTCAACAAGGGCGAGCTCATCGTCGACGGCCCGGCCGATCCGCAGGACATCCTGCGCCTGCTGGGCATCGAGGAATTGGCCCGCTATATCGTGGACGAGGTGCAGGATGTCTACCGCCTGCAGGGTGTGAAGATCAATGACAAGCACATCGAGGTGATCGTGCGCCAGATGCTGCGCCGCGTGCAGATCGTCAACGCCGGCGACAGCGGCTACATCGCGGGCGAGCAGATCGAACGCAGCGAGTTGCTGGAGACCAACGACAAGTTGCGCGGCGAAGGCAAGGTTCCTGCCACGCATGCCGATGTGCTGCTGGGCATCACCAAGGCCAGCCTGTCCACCGACTCCTTCATCTCTGCGGCATCCTTCCAGGAGACCACCCGGGTGCTCACAGAGGCGGCGATCATGGGCAAGCGCGACGAGTTGCGCGGCCTGAAGGAAAACGTGATCGTCGGCCGCCTGATCCCCGCCGGCACGGGCATGGCCTTCCACGCGGCCCGCAAGGCCAAGGAGGAGATGGACGAGTCCGAGCGCAAGGCCATCGCCCTGCAGGAGGCCGAGGAACTGGCCGCGGTGCAACTGGCCCATCTCGATGCCGCTACGGCGGCAGCAGGCGGGGCCACGGAGTAAGCCCAGCCGGTCACGGCTTGCCGAGGCAGTGGCCCGGACAAGGGCGGCCCACGGGCCGCCCTTGCTGCGTCCGAAAGCCTTGGCGCGACCGTCGCCTGCAACCCGCCCCGACCTTGCGGGCCCTGATGGCGAGATCGCGACGCCTGTGCGCGCCCGAGCCCAGCGCCGTGGCTCGCGCACTCAGCAATTCACCAGCATGCCTGTCAGCAAACGGACTTCCAAAGAGCTCGAAAGCCCCTGTGGAGTCCTGCCCGGTGCTGCGCGGCACCGCTGCACTTCAGGAGCGCATCAAGCCCATGCAGGATCAGCCTGAAACGCACCTCGGGTGCAGGCAGCCGCTCGGCGCCGGATCGGCGTGATCATCGCATTGACAGCCTGGATGCCCATGCACCGTCTCAGGGGCAAGGGGTCGAGAACACCCAGGCCCGGCCAGGATCAATCGCCTCGCTTGGGCCGACCTGTCTTGATCGGCTGCAGCCGCTCCAGCGCCGCCAGAAGCGCTGGGGGATCCTGCATGCCCAGCAGCTGCAGGCCAGCCCGCAGCAGCTCGCTCTTCTTGGCCGCGCGGCCCAGTCCCAGGGCACGGGCCTTGAGCACCGCCACCAGGGCGAATTCCGCCTCCGGCATGGTGAAACTGTCCCGTACCAGGCGAATCTTGGGCAGCTTGGTAGACCTCGTTTTCGCATCCGGCATCAGCGTCTGCGAAGTGCCCACAGAAGTCGGCCTTGCACGGCTGTTGGCCTTGGTCTGTTCACCACGCGCCGGGCGGCCCACCTCGGCAGAGGCCTTGTCTGCAGGCCGGGCTGCCGGATTGGCAGGACCCCGAGGTGGCGCGCGGCGTCGATCGGACGCGACGGGCTTCCTTGAAGAATTGGCTTTGACGGCAGATGCTGGCTTCATGGGTTTTTCTTGAGCGCACAGGCTTGAAACTGTTTATACAGTTTATACGGTACGTCAGACAAAGGAAAGACCCTGACCGCGCAAGCGGCTTCACTCAGATGCCGGCCCTGGGCCCTGCGGCCCTCACGGTCTGACCTCGCGGTGTTGTCCACGGGTTTCGTGTCAAACCGATGTCAACGGGCGTTGATGGGGCTTCAGCCGGTTTCATGGAAGTTTCATAGAGCGATTCCATGATGTGGATTTTCGCCTTTGAGGAGATCTCACCATGCCCCAGTTGCCGACCGAAGCCTTTGTCGACCCCGATGATTTGGACAACAACGCTTCCGCGAATCCGACCTTTCAACAGGTGCTGAACTCAGGTCTGAGCCGTCGCAATGTGTTGCGCGGCGGCCTGGGCGGCGCGCTCACCGCGATGTTCGCCCCCGTGGCCTTGACCGCCTGCGGCGGCGGTGACGACCCGGTTGCTGCCGCCCCTGCCGCCCCTTTGCTCGGGTTTGCCGCTGTCGCCAAGACCCTGGCCGATACCAACACCGTGCCGGCGGGGTACACCGCACGTGTCATCCTGGCCTGCGGCGACCCACTGGCCGCGGGCGTGGCAGCGTACAAGAACGACGGCACCGACACCGGCTACGACAAGCGCGTGGGCGACTGCCACGACGGCATCCAGTACTTCGGCCTGTCGGCCAGCGGCCAGCGTGATGACACCAGCAATGACCGTGCCCTGCTGGCCATGAACCACGAGTACATCACCCCCTGGGTGCTGCACGCCAACGGCCCCACCGCCAGCCCGCGTCCGGCCGGGGAAGTGGACATCGAGGTGGACTGCCACGGGGTGACCGTCGCAGAGGTGAAGAAGAATGCGCAGGGGTCCTTCGAGGTCGCTGTGGACTCCCCCTTCAACCGCCGGATCACTGGCACTACCGAGATCGAGCTGTCGGGGCCCGCACGGGGCCACCCGTTGTTCGTCACCAAGTACTCCCCCAGCGGCACCAAGACCCGCGGCACGATGAACAACTGCGGCAATGGCAAGACACTGTGGGGCACGCTGCTGACCACTGAAGAGAACTGGTCGGGCTACTACTTCCGCGCCGCTGGTGACCAGGCCAAGCGCACCGCAAAGGTGAACGCCTCCTTCCAGCGCTATGGCCGCAACGTCACCGCCACCGCCGCTGCCAACAGCCGTTACCAGTGGGAGACGGCCGGTACCGAAGACAAGTACCAGCGCTGGAACACCAGCCAGACCGGCACCAGCGCAGACGGCAGCGACGACTACCGCCATGAGTGGTTCTGCCAGGGCTTCATGGTCGAGATCGACCCGTACAGCACCACCTCGGTGGTGAAGAAGCGCACCGGCCTGGGCCGCTTCGCCCATGAGAACTCCGCCTTCGGCCTGCCCGTGGTGGGCAAGCCCATTGCCGTATACATGGGCTGCGACTCGCAGAACGAGTACGTCTACAAGTGGGTGTCCACCGCCGTCTGGTCTGCCGCGGATGCCACGGCCGCCAACCGCATGGCCACAGGCGACAAGTACCTGGACAGCGGCAAGCTCTACGTGGCCAGGTTCAACGACAACGGCACGGGGGAATGGGTTGAGCTGACGGTGACCAACCCGCAGATCGCAGCCGCATCGTTCGGCTTCACCAGCCAGCAGGAGATCTACATCCATACCCGTATCGCGGCCGATGCGGTGGGCGCCACGAAGATGGACCGTCCGGAGTGGGTGGATGTGCACCCGACCACGGGTGAGCTCTACATCACCATGACCAACAACAGCAACCGCCGCGTCGCGCCCACCGGCACCCAGACCAGGGTGGACGCCGCCAACCCGCGCGCCTACAGCGATGTGCGGGGCGGCGTGTCTACCCAGAGCGGCAACGTGAACGGTCATATCGTCCGCTTCAAGGATGCCAGCCCCGAGGCGACCAACTTCAACTGGGACATCTACCTCTTCGGCGCCGAAGCCTCGTCGGACAAGACCTACATCAACCTGTCGGGCCTGACCGAAGACCAGGACTTCTCCAGCCCCGACGGTCTGGCATTTACCCGCAGCACCGGTCTGTGCTGGATCCAGACGGACGACGGGGCCTTTACCGACGTGACCAACTGCATGCTCCTGGCGGCCGTGCCGGGGACGCTGGGCGACGGCGGCCCCCAAACCTTGAACTACGGCGGCGGGGTCGCTGTCACCACGCGCCTGGGCAAGAAACCCACGGCTGCGACGCTCAAGCGCTTCTACGTCGGCCCTTACGACTGTGAAGTCACCGGACTGTGCGAGACCCCGGACGGAAAGACGATGTTCATCAACATCCAGCACCCCGGAGACACCACGCCGACGGACGTCAAGGATGCAACGAAGTTCAGCAGCCAATGGCCCAGCAACGTGGGCTACGGCGCCGGCAGGCGCCCGCGCTCTGCCACGGTCGTGATCACCAAGAACGACGGCAACAAGATCGGCTACTGATCGGACTGCGCCACTGACCACGAGTCAACGGCCAGCGAACGATGAAGACGGGGCGCCTGCAGGCGCCCCGTCGGCTTTCTTCTTTCTGGGGCCGCCGCAGCCAAGCCGCTGCAGTGAGCCTGAGCGGGCTGTCACACGAGTGTCATCTGAGGCTCCGAAGATTCGAGATTCGTCGAATCATCCGCTGCCAAGCAGCCCGGCACGAACGCCGTCGCTCCTCAGCGGGCCCCCTCATGAAGACCCACTCCCCCTTGAAAGTCGGCATCAACGGCATGGGCCGAATCGGCCGCCTGGCGCTGCGCGCCGCCTTCGGCGCGGCCGAGCGCCCGCAGGACGACCCCCGCGCGGGCCACCGCCTGGAGGTGGTGCACCTCAACGAACTCAAGGGCGGCGCTGCCGCCACGGCGCACCTGCTGGCGCTTGACAGCGTGCAGGGCCGCTGGCGCGAGGACATCGAGGCGCCGGATGAACATTCGGTGCGCGTTGGCACACGCACGCTGGGATTCAGCGCGCACGCCACGCCGGACCACATTCCCTGGGGTGAGCTGGGGGTGGACCTGGTGCTGGAGTGCACGGGCAAGTTCCTCACCCCCGAGACGCTGCAAGGCCACCTGGACCGGGGCGCCAAGCGCGTGATCGTGGCCGCCCCGGTAAAGACCGGCGGCGTGCTCAACGTGGTGGTGGGCGTGAACGAGCATCTCTACGACCCGCAGCGGCACCCCATCGTGACCGCCGCTTCGTGTACCACCAACTGCCTGGCGCCGGTGGTGAAGGTGGTGCACGAGGCCCTGGGCATCCGCCACGGCCAGATCACCACCATCCACGACCCCACCAACACCAACCTCGTGGTGGACGCGCCGCACAAGGACCTGCGTCGCGCCCGCAGCGCCATGCTGAGCCTGGCGCCCACCACCACGGGCAGCGCCACGGCCATCGCCTTGATCTACCCTGAGCTCAAGGGCAAGCTCAACGGCCACGCCGTGCGGGCCCCGGTGCTCAACGCGTCGCTCACCGACTGCGTGTTCGAGCTGCAGCGCGCGACCACCGCCGAGGACGTGAACGCCCTGTTCGCCCAGGCCGCGCGCGGGCCGCTGGCGGGCATCCTGGGTTACGAGGAGCGGCCCCTGGTGAGCGCCGATTACGCACGCGACACGCGCAGCTCCATCGTGGATGCGCCCTCCACCCTGGTGACCGACGGCACCTTGCTGAAGGTGTACGCCTGGTACGACAACGAGATGGGCTACGCCTGCCGCATGGTAGACCTGGCCTGCCATCTGCAGCAGCAAGGGCTGTGATGTCCGAGGACCCGCAAGCGCGCGGGCCCGATGCCGGACTGAAGGCCGGACCGCCCCAAGCCGGCCCGCATCCCCTCGGGGGATCGCCCGGCGGACCCGCCGGGCGAGGGGCACGCGACTACGCCATTGTCACCGCCGCCTACTGGGGCTTCACGCTCACGGACGGCGCGCTGCGCATGCTGGTGCTGCTGCACTTCTACCGGCTGGGGTACTCCCCTTTCACCTTGGCCTTCCTGTTCCTGCTGTACGAGGCCGCCGGGGTGGTGGCGAATCTGGTGGGCGGCTGGCTGGCCACGCGCTACGGCATCGCGCGCATGCTGGCCGTGGGGCTGGGCACGCAGATCCTGGGCTTTCTCATGCTGTCGGCCTTGTCACCCGATTGGACGGTGGCGGCATCCGTGGCCTGGGTGGTGGGCGCGCAGGGCCTGTGCGGCGTGGCCAAGGACCTGACCAAGACGGCCAGCAAGTCGGCCATCAAGCTCACCGCCAGCCAGGCCAGCGGCCAGCTCTTCAAATGGGTGGCCTTCTTCACCGGCAGCAAGAACGCCATGAAGGGCATCGGCTTCTTCCTGGGCGGCGTGCTGCTGCAGGCCCTGGGCTTCACCCACGCCCTGTGGGCCCTGGCCGCGCTCCTGGCGCTGGTGTTCGTGGGGGTGGTGGGATTCGTGCCGCCGCTGATGGGCAAAAGCAAGGCGTCCAAGTCAGCCCGTGAACTCTTCGCCAAGAGCCGGGCCATCAACCTGCTGGCCGCCGCGCGGGTGGCCCTGTTCGGCGCGCGCGATGTGTGGTTTGTGGTGGGCGTGCCCGTGTTCCTCTACGCCTCGGGCTGGAACTTCACGATGGTGGGTGCGTTCCTCGCGCTGTGGACCATTGGCTACGGTGTCGTGCAGGCCGCAGCACCGGCCATCGTGCGGCGCAGCGAGGACGGCCTCACGCGCGAGGTGCCCGCAGCCCGCGCCTGGTCGGCCCTGCTGGCCGCCGTGCCGCTGGTGCTGGCAGGCCTGGTGTGGGCCCAGGTGCCGCATCTGACCTGGGTGGTGGTGGCGGGGCTGGCGGTGTTCGGCGCGGCCTTTGCCGTCAACTCCTCGGTGCACTCGTACCTGATCCTGGCTTACGCCGGCTCGGAGAAGGCGGCCGAGGACGTGGGCTTCTACTACGCGGCCAATGCCCTGGGCCGCTTCTTCGGCACGCTGTTGTCGGGGCTGCTGTACCAGTGGGGCGGGCTGTCGTGGTCGCTGCTGGGCTCCGGGCTCATGCTGCTGGCCTGCTGGGCCGTGACGCTGGCCCTGCCCACCCG
>JBJTZN010000010.1:0-9087 GCA_046087245.1 Rubrivivax sp.
AGCCAACAACATTCGTCCAGCCTGCACCCGCTTGCGAACCGCCTCGTCCAACCGCTTTGCTGCCATCTGCTGCACCCGATACCCAACAAGTATCCATACAACGCATCAGCAGCCAATCAGTTGTCATGATTTTAGGAAATATTAATAGATGACGGCCAGAAACTCGCGTCGAGCCACTACCGGTAGCGCTTGACAAGGGTTACCCCGGGGCCTGAGAAGAACCCGCGGCGCGGCCGGTATGAACCGTCATGAGACGCACTCGCCCCGCACCTGCACCCGCCAACGCATCCAGGCCCCGCCGCCGCACGGTCGACCAGCAATCCCCCGCCGCCATCCTCGGCGGCATCCTGGCCCTGGGCGTCATCCGTCTCCTGGAGCGCCACGCTCGACTTGATAACCGTCCCGAAGAGAGCGTTAGTACCGGGGTCTTGACCACCCAGGAGAAAGCTCGTGAATGACAGTACCGTGGCGCGCGTCGCCGCCCTCAGGACCGCCCCGGTCCAGGACCTCAAGCGCATGTGGCGCGACTTCTTCGGCCAGGACGCCCCAGCCTTCAATCGGCGCTTCCTGGAAGCCCGGCTCGCCTACCGCATCCAGGAACTGGCGCTCGGCGGCCTGAAGCGCGAGACCGTCAAGCGCCTGGAGCGGCTCGGCGAGCAACTCGACGGCGGCAAGACCGCCGTGCGCCGCCGCCGGGTCGATGGCCGGCCGCTGGCCGGCACCCGCCTGCTCAGGGAGTGGGAAGGCGTCACGCACGAGGTGCTGGTCGGCGTCGACTACTTCGAGTACCAAGGCCGCCGCTACGCCTCCCTGTCCCGTGTGGCCACGGTGATCACCGGCACCCAGTGCAACGGCTGGCGGTTCTTCGGCTTCCCGTCGGCGCGAGGCCTGTCATGACCGCGCCGCGCAAGTTGGCCTGCGCGATCTACACGCGCAAGAGCAACGCCGAGGGCCTGCAGCAGGACTTCAACTCCCTGGACGCGCAGCGCGAGGCCTGCGTCAGCTACATCGCGAGCCAGCGCTCCGAGGGCTGGGCAGCCCTGCCCGCGGCCTACGACGACGGCGGGTTCTCCGGCGGCTCCCTGGAGCGCCCGGCCCTGCAGCGCCTGCTCAACGATGTCAGCGCCGGCAAGGTCAACGTCATCGTCGTCTACAAGATCGACCGGCTGTCGCGGTCGCTGGCGGACTTCGCCAAGCTGGTGGAGCTCTTCGACCAGCACAAGGTGACCTTCGTCTCGGTGACGCAGTCGTTCAGCACGACGACTTCGATGGGTCGGCTGACGCTGAACATCCTGCTCAGCTTTGCCCAGTTCGAGCGCGAACTGTCTGGTGAGAGGGTGCGCGACAAGATCGCCGCCAGCCGGGCGAAGGGCATCTGGATGGGCGGCATGCCGCCCCTGGGCTACGACGTCGTCGACCGCAAGCTGGTCATCAACCCGACCGAGGCGCGGTTGGTCCGGGAGGTGTTCAGCCGGTTCGCGCAGGTGCCGTCCATGGACACCCTGGTGCGCGACCTGCGCCAGCGCGGCATCACCACCAAGGCCTGGACAACCCAACAGGGCGCGAGCCGCTCAGGCAAGCTCATCGAGAAGGCCAACATCTACAAGATGTTCCACAACCCGGTCTACATCGGGCTGGCCTCCTACAAGGACCAGCGCTATCCGGGCCAGCACGAGCCGATCATTGAGCGCAAGGTCTGGAACCAGGTGCACGAGCATCTCGCCGAGGGCGGCCTTGCCCGTAAAGGCACCGACGCCGTGCGGCACTCTCGGGCGCCTTCGCTGCTGCGCGGCCTTCTCTTCTCGCAGGAGGGGCGCGTCTTCACGCCTGGCTACACCAGCAAAGGCGACAAGCACTACCGGTACTACGTCAACACCCTGGCGATCAAGGTCGGTGCCGATGCCTGCGAGATCCGGCGGCTGCCGGCAGGCGAGATCGACTCTGTGGTGATCGAGCAGATCAAAACGGTCCTGCGCTCGCCCGAGGTGCTGGCCCACGCCGTGCGCGCCTGCCGCGATCTTCAGGATGGCCTGGAAGAACAGGGCGCGATCAATGCGCTGCGCACGATCGAGGAGGTGTGGGACGAGCTGTTCCCGGCTGAGCAGGCCAGGATCGCGCACACCCTCATCGAGCGGATCACGGTGCGCCGCGAGGGCGCCACCATCGACTGGAAGACCGACGGCCTGGAGACACTGCTGCGCAGCGTGTTGCCGGCCCAGCAGATGAAGGAGGCAGCATGAACCCCGAACTACCGCAGCCCGGGCTGCAGACCACCGTGCCGATCAGCTTTCGGCGGCGGGGTGGCAAGGCCGTGATCGTGCTGCCGGACGGGTCGCGGGCCGTCGGCGCACCCTCCATGGTCATCGACAACACGATGATCAAGCTGGTCGCCCGGGCCCACCGCTGGCAGCAGTTGCTGCTCCAGGGGGTGTACGCCTCCATCGAGGAACTGGCGCAGGCCGAAGCCATCAACCCGTCCTACGTGAGCCGGGTGATGCGCCTGTCCTGCCTGGCGCCCAGCATCACCGAGGTGATCATGGAGGGGCAGCACCCCGCCCACCTGACCGCCAAGGAACTGCTGGCGCCCTTCCCGCTGGCCTGGGCGGCTCAGCGGGAGCACTTCAAGCTCGGCTGACGGCCACCTTGTCGCCTGATCCGCGCCCCTACCTGAAGACCAGGTAGAGCCCGAGCGCGAGCAGGACTATCCACAGCACTCCGCGCCAGGGCCTGCCGCGGTAAGGCTCGCTCCCAGCGGTCTCGCCGCTGCCAGGCTGAGACCCGTCCACCAGCGTCTGCCGGTAGGACAGCCCCGTACCAGGCGCGCCCACCGTGCCGGTGACCTTGTCGCCGCGCACATTGACCGAGGCCCCGGGTCCGCCCACCGTCCAAGACGTGCCGGACTTGCTCAGGTTCAGGGTTAACCCTTTGAAGATGCGGATGCGCTTCTGAAACCGGAACCCCATGGCTCACCTCCCGTAACGCTGTTGTAGCCGGGCACAGGCTCACCTGGTGAGCCAGGCGAGCCGGAAACTTGGGACTCTTGGCCCTCAGAGTGACAATCTTGCCTTATTCTGCATTCCATTCCACCGTTGCGGCAGGAGCCATGGCAACCCGTACACCCAAGACCGACATCTTGATGATCAAGGACGTCGCCGAGTACCTGAAGGTCACCGAGAGGACCATCTACCGCCTGGCCGCTGCCAAGAAGATTCCGGCGTTCAAGGTGGGCGGAAGCTGGAGGTTTTCGAAGGGGGATATTGAGCGGTGGATCGCCGCGCAAACAGCGGCTCCGCTGGCTGCGGCCATGGATTCCGAGCGCCCGACTGGTCGAGCGCCATGAAGCTAATTCAGAACCGAGGCGCAGACCGCGCCATCGACCTGCTGCGCCCGAGCCTCGAAACGGGCCAGACGCTGGCGTTTATGACGCCAACGTTTTCGCTTCACGCCTTCGCCGAGCTGCGCGAGGCGCTGGTACGTCTGGGCGGGACGCAGCTCATCCTGCCGGCCGAAGGCGGGGACCTGGAGCTTCAAGGCAGCGAAGGTGACCGTGCGGCTCGCAACCGGCTGCAGTCGCGATGGCTGGCCAACCAGTGCGCCGCGTGGCTCAACGGCAAGGTGGAGGTGCGCCGGGCACCCGGGCGAATCCCCCAAGGCACCGCGGTGCTGCGCAACCCGCAAAGCGTGCCCGAGCAAGTGGTCATGGGGTCGGTGGCCTGGAGCACGGAGGGCCTGGGGCTGACTCCTGGCAACCCGATGAGCCTGACACAGGCCTCTGAAAACGCAGCCGAAGCCGCCATGCTGGCCCAGTGGTTCGACCAGCAATGGAAGACGCTGCCTTCGGATCCCGAGTCGGTACGGGCTGCACGGCAGGCCTTGCTGGCTCAGTTGCAGCCCATCGGTGAGCATCGCGCCCCGTTCGCGATCTACGCAGCGATACTGAACCATCTGTTCGGCAACAGGGAAGATGTCCTTGACGAAGAGCGCATCGTCAAGTCGGCCACCGGTATCCGCAACACGGTGGTCTGGAAGAAGCTCTTCAAGTTCCAGCGGGATGGCGTGGTCGGCGCCATCGACAAGCTGGCACGCTTTGGCGGCTGCATCATCGCGGACAGCGTGGGCCTTGGTAAGACCTTCGAGGCCCTGGCGGTCATCAAGTACCACGAGCTGCGCAACGACCGTGTGCTGGTCCTGGCCCCCAAGCGCCTGCGCGACAACTGGACCCTCTACAAGGCCAACGACAAGCGCAACATCCTGGCGGCGGACCGGTTCAACTACGACGTGTTGAACCACACCGACCTGTCGCGCGATGGCGGACACTCGGGCGACATCGACCTGTCCCACGTGAACTGGGGCAACTACGACCTGGTCGTCATCGACGAGAGCCACAACTTCCGCAACAAGAAGTCGCCCCGGCAAGGCACCGAGACGCGCTACGACCGGCTGATGCGCAAGATCATCCGGGAGGGGGTCAAGACCCGGGTTCTGATGCTGTCGGCCACCCCGGTGAACAACCGGCTGACCGACCTGCGCAACCAAATCGCCTTCGCCACCGAAGGCGACGACACCGCGCTGGCCGATTACGGCATCGACAGCATCCAGCAGACCACCCGCAAGGCGCAGATCCAGTTCAACCGCTGGCTCGGCCTGGAAGAGGCCGAGCGCACGCCCAGCCGTCTGGTCGAGATGCTGGGGTTCGACTACTTCACGCTGTTGGACCACCTGACCATTGCACGGTCGCGCCGGCACATCCAGAAGTACTACGGCACGCAGGAGACCGGCCGATTCCCGGACCGCCGGCCGCCCATCAACATCAAGGCCGACGTGGACCGGGCGGGCCAATTCCGCGCCATCAAGGACATCAACCTGGAGATCCGGCGCCTGAACCTGGCCGCCTACGCGCCGCTGCGCTACGTGCTGCCGCACAAGCAGACCGCCTACGACGCCAAGTACAGCACCGAGATCCGGGGCGGCGAGAGCTTCTTCCGGCAGGCCGACCGCGAGGAAAGCCTCATCCACCTGCTGCGGGTGAACGTGCTCAAGCGCATGGAGAGCGCGGTGTCGTCGTTCGCACTGACTCTGCAGCGGCAACTCCGCGACGTGGAGGCGGTGCTCGCGCAGATCGAGCAGCATGCCGGCCACGCTGCCAACGGCGACGGCATCGAAGAGCTGGATATCGCCGACGTGGACATCGACGACCCCGCCTTCGAGGCGCTGCTGGTCGGCCGCAAGGTTAAGGTGCTGCTGGGCGACGTGGACCTCATCCGCTGGCGCCAAGACCTAGTGGAGGACCGCAACCGCCTGGACACGCTGCTGACCGCCGCCCAGCAGGTGGATGCCGCACGCGACGCCAAGCTGGCCAAGCTGCGCGAGATGGTCGAGGACAAGTGCCGCAACCCCATCAACGACGGCAACCGCAAGATCATCGTCTTCACGGCGTTCTCGGACACCGCCCAGTACCTCTACGCCAACCTGGCGCCATGGGCCAAGGCCACGCTGGGCATCGACGCCGCCCTGGTCACCGGCAGCGCCGGCATCCAGACCACGCTACCTGGCCTGCGCAAGAGCATGAGCAGCGTGCTGTCGGCCTTCGCGCCCCGCGCCAAGGAGCGCCCGGCCGACATGGCCGGTGAAGGCGAGATTGACCTGCTCATCGCGACCGACTGCATCTCCGAAGGCCAGAACCTGCAGGACTGCGACTGGCTCATCAACTACGACATCCACTGGAACCCGGTCCGCATCATCCAGCGCTTCGGCCGGATCGACCGCATCGGCTCGCCCAACCGCAGCATCCAGCTGGTCAACTTCTGGCCGAACATCGCGCTGGACGAGTACATCAACCTGGAGCAGCGCGTCAGCGGACGCATGGTGCTGCTGGACGTGTCAGCCACCGGTGAGGAGAACCTCATCGAGCAACAGTCCGGTGACCCTATGAACGACCTGGAGTACCGCCGCAAGCAGCTGCTGAAGCTGCAGGACTCCGTCATCGACATGGAAGACCTGAGCAGCGGGGTCTCCATCACCGACCTGACGCTGACCGACTTCCGCATCGACCTGGCGCAGTTCCTCCGCGACCATCCGGCAGTGCTGGAGGGCATGCCGCTGGGCGCGCACGCCATCACGAGCAGCATCGACGCCGACATCGAGCCCGGCATCATCTTCTGCCTGCGGGCCGAGGGCGCCGGGGCAAGCAAGGCCCCGGCTGGCGCGGGATCTGGCGACTACCCCCTGGCACCGATCTACCTGGCCCATGTGGGCGACGACGGCACCACCGTGCTGGCATACCCTCAGGCCAAGCGGATCCTGGACCGCCTCAAGCGCCTGGCGCTGGGCCGCGAGCTGCCTGACCTGGGCGCCAGCAGCCGCCACGACAAGATGACCCGCCAAGGCGAGGACATGCGGCACGCCCAAAAGCTGCTGGCCTCGGCAGTGGCTTCAGTGGTCGGCAAGGCCGAAGAGCGCGCCGTCGCCAGCTTGTTCTCGCCCGGCGGCACGCATGCCATGAAGGGAGAGTTCGCCGGGGCCGGTGACTTCGAGGTGCTGGCGTTCATGGTGGTGTTGCCCACCGACAGGCCTGGCCCGTGACGTGCGCGATGGATACCGCTGCCATCGTGCAGGCGCTTCGCCTTCCGGCATCCTGCCGGGTGGACCAGCGCGTGCCCAAGAAGATGCTGGCCGAGCACGGCGCGCCGACGGCGGCCGACCGGCGCCTGCTGACCGACGGCATCGAGGAGCTGCAGTGGATCGCCGCGCTGAAGCCTGGCACCGTGGCCATCCCGGAGCACCGCGCCGACGGGCGCGAATACCTGGAAGTGGCCGTGCTGGGCGTGCAGGTGCGTGCAACGCACGGCAAGGCATCGCAGTGGCTGCGGCTGGCGGAGCTGGTTCACCGGGCCGTGCCCTACCCTGTGCTGCTGATCCAGACGCTGGTCTCGAGTTCTACAGCAACGCCCGATAACGGGCCGCCACCGCCCCCGGGGCAGCTTGCCCTCAGCCTGGCCCACAAGCGCGCCGCACAGAACGAGACGGGCAAGGTGGTGCTCGACGGGGAGCTGGTCCGCTCCGAGCTGTTTGGCCCCGACACCGGCGCCGCATCCGTGGTGGGCCCGCTGCTGGAGGCACTGGCCCTGGACCGCCAGCCGCATCAAGACCTGATGGCCTTGTACCAGGGCTGGATGGACTGCCTCACCGCAGCGGAGGCCGCCCGCCTGACCGGGAACTTCCGCCTGCCCAACGGCCCCACCGCAGCCGCCGCACAGCGCGAAGCGCTGCGCGCCTGCCAACGACTGGAACAAGAAGCGGCGCGCCTACGCAGCCAGGCCGCCAAGGAACGACAGATCGCCAAGCAGGTGGACCTGAACTTGGCGCTCCAGCGCCTGCAGGCCGACCTGAATGCGGCCCGTGCGCAGCTTTGACGCGCGCACCCCAACAAGCAAGAACGACCGAATGAAAGACCCGCAAATGCAGAAGATCGAAGCGGCGAGCCCGGAGGCCCAATCCGCCAGCTTGGTGGCAGACAACGTGGCCCAGCTGAATGCGCTGTTCCCGGAACTGGTGACCGAGGGGCCGAGCGGCCCGGCCGTCAACCTGGACGTGCTGAAGGCGCTGGTGGGCGACGCGACGGTGACCGATGCCGAAGAGAAGTACGGCCTGAACTGGCACGGCAAGCGTGCCGCGCGACAACTGGCCTTGACGCCCAGCACCGGCACGCTGCGCCCCTGCCCGGACGAAAGCCTGGACTGGGACACCACAAAGAACCTGATGATCGAGGGCGACAACCTCGAAGTGCTGAAGCTGCTGCAGAAGAGCTATGCCGGCAAGGTGAAACTCATCTACATCGACCCGCCGTACAACACCGGCAAGGACTTCGTTTACCCGGACAACTTCCACGACAGCATCCAGAACTACTTGGAGTTGACGGGCCAAGCTGAGGGTGGGCGCCGCATCAGCTCGCACACCGAGGCCAGCGGGCGCTTCCACACCGACTGGCTGAACATGCTGTACCCGCGCCTGAAGCTGGCGCACAGCCTGTTGCGGCAGGACGGCGCCATCTTCGTCAGCATCGCCGACCACGAGGTGCACAACCTGCGCGCTGTGATGAACGAGATCTTCGGGGAGGAGAACTTCATTGCCACGGTCATCTGGCAGAAGGTGTTCTCGCCGAAGAACTCGGCTCGCCACTTCTCTGAGGACCACGACTACATCGTCGTCTATGCCAAGAGCGCGGACGTGTGGACTCCCCGTCTCCTTCCTCGAACCGAGGAGATGGAGGCCCGCTACTCAAATCCCGACAACGATCCACGCGGCCCGTGGATGTCAGGCGACATCTCTGCCCGCAACTACTACGGCGAAGGAACATACGGAGTGACCTGCCCATCTGGGCGTCGCATTGACGGTCCGCCACCAGGAAGGTACTGGGCGGTGTCCGAGACCAAGTTCAAAGAGCTTGATGCCGACAATCGGATCTGGTGGGGAGCAGACGGCGACAACATGCCGCGTTTGAAGCGCTTCTTAACTGAAGTTCAAGGCGGACGGGTTCCTCAGACGCTCTGGCTCCACGACGAGGTTGGAAACACGCAGGAGTCCAAGAAGGAACTTCTGGCCTTGGTGTCCTTCCCGAACTCAGATCTAGTCTTTGACACTCCGAAGCCAACGCGATTGATGCGGCGAATCCTGCAAATTGCGACGGCGCCGGAAACGAATGACCTTGTCCTTGACTTCTTCGCGGGCACCGGCACGACGACGGACGCCTTGTTCGCGCAGAACGCCGAGGACGGTGGCAACCGGCGCTGCATCCTCGTGCAGCTGCCCGAGCCGCTGGAGGGCGCGGAATCCGCCGGATGGAAGACCATTGCCGACGTGACCAAGGCACGGGTGCGCGGTGCAGGCAATCGGCACAAGAAGGCGGATCCGATGTTCGCGGGGGACGTGGGCTTCCGTTGCTACCGGCTCGACACGTCCAACATCGCGGCCTGGTCACCCAAGCCTGCCGACCTGAAGGCGTCGCTGTTCGACCATACCGAGCACATCGTCGAGGGCCGCACGCCTGCCGACGTGCTGAACGAGCTGCTCCTGAAGTTGGGGCTGGAC
>JBJTZN010000011.1:0-32238 GCA_046087245.1 Rubrivivax sp.
GGCCGCGGGCTTGCCTGTGCTGCAAGGCCTGGATTTGCTCGCACGTTCACATCCGAACGAACGAATGATGCGCATGATCAACGAGATACGCGTCGCCGTTCAAAACGGTGCCAGCCTATCCCAGGCCATGCGACAGCATCCCAAGTGCTTTGACCCAATGTATTGCGCCCTGGTGGAGTCTGGCGAAGCGGGTGGCGTGCTGGAAGGCATGCTGCGCCGATTGGCCCATTTCCAGGAACGCAGGGAATCGCTGCTAGGCCAGTTGCGCTCAGCCATGATCTACCCGTTGGTGATCGTCTTCGTAGGCCTGCTCGTCATGGCCATCCTCCTGATCTTCGTGATTCCCTCCTTCAAGGAAGCCTTCCGAGGTGCCGGAGCCGAATTGCCGGCCTTCACCCTGGCAGTGCTGGCAGCTTCGGACTTCCTGGTGGCCAACTGGTTCTTCCCCCTTGCGGGATCATTCGCGACAGTCCAGGGCCTGATCATTTGGAGGCGCCGCTCGGCCAAGATGCGGTTGTGGATGGACAGGCTGCTGCTGAGGGTGCCCGTCTTCGGGCCGCTGGTGCAAAAGGCGACCATTGCACGATGGACCCGCACCCTGTCGACCCTGCTGGCCGCCGGGGTGCCGCTTGCTGAAGCTTTGCGTTTCACGGGTCAGGCCAGCGGCAACGCAGTGTTCGGCAAGGCCAACGAGGCCATCGAGGCTGAAGTGCGTACCGGTGTCGGACTGACCACGGCCATGCGGGGCACGGGCGTTTTTACCTCCATGGAGTTGCAGTTCACAAGCATTGGCGAGGAGGCGGGCTCTCTGGACGACATGCTGGGCAAGGTCTCTGATATCTACGAGGCCGAGGTGGAAGAGATCATCAAGAACTTGTCGGCGATCATGGAACCGGCCGTGATCGTGATGTTGGCCCTGATCTTCGGCCCGGTACTGATCGCGATGTACCTGCCCATCTTCAATCTCGGAAACATCTTCTGACAGACATGGGGCAAGACCTGTGGCAAGCATGGCTGCTGTCAGCCCCGGCGCTGGCTGCGCTGGGCCTGATCATCGGCAGCTTCCTCAATGTGCTCATTCATCGCCTGCCGCTGATGATGGCGCGGCAGTGGTGGGCCGAGGTGGCCGAGCACCTGCAGGACGGAGACGCCCACCGCCAGGTCTTCAGCCAGGCACTGCCCGCGGCAATGCTGCAGACCGGTCGGGACCTGAAGCAGGCCGTGAACAACTTGCCCAGATTGGATCTGGTCTTGCCCAGGTCGCACTGCCCGGCTTGCGGACATGTGCTGCGCTGGCGTGAGAACGTGCCGCTGCTGGGGTGGCTCACTCTGCGCGGCAGGTGTTCGGCCTGCGGCGTTCGCATTCCCGCCCAATACCCCTTTGTCGAGGCCTTGACGGCCGTGCTGTTCGCGGCCATCGGCTGGCGCTTCGGCCCGCAGCCTGCCGCCCTGATGTGGTGTGCGGTGGCGGCGACCCTGATCGCCCTGTCAGCCATCGATTGGGACACCACGCTACTGCCTGACAGCCTGACCTTGCCTTTGGTCTGGGCGGGTCTGCTGGCGGCTGTGGCGGGCTGGAGCGGCCTGAGCGCAGACTCCGCGCTGATCGGGGCCGTGGCGGGCTACCTGTCGCTGTGGTCCGTCTGCTGGCTCTACAAGCTCGCCACGGGCAAGCAAGGCATGGGGCACGGCGACTTCAAGCTTCTGGCTGCGCTCGGGGCGTGGCTGGGCTGGCAGGCTGTCCTGCCCATCGTGTTGATGGCTTCGGTCATTGGCGCCGTGGTCGGTCTGGGCATGAAGGTGACCGGTCGGTTGCGCGAGGGGCGCTATGTGCCCTTCGGACCTTTCCTGGCCGGTGCCGGCCTGGTGGTCCTGCTGGCCGGCACCGAGCTTGTCCTGGCCCGGATGGGCTGGTGATGCGGGCCCGGCCGGCGTCACCGTGCAGCCTCTTCACATCGGCCTGACAGGCGGCATCGGCAGCGGCAAGAGCACCGTGGCCGGCATGCTGGTGCAGTGTGGCGCCGTACTGGTGGACACCGATGCCATCGCACGTGAACTGACGGCTTCGAGCGGTACGGCGCTGCCGGCCATCTCCAGGGCCTTCGGGGCGGAGATGATCAACCTGGAAGGCGGCCTGGACCGCGACCGCATGCGCACCCTGGCCTTCAGTGACGCTTCGGCCCGGCAGCGACTGGAGGCGATCCTGCACCCCCTGATTGGCGAGCGGTCAAGTCGCGATGCGGCCCTGGCCGCGAAGGCAGGGGCTCGCGCCGTGGTCTTTGACGTGCCCTTGCTCGCCGAGTCGGCACACTGGCGCGACCACCTGGACCGCATCCTGGTGGTGGACTGCGATGCGTCCACGCAAGTGGGCCGCGTGATGACCCGCAGCGGATGGACGCGGGACACGGTGCTGAAGGTGATCGCCCAGCAAGCCCCCCGGGCACGCCGCAGGGCGCTGGCGGACGCCGTGATCTTCAACGATGCAATTCCCCTGCAGGCGCTGCAGGACCAGGTGTCCAGCCTGTGGCGGCACTGGACGGTCGGCTGAGCACCCCGGGCCTGTGTGGAACAATCCGACCAATACGATCGTCCTTCGATGTCCTCCCCCTGGATCTTGTACGAGTACCCCTTCAACGAAGGGGCGCGCACCATGCTCAGGCTGGAGCACCTGTTCAAGCGCCTGGGACAGTTGCAGGCGCGCGACGAACCCGTGGACCATCATTTTGCCCTGGCCACGCTCTTCGAAGTCATGGACGTGGCCTCCCGCAGCGACCTGAAGTCCGAACTGCTCAAGGAGTTGGAGCGTCACAGGTCCCAACTCCAGTCCTACCGCGGGCACCCCGGCATTTCCGAGGTCGCCCTGGATGACGTGGTCGGCCGAATCGACCGCACCTTCCAGGGACTCATCGAGGTGCAGGGTAAGGTCGGGCAGGTCCTGGCCGGCAACGAGTGGCTCATGAGTGTGCGCAGCCGCATCGGCATCCCCGCCGGGACCTGCGAATTCGATTTGCCGGGCTACTACGCCTGGCAGCAATACCCCGCAGAACGCCGCCGTGCCGACCTGGACCGCTGGTCCTCGTGCCTGGCACCTCTGGCCCAGGCGCTCCAACTGTTGCTGGGCATGCTGCGCGACAGCGGGGCCAAGCAACGCATGCACGCCGCTTCGGGGCAGTTCCAGCTGCGTCTGCAGGAGAGCAAGACCTACCATCTGCTTCGGCTCTACATGCCGGCAGATTGCGAGGTGGTGCCAGAAATCAGTGGACACCGCCTGCTGGTGTCCGTGCGCATGCTGCGGGCAGATGTCGAGGGGCGGCTGAGGCCCAGCACCGAGGATGTCGACTTCGAGATGACGCTGTGTTCGTGACCGCCTGGAACCCGCCGTCGCCGCCATGAACGCCAGGACCGTGACCTGCCCCGCCTGCAAGGGCCCTTCGCCTTACGGACCGGAAAACCCCTGGCGTCCCTTCTGCAGCAGGGGCTGCCGTGCACATGACCTCGGTGCTTGGGCTACCGAATCGTACCGGGTGCCGCAGCACCCGTCTGGCGACGAAGAGGATCCGCAAGCCGACGAAGACCACGCCCCCCGGAATCTGCAGGGGCACCCGGGCGCGCACTGACCGCTCGACCCAGCGCCTGCCTCACCCCCGGTACAATTCCTCGATCTGCTCGCCATACTTGGCCTGAACCAGTTTGCGCTTGAGCTTCATGGTGGGGGTGAGTTCCTCGTCTTCAGCAGTGAGCTGGCGATCCAGCAGGAAGAACTTCTTGACCTGCTCCACCCTCGCGAACTGCTTGTTGACGCGGTCCACCTCGGACTGGATGAGCGCCACGATCTCAGGGGTTCGGGTCAGGCTCGCGTAGTTGGAGAACGGGATGTCGCGCTCCTGCGCGTAGCGCTCGACGTTCTCCTGGTCGATCATCACGATGGCCGTCAGGAAGGCCCGCTTGTCGCCGATCACCACCGCATCGGTCACGTAGGGGCTGAACTTCAGTTGGTTCTCCCACTCGCTGGGGGTGATGTTCTTGCCGCCTGCGGTGATGATGATGTCCTTCATCCGGTCGGTGATGTAGAAGTAGCCGTCGTCATCGACCCGACCGACATCGCCGGTGTGCAGCCAGCCCTGCGCGTCGATGGCCTCGGCGGTCTTGTCGGGCTGGTTCAAGTAGCCCAGGATCACGTTCGGGCCGCGCAGGAGAATCTCGTTCGTGTCTTCGGCGATGCGCATCTCCAGGCCCGGGCCGGGCACGCCGATGCTGCCCGCCTTGGGGACCTTGCGGGGATTGACCGTGCCGGCGGCCGTGGTCTCGGTCATGCCCCAGCCTTCGCGCAGCGGCACGCCCAGCGAGCGGTACCAGCGGATCAGGTCGGGGGAGATGGGCGCGGCACCGGTGAGCGCCATCTGCACGCGGCTCATGCCCATCATCCGTCTCACGTTGTCCAGCACCAAGAAGTTGGCAAGGCCATGCTGCAGCGCCAGCCAGGGCCCCGGTGACGCGCCCTGGGTCAGGCACTGAGCCACCCTTGAGCCCACGGCCAAGGCCCAGCCGTAGGCCAGCTTCTGAAATCGACCTGCCTCGCTCAGGGTGATCATCACCTGCGAATAGATCTTCTCCCACACCCGAGGCACTGCGAAGAAAACGTGGGGCTGCACCTCCCGCAAGTTTTCGAATACCGTCTCCGGGTTCTCGACGAAATTCGTGATCGAGCGCCGCATGATGGGGATGTAGCCGCCGATCATGCGCTCGGCAATATGGCACAGCGGCAGGAAGGCGACGCGTTCCCCGCCCTCGGGCATCCCCTCGAAGAGGCTGGAGGACAGGCCCGACAGCACCGCGCACAGGTTGGCGTGCGTGATCATGGCACCCTTGGGGCGCCCGGTGGTGCCCGAGGTATAGACGAGGATGGCTACGTCAGCAGCACCCCGAGAGGCCCGACGCTGCTCCAGCAGGCCCGGGTGCGCCTGCAAGTGCTCGCGCCCCAGTGCGCGCAGCGCTTCCAGCCCGATGACCTGCGGGTCGTTCAGGTCGGCCAACCCCTCCATGTCGAAGACCACCACCTTGCGGATGCCGGGCAGCGAGTCGCGGATCTCCAGGAACTTGTCGAGCTGCTCATCGTCCTCCACCAGCAAGTAGGACGAAGCCGAGTCGGCGCACAGGTACTGCACCTGGGCGGCCGCGTCGGTGGGGTAGATGCCATTGCAGACGCCCCCTGCGGACAACACCGCCAGATCGGCCCACACCCATTCGCGCGAGGTGTTGGCCAGCACCGAGGCAGTCTGGCCGGGCTCGAGACCCAGGCGCACCAGGCCGGCCGCGGTCTCACTGACGATGGTGGCCACCTCATTCCAGCTGTAGGAACGCCAAAGCCCCAGGTCCTTCTGCCGCATCATCGGTGCGTCACCCAACTCGACCACGCGCTGCCAGAACATCTCATGCACGGTCTGAAATGACAAGGGCTGGGGCTCCCAGCCGAACTGCGAGCCGGTCACGATGCGATGCGGGTCCATGGCCACGGCGCTCATCTCCAGGTCTTCTTCTTCTTCCAGCGGCGCTCGCCGCGGACGCCGGCTTCCTTCATGCCAAGGTAGAACTCCTTGATGTCCTCCTTCTCGCGCAGGCGGTCGCAGGTGTCTTCCATGACGATGCGCCCGTTCTCCAGCACGTAGCCGTAGTCGGCAGCGTTCAGCGCCATGTTGGCGTTCTGTTCCACCAGCAGGATGGTGGTGCCGCGCTCGCGATTGATGCGCACCACGATCTCGAAGATCTCCTTGGTCAGCTTGGGGCTCAGGCCGAGGCTGGGCTCGTCCAACAGGATGAGGTCGGGCTGGGCCATGAGTGCGCGCGAGATGGCCAGCATCTGCTGCTGGCCCCCTGAGAGCAGGCCTGCGTCCTGGCCTGCCCGCTCCTTGAGGATGGGGAAGTAGCCGTAAACCATCTCCATGTCGCGGGCCACGCCGTCACGGTCGCTGCGGGTGTAGGCGCCCATGAGCAGGTTGTCCCGCACCGACAGCAAAGGGAAGACCTCGCGACCCTCGGGCACGTGGCTCAGGCCCATCCGCACGATCTGCGCCGGATCGATGCCGGCGATGTGACGGCCCTTGAATTCGATGGTGCCGCGCCGCGGGTCGATGATGCCGGAGATGGTCTTCAGGATGGTGCTCTTGCCCGCGCCGTTGGAGCCCAGGACCGTGGCAATCCGGCCGCGATTCACTTCAAGGCTGACCCCGCGGATCGCCTTGATCGGACCGTAGGCGCTTTCGACGTTGCCGAGCGCCAGCAGCGTTTCCTGGCTCATGCGGACCTCCGCAGCGACGACATGTCCTCCACCGATCCCAGGTAGGCTTCGATGACTCCGGGGTGCGTCTGCACCTCGCGCGGCGTGCCAGCGGCCAATACCTGACCCTGATTCAGCGCCACCACCCGGTCCGACACCCGCGACACCAGCGTCATGTCGTGCTCGACCATCAACACGGTGATGCCGAGCTGGTCGCGGATGTCCTCGATCCAGAAGGCCATGTCGCCGGTCTCTTCCACGTTCAGCCCTGAGGACGGTTCGTCCAGCAGCAGCAGCCTGGGCTCGGTGGACAAGGCCCGGGCCAGCTCCACCACCTTGCGCACCCCATAGGGCAGGCCAGCGATCATGCTGTCACGGTAGGCCTGCAGATCGAGGAAGTCGATCACCTCCTCCACCTTGCGGCGGGAGGCGAGTTCGGCCTCGCGCACGGTACGACCGAACAGCAGATCGCACCACAGGCCTGTCTTGCGGTGGCGGTGCCGCCCGATCAGCAGGTTGTGCAGCACCGTGGCGTGCTCGAACAACTCGATGTTCTGGAAGGTGCGTGCGATGCCCAGCGAGGCGATTTCATGCGCAGCCACGCCGGTGATGTCGCGGCCCAGGAACTCGATGGCTCCCGCGGTCGGTTCGTAGATACGGCTGATGAGGTTGAACACCGTGGTCTTGCCCGCGCCATTGGGGCCGATGAGGGTGAAGACCTCACCCTCGTTCACGTCAAAGCTCACATCGTTGACCGCCAGCACGCCGCCGAAGCGCACGCTGAGCTCGCGGGCCGAGAGAAGAGGCGCGCTCATTTGAGACGGTCCGACTTCTGGAACGACTTCTGGCGCTTGAACATTCCCTTGCGGTAGAAGGGGAAGAGGCTGAAGTAGGTCCGGATCTTGAGCCAGCGCCCGTACATGCCCATGGGCTCGAACAGCACGAACAGTACCAGCACGGCGCCGTACACGGCCGACTTCAGGCCGGGCGCCTCGGCCACCAGCGAGGGCAGCAAGCCCTTGGACGCGGAAATCAGTTGCGGCATGGTGATGAGGAACACCGCACCGAAGAACACGCCGTGGATCGAGCCCAGTCCGCCGATGACCACCATGAGCAGCAGGTCGATGGACTGGATGATGTTGAACTGGTCTGGCGACAGGAAGCGCAGGTTGTGCGCATACAGGGCGCCGCCAATGCCGGCCAACGCGGCAGAAATGGCAAAGGACAGGGTCTTGTAGTAGGCCAGATGGATGCCCATGCTCTGGGCGGAGATCTCGGAATCGCGGATGGCCACAAAGGCCCGGCCGGTGGGCGAGCGCAACAGGTTCAGCACGCCCAGCGTGGCCACCACCGTGATCACCAGACACAGGTAGTAGAACTCGCCGCCCGAACCCACCACCCAGCCGAACAGTTCGGGCGGCTTGACGTTCATGCCCGAGTTCCCACCCGTCACGCTCTCCCAGCGGGCGAACACCTCCTCCAGAATGAAGCCAAAGGCCAGCGTGGCCATGCCGAGGTAGATGCCCTTGACCCGCAGCGCCGGCAGGCCCACGACGACGCCCGCCAGGGCCGACAGGCCGGCCGAGAGCGCCAGGGCCAGGGGGAACGGAACACCTTGGTTAGTCAACACCGCCTGGGTGTAGGCGCCCACGCCAAGGAAGGCGGCATGGCCCAGGGAGAACAAGCCCGTGAAGCCCGCCAACAGCATCAGGCCCAGACCCACCACACCATAGATGAGAACGTAGGTCAGTTGCGCCAGCCAGTAATCCTCCAGCAAGGCAGGCGCTGCCGCCAACACCACCATGAGGACGCCGTACCAGAAGACGTGGCCCTGGTGCTTGGCCAGGCGCAGGTCCTGGGCGTAGTCCGTCTTGAAAATGAATCGCATGCGGGCTTCCCTGAGTCACACCTTCTTGCGAAGCTTTTCGCCGAACAGGCCATTGGGGCGCAGCATCAACATGAGCAGTACCACCACGTAGGCCGCCACGTCCTTGAAGCCTGGCGGGAGGTAGAAACCCGACATTGACTCCACCACACCAATGATCAGCCCCCCCACGATGGCGCCTGGCAAGCTGCCGAAGCCCCCCACCACCGCGGCGGGAAATGCCTTCAGTCCGATGAAGCCCATGTTGGCGTGGACGAAGGTGATGGGAGCGAGCAGGATGCCGGCCACGCCCGCGACCATGGCCGCGAGCGCCCAGACCAGGCCGTTGAGTTGGCGCACCGGGATACCCATGTAGTACGCCGCCAGTTGGTTCTGGGACGATGCCTGCATGGCAATGCCCAGTTTGCTGTACCGGAACAGGGCAAACAGTGCGGCGCACAGCAGAGCCGTCACCGCGATCACCACGACCTGCTCGACATTGATGACCAGCCCACCCAGCTTCCAGATCTGGTCCTTGTAGGGCACCGGCAGGACGTGGGTCTCGGTCCCTATGCCGGGCACCATCGTGATCAGGCCGCGCAGGATATAGCCGATACCTATGGTCAGCATCACGATGGAGAACGCCGGCTGCCCCAGGATGGGGCGGATGACCGCGCGCTCGGCCAGCCAGCCGAAGGACGCCATGGCGGCGATGGAGGCCAGCACCGACAGCCAGAACGGGAATCCCAGGAAGGTCATCGAGGCCAGGCCTGCGAACGCCCCCAACATCATCAGGTCGCCCTGCGCGAAGCTCACCGTTTCGGTGGCTTTGTAGATCAGCACGAACCCCAGGGCGATCAGGCCATAGATGCAGCCCTGGGCGACGCCGGCGATGAGCAGTTGCAGGAATTGCAAGCGCGAGTCCTTGGTGGAAAGCCTGGGTGAAGAAGTGCACCCCGGACACCAAACCCCCGGGGACGCCGGATTGCACCACGCGTCCTCCCGCAAGTCATGCGGGTGGACCCTGATGCCCCCATGACGCAAAAGGTTGACCCCATGGGCCTTGAACCACCTTGATGCACCCCTATAATTCCTCCTGCTAGCACTCCTCTTATGCGAGTGCTAACGGTGTCCTCCCCCTGAGTTCAATCGGGCACGGATCGGCGCCGAGAGCATGTCCGCCAGCACCCTGGCATCTGAAATCCAACCCAGTAAGTTCTCAAAGGAGATTCCATGAAACTGCGTCCGTTGCACGATCGCGTGATCGTCAAGCGCCTCGAAAACGAAACCAAGACCGCCTCGGGCATCGTCATTCCCGACAACGCCGCCGAAAAGCCGGATCAAGGCGAGGTGCTGGCCGTGGGTCCGGGCAAGCGCAACGACAAGGGCGAGTTGATTGCCGTGGGTGTGGCCGTGGGCGACCGCGTGCTGTTCGGCAAGTACAGCGGGCAGACCGTCAAGGTGGACGGCGACGAGTTGCTCGTGATGCGCGAAGAAGATCTCTTTGCCGTTGTCCAAAAGTAAGACTTCACTAGATTTATCAGGAGATACCGAAAAATGGCAGCAAAAGACGTCATCTTTGGTTCCGATGCCCGTCATCGGATGGTCGAAGGCGTGAACATCCTGGCCAACGCGGTCAAGGTCACCCTCGGCCCCAAGGGCCGCAATGTGGTGCTTGAGCGCTCCTTTGGCGCCCCCACCGTCACCAAGGACGGTGTGTCGGTGGCCAAGGAAATCGAGCTCAAGGACAAGATCCAGAACATGGGCGCGCAGATGGTCAAGGAAGTCGCTTCCAAGACCTCCGACAACGCCGGCGACGGCACCACCACCGCCACCGTGCTGGCCCAATCGATCGTGCGCGAGGGCATGAAGTACGTCGCCGCAGGCATGAACCCGATGGATCTGAAGCGCGGCATCGACAAGGCCGTGACCGCCCTCACCGCCGAACTCAAGAGCGCTTCCAAGCCCACGACCACCAGCAAAGAGATCAGCCAGGTCGGCTCCATCTCCGCCAACAGCGACGAGTCGATCGGCGAGATCATCGCCAAGGCGATGGACAAGGTCGGCAAGGAAGGCGTCATCACGGTGGAAGACGGCAAGAGCCTGGACAACGAGCTCGACATCGTCGAGGGCATGCAGTTCGACCGCGGCTACCTGTCGCCCTACTTCATCAACAACCCCGAGAAGCAGAGCGCCATCCTCGAGAACCCGTTTGTCCTGCTCTTCGACAAGAAGATCAGCAACATCCGTGACCTGCTGCCCACGCTGGAGCAAGTGGCCAAGGCGGGCCGTCCGCTGCTGATCGTGGCCGAGGAAGTGGAAGGCGAGGCGCTCGCCACGCTGGTGGTCAACACCATCCGCGGCATCCTGAAGGTGTGCGCTGTCAAGGCCCCTGGCTTCGGCGACCGCCGCAAGGCCATGCTGGAAGACATCGCCATCCTGACGGGCGGCAAGGTCATCGCCGAGGAAGTGGGCCTGACGCTCGAGAAGGTCACCCTGGGCGACCTTGGCCAGGCCAAGCGCGTGGAGATCGGCAAGGAAAACACCACGATCATCGACGGCGCTGGTGCTGCTGGCGACATCGAGGCGCGCGTCAAGCAGATCCGCGTGCAGATCGAGGAGGCCACCTCCGACTACGACCGCGAGAAGCTCCAGGAGCGCGTGGCCAAGCTCGCAGGCGGCGTGGCGGTCATCAAGGTCGGCGCTGCCACCGAAGTCGAGATGAAGGAGAAGAAGGCCCGTGTGGAAGATGCCCTGCACGCCACCCGCGCTGCCGTGGAAGAAGGTATCGTCGCCGGCGGCGGTGTGGCGCTGCTGCGCGCACGTGCCGCCATCGGTTCGCTCAAGGGAGACAACCACGACCAGGACGCCGGCATCAAGATCGTGCTGCGCGCCGTGGAGCAACCGCTGCGCGAAATCGTCGCCAATGCCGGTGCCGAGCCGAGCGTGGTCGTCAACCGGGTGCTCGAGGGCAAGGGCAACTACGGCTACAACGCGGCCAATGACACCTATGGCGACATGATCGAGATGGGCATCCTGGATCCCACCAAGGTCACGCGCACGGCGCTGCAGAACGCTGCCTCCGTGGCAGGCCTGATGCTGACCACCGAGTGCATGGTCGCCGAGGCCCCCAAGGAGGACGCCCCCGCGATGCCGGGTGGCGGTGGCATGGGTGGCATGGGTGGCATGGGCATGGACATGTAAGCCCATTCTTGCTACGCTTGGGCTGACAGGCCCGCCCGTGCAGGGCGGGCCTTTCTTTTTGGCGCGGGCCTGTTGAGAACCTGATAAGCGCGAATTGAAGGAATGGAACCAAGGCTGATGAGCAGCAGAGCCGCTCTCCTGAGCTTCGTCGAGGAAGAACTCGCTCGCATGGTTGTGCTCGCCTCGAAAGTGGTGGACGACACCTTGCTCGGGCTGACAAGCCTGCCGCCGTCTGCAAGTTCGGCAGAGAGGTTCAAGGCGATCGACCTCGCGATGAGTCTGCGGTCACAACGCCAGCAGGTGGCCTCGGCCTTCGTGGAATCCCTGCAGCAGCTCCGACTTCGATTCAGTGCCGAGCCGGGTGCGCCGCAGCGGGACGCCGTACCCTTAGCCTCTGCGGGAGCCGGACCAGACAGTCTGCGTCTGGTCGGCGAGGACGAGCATTCCGCCGCCTTGCAGATCGCTCGGTGCACCGAGCAGATCAAGGAGGTGGCGGAATTCGAGTTTCGCAAGTTCTCTGCCTTCTTGTCCGCCCTGGGCGGGGACATGCGGGTCACTGTTGACCACACACCGTTCGAGCCCGAATTCATCGCACACGCGTTGTGGGCAGCGGCCCGGTGCCTGCCCGACGAAGACGGAATGCGGGCGGTCTTCATGAGGGCCGCCAGCGCCCCCCTGGCTCAGGAAATGCGCCGCGCGTACGCAGCGTCCTGCAGCCGGCTGCAGGACGCGGGCGTACGGCCCGCGGTGTACAGCACCGTCAGCGCGCCCTCGGGCACGGCCCAGCCGCAAAGCGCGTCCCGCCGAACGGGTGACGAGATGACCAACGCGTTCGCACAGGCCACCGTTTTTGAAGGGCTCGACAGCGGCACTGCTCCGGCCGACCTGCCTGCGGATCCACAGTACCTCGGCCTGTTGAATCGGCTCTTCGAGTTGATCCTGGCAGACCCGAGACTGGCACCCGACGTGAAGTCGGCCATGGCGCGCCTGCAAGCGCCCGCGGCCAAACTGGCTCACGCGGACGATACCCTGCTTGATACCCACGACCATCCGATGTGGCTGCTGCTCGATCGGATCGCTTGGCAGGCCGAATTGCTGCCCGAGATGCCGCATCCGGCTCGCAGCGCCGTGATGCAGACGGTAGGTGACCTGGTCGACCAGCTGGCGGCGGGCTCGCCCAGCGAGGTCTCTTCCTACCAAACCGCCCTGAATGCCCTGTTGGCCTCCGAGCGGCAGAGATTCGATCAGCGGCGCCATCGGCTGACATCCATGATCGACCATCTGGAGGCCCTGGCCCTGCAGACCACCCAGCCTATGGAACTGTCTGCCGCCGTCATGCAGGCCCTGGATACTGGCCATCTGGACACGGTACCGTCGCAGCTGCCGAGTGCGCCCCCTTCGGTGTATGAAACGGTGAACAACAAGCGTCGGATCCCGTCGATGCGCCCCGGCCACATGGCCCGCCTGTACCTTTCCAATCGATGGGTGAACGCCCAGCTGATGTGGGTCGACGCGGCGCACCAGGTGTTTCTCTGGGCCGACTGCAGATCGGATGCTTCATGGCCCATCAAGCGCACAGCGCTGGCGCACTTGCAGGCGGAGTCGCTGGCGCTGGCCCATGAACCGCGCCGCCTCGTCCGCGCCGCGGCGCGACTGATGAGCGTGGAACTGGCGCGCGGCGACCCAAGCTGAGCAGGCCCGGGCTGGGCCTCGTAACAGCCACCGTGCGCCGCTGCTGGCAGACCTCGCCGCCGAAGCCCTCAAGGCCGAAGCTCATGTAAGGCCCAGGCAGCGGCGGATCTCGTTGACCACGCGCGCAGGCTCCTCGTGCACGATCCAGTGGCTGGCTCCGGGGACGCGGGTCAACTGCAGATCCGGCACCCAGCGCCCCAGCCCATCGAGCAGGCAAGGCAGCAGCGCATGGTCACCTTCTCCCCACAGCACGGCCGTGGGCACGCGCGAAGTGATCATCGCCTCGGGCAGCTCCAGCGCCTGCAGAGCCTGGGCCACCCGGGGATCGGATGACGAAGGCGGGCGCAGCGGCGAGGCGCGGTAGAGATTCAAGCCCCCCCTCAGGCCCAGAGACCACAGCTCCCGGTAGCGCGCCCTCAGGCCGGAGTTCAGCCAGCTCTGACCCCCCATGCGCTCGAAGAACGGCCATAACCGGGCGAAGTCGTTGTGTGCAAGCAGGGCCTCGGCATCGGGCCTGCACAGGAAGTTCATGTAGGCGCTGGCGGCCTGCTGCTCGGGGTTGCTGCGAAGTTCGCGCAGGAAGGTGGCCGGGTGCGGCGAGTTGATGATGAGCAGCCGCTTCATCAGTTCCGGGTGCATGGCCGCAAGGTTCCAGGCCACGGCGCCGCCCCAGTCGTGTGCGACCATCAGATCCACGGGCCCGCCCGTGTGCCGGATCAGTGCTTCGATGTCCTGCATCAGGTGCCGCGCCTTGTAGGCCTGCACTTCCGCTGGCGCCGAGGACTTCTCGAAGCCGCGAAGGTTGGGTGCCAGGCAGCGCACTTGCGACGCCAGAGCAGCCATCACGCCGTCCCAGGCGAACGCAGCCTCCGGAAACCCGTGCAACAGCAAGACGCGGGGCGCCGACGGCGGGCCTGCTGCCCGGCAGGACAGGGTGATGCCATGAGGCAGCGGCGCCATGAAGGTTTCGATCACCGCACCCACGCCTGAAGGCTTTGCGCCACGTCGCCGACGCCCTGGCGCGACTGCGCGGAGAACAAGCACACGCCCACATCAGCCGGTTCCTGGGCCATTTCGCCCAGCACCTCCTGAGCCGCCCGCAGGGCGCGCTGGGCTTGGGACCGGTTGAGCTTGTCGGCCTTGGTCAGCAGGGTGAGCAGACGTACCTCACCCGAGGTCACGCGCGGGCTGATGAAGGACAGCAGTTGCCGGTCGAGCTCGGTGAAGCCCAGTCGCGAATCCACGAGGACCACCACCCCGGTGAGACAGCGTCGCAATTCCAGGTAACGCGCCATCACTTCCTGCCAGCGCAGCTTGGCGGCGCGCTCCACCGCCGCGTAGCCGTAGCCTGGCAGGTCCACGAACAGTGCGTCCGGAGCCTGCCTGGGCCCCACCTCGAACAGGTTGATGTGCTGGGTGCGCCCGGGCGTGCGGGACGCGAAAGCCAGGCGCTTGTGTTGCGCCAGCACGTTGATCGCGGTGGACTTGCCTGCGTTCGAGCGCCCTACAAAGGCGATCTCCGCGAGTTCGGTGACGGGCAGTTGGTCGAGTTGGCTGGCGGTTGTCAGAAACCGCGCCGTGTGTGTCCAGGCCAGCGCGGCCTTGTGCGCTGCATCGTGCGCGGCCACCGCAGGCACTGATGACAAGGATGGATTCATGGGCCATTGTAAAATTCTCTGGTTGTGATGTGACAAGACACCCGTTGGCGCCAAGCAAGCACCCGCGTGTGGGTGCCTGGTGGCACCGACAGCCGGTGCTTTCCCTTCTGCTCTGATCCACACGCGTCCACAAGATGGCGCCACCTGCGCAAGGCCACCCCCATGATGCCCGTCCCCGCCCTGACCCTCTCGGCCCTGCTGTCGGTCGCTTTCGCCGGCTCCGTTCTGGCGGCCGAGACCAAACCCGCATTCAAGGCCGACGCGACCAAGGGGGCAGCGATCGCCCAGGTCTGCAGCGCATGCCACGCGGTCGACGGCAGCCGTGGCGCACCGGCCAACCCCATCTTGCAAGGTCAACACCCCGAATACCTTGTCAAGCAGTTGCAGGAGTACAAGTCCGGAAAGCGCAACAACGCCGTGATGAAGGGCTTTGCATCCACGCTGAGCGACGAAGACATGAGGCATGTGGCGGCGTTCTACGCCGGCAAGGCCGCCAAGCCCGGCGCCGCCAAGAACAAGGACACTTTGCGCCTGGGCGAACGGATCTACCGCGGCGGCATCACGGACAAGGCCGTGCCCGCCTGCGCAGGTTGTCATGGCCCCACGGGCGCCGGCATCCCGGCGCAGTACCCCCGGCTGGGCGGGCAGCACGCCGACTACACCGAGAGCCAGATGAACGCCTTCCGCGCCGGTACCCGCGCCAACAACGCGCAGATGATGGCCATAGCCGCCAGGCTCAGCGACACCGAAATCAAGGCCGTATCGGATTACATCGCGGGCCTGCGCTGAGCCTGAAGAGCGCGCAAGGCCTGGCGGCTGCACACTGTCAGGCTGACGGTGCTTTCACCCCTTGCGAGGAGCTTTCATGCACTTCCACCCTGAGCGCGGCTTGCACCACCCCCAGTCCTCGGAGATCACCCCACGGTCCCTGTACGAGACGCGGCGGGATTGGCTCAAGACCCTGGCGCTCGGGGCCACCGGCACGGCCCTGGGGGCCTGGGCAGCTCGCGATGCGAGCGCTTCCACGTCCGCACCAGGCAAGCTGGTCGCCCTGCCCGGGATGCGCAGTACGGTCGCAGGTGCCATGGCGTCCGACAAGCTGACTTCCTTCAAGGACGCCTCCACCTACAACAACTTCTACGAGTTCGGCACCGACAAGAGCGACCCGGCGCGCCATGCCCACTCGCTGCGAACCCGGCCCTGGACGGTAGCCATCGAGGGCGAGGTGCGCAAACCCGGCACCTGGGACATCGAGACGCTGCTCAAGCTGGCCCCGCTGGAGGAACGCATCTACCGACTGCGATGCGTGGAGGGCTGGTCGATGGTGATCCCGTGGGTCGGCTGGTCGTTGGCCGAGTTGATCAAGCGTGTGGAGCCCACAGGCAACGCGAAGTTCATCCAGTTCGTGACGCTGGCCGACGCGTCGCAGATGCCGGGCGTGCGCTCCTCGGTACTGGAGTGGCCCTATGTCGAGGGCCTGCGCATGGACGAGGCGATGCACCCGCTGACTCTGCTGGCCTTCGGCATGTATGGCGAGGTGCTGCCCAACCAGAACGGCGCTCCGCTGCGCCTGGTGGTGCCCTGGAAGTACGGCTTCAAGTCGGGGAAGTCGCTGGTACGCATCCGATTTCTGGAAAAGCAGCCGCGCACCAGCTGGGAGACGGCAGCGCCGCATGAATACGGCTTTTACTCCAACGTGAACCCCAAGGTGGACCATGCCCGCTGGAGCCAGGCCACGGAGCGGCGCATCGGCGAGGATGGCCTGCTGACGAAGAAGCGCCCGACGCTGATGTTCAACGGCTACGAGGCGCAGGTGGGACAGTTGTACGCCGGAATGGACCTGCGCCGGTTCTACTGAACAGCGCGAGCCTGCGGTGCCGTGAACCGTCTGCTGTTGCATCCGACCGCCAAGCCCGCGATCTTCCTGTTCTGCCTGGCGCCGAGCCTGTGGCTGGCCTTCGCCGCCCTGACGGATCCTTCCGGGTACCTGGGTGCCAACCCGGCCGAAGCCTTGATCCGCCAGACCGGAGAGTGGTCACTGCGCGGGCTGTGCCTGACACTGGCTGTCACGCCGCTGCGGCAGTGGACAGGCTGGCACGCCCTGGCGCGGCTGCGGCGCATGCTGGGACTGTTCACCTTCTTCTACGCCGCGCTGCACTTCCTTTGCTTCGCCTGGCTGGACATGGGGTTGGATCTGCAGGCCATCCTGGCCGACATCGTCAAGCGCCCCTTCATCCTGGTGGGCACGGCGGCGTTGCTGGGCTTGGCGCCGCTGGCGGCCACGTCCTTCAACCGGGCCATCAAGGCGCTGGGTGCGCGGCGTTGGCAGGCGCTGCACCGGGCGGTGTACGCCGTGGCGGGCCTGGCCCTGCTGCACTTCTTCTGGATGCGCTCGGGGAAGAACGACTTCGGCGACGTGGCCTTCTACGCGATCGTCATCGGGATCCTGCTGGGATGGCGCCTGAGGGCCTGGCATGCCAGACGAGGGGCTGGCGCAGCCCGGCGGCAGGCCTGACGCGCTGCCCGGGCCGGGACGGCCGGTTCACTCACAGCACAGCCCGCGCCTTGCGTCAGCGCGACAGCACCGGCGCCAGCGCCCGGCCAGTGTGGGTGTTGGCCGCCACCAGCGCTTCCGGCGGGCCCGTGCACACGACGCGGCCGCCCTCGGTGCCGCCTTCTGGCCCCAGGTCGATCACCCAGTCGGCTTCTGCAATGACATCCAGGTCATGCTCGATGACCACCACGCTGTGGCCGCCACCCACCAGACGGTGCAGCACACGAACGAGTTTCTCCACGTCGGCCATGTGCAGGCCTACCGTGGGTTCGTCAAGGACGTAGAGTGTGTGCGGTGCCTTCTGGCCGCGCCGCGTAAGGTCGTCTCGCACCTTGGTCAGCTCGGTGACCAGCTTGATGCGCTGCGCCTCGCCCCCCGACAGCGTCGGGCTGGGCTGGCCCAGCGTCAGGTAGCCCAGCCCGACATCCTGCAGCAACCTCAAGGGGTGGGCGATGGAGGGCATCGTCGCGAAGAACTCCACGGCCTCGTCCACTTCCATCTGCAGCACATCGCCAATGCTGCGGCCGCGCCAGGAGACCGCCAGCGTCTCGGCATTGAAACGCCGGCCGTGGCAGACATCGCAGGGTACCTTCACGTCGGGCAGGAAACTCATCTCGATGGTGCGCAGGCCCTGCCCCTCGCAGGCGTGGCAGCGGCCGTCACCGGTGTTGAAGGAAAAGCGCGACGCGGCGTAACCGCGGGCCTTGGCTTCCAGCGTCTGGGTGAAGAGCTTGCGGATGTCGTCCCAGAAGCCGATGTAGGTGGCGGGACAGGAGCGCGGGGTCTTGCCTATGGGGGTCTGGTCCACCTCCAGCACGCGGTCGATGGACTCGAACCCAGCCAGACCCGTGCACCCTGTCCAGGTCGGGTGCTCGCCGCGCGCCAGCGCCTCACGCCCGGCCCGGGTGGTGCGCAGGGCCACGGCAGCCTGGACGTTGGCCAGCAGCACATCGCGCGCCAGCGTGCTCTTGCCCGAACCGGACACACCCGTGACCGCCACCAGCCGCCCCAGGGGCAGGCGCACATCGATGCGCTGGAGGTTGTGAAGGTGTGCGCCCTGGAGAACCAGGGCGCGTGCAGCGCCGGGGTCGGCATCGGCTTCGACCCGGACCAGCCGGCGGGGCTGCAGCGGGTGCTTGAGCGGGTGGGCCAGGAAGCGGCCCGTCACGGAGTCCACGGCGGCGGCCAGGTCGGCAGCCTGGCCCTGCGCGACGACACGCCCCCCACGCTTGCCGGCACCCGGACCGATGTCGATCAGGTGGTCGGCGCGTCGGATGGTGTCCTCGTCATGCTCAACCACCACCAGGGTGTTGCCCTTGCCACCCAGTTGGTGCAGGGCGTTGAGCAGGATGCCGTTGTCGCGCGGGTGCAGGCCGATGGTGGGCTCGTCCAGCACGTAGCACACCCCCTGCAGGTTGCTGCCCAGTTGGGCCGCCAGGCGGATTCGCTGCGCCTCGCCTCCAGACAAGGTGGGCGCAGCGCGGTCCAGCGTGAGGTACCCCAGGCCCACCTCTTGCAGGAAGTCCAGGCGGCTGCGGATCTCGGCCACGACGTCGCGGGCGATTCCGGTCTCGCGCTCGGTGAGCCGGCCCTGCTGCTCCAGCGTGCGCACCCAGTCGGCGGCCTGCAGCACGCTCATGCGGGCGATGTCGCTGATGGGTCGACCCATGAAGGTCACGCCCCGCGAGGCCGGGTTCAGCCGGGTACCACCACAGGCAGCGCAGGGCTCGTCGGCCAGTCCCTCGACCTCGGTTTCCTCGGCCGGAAAGCTCTGCTCGCGGCCCTTGGCGTCGTTGTCACGGACCGAGTCGTCATAGGCCCGTCGCTGTTCGCGCGTGAGCTTCAGCCCTGTGCCCACGCACTCCGCGCACCAGCCATGCTTGCTGTTGTAGCTGAACATGCGGGGGTCCAACTCGGGGTAGCTGGTGCCGCAGGTGGGGCAGGCGCGCTTGGTGGAAAAGACCTGCACGCGGCCGATATCCGCCGTGCCCTGCCCGTCGGCCAGCGCCTGGGCCAGGGCGTCCAGCGGCTGCAGCAGGTGCAGCACGCCCTTGCCCAGCTGCAGGGTGCGCGACAGGGCCTCGCGCAGCGCCCTCTCGTCGGTCGGATCCACGACGAGATCGGCCACGGGCAACTCGATCGTGTGTTCCTTGAAACGGTCGAGGCGGGGAAACGGGTCCAGCCGCAGGAACTCGCCGTCCACGCGCAGGTGGGTGTGGCCACGCGCCTGGGCCCACTTGGCAAGGTCGGTGTAGACGCCCTTGCGGTTCACCACCAGCGGCGCGAGCAGGCCCACATGACGGCCGCGGTGGTCGCGCAGCAACTGCGCGGCAATGCTTTCGGCGCTTTGCGGCTGCACGGGCGCGCCGTCGTGCACGCAGTGCAGCAGGCCCAGCTTGACCCACAACAGCCGCAGGAAGTGCCAGACCTCGGTGGTGGTGGCCACGGTGCTCTTGCGCCCGCCGCGCGACAGGCGCTGCTCGATGGCCACGGTGGGCGGGATGCCCCACACGGCATCCACCTCGGGCCGGCCTGCCGGTTGGACGATGCTTCGGGCGTAGGCGTTCAGGCTTTCCAGGTAGCGGCGCTGGCCCTCGTTGAACAGGATGTCGAAGGCCAGGGTGCTCTTGCCCGAGCCCGAGACTCCCGTCACGACACTGAACTTGCCGCGGGGGATGTCCACGTTGAGGGACTTGAGGTTGTGCTCACGGGCGTTGACGATGCGGATGGCGTCGCCCAGGTAGGCGCCACTGGAGTTGGCCCGGTTGCCGCGCCATGCCGTCGGTGCTTCGGCGGCCTGGACCGCAGATGCGCCCATCGCCACGTCGTACTCGCGCAGCGCCTGGCCGGTGTGCGAGCGGGGGTGCGCGCGCACGTCCTCTGGCGTGCCTTCAGCCACCAGCAGGCCGCCCGCATCACCGCCCTCGGGCCCGAGGTCGACGATCCAGTCGGCCGCGCGGATGACGTCCAGGTTGTGCTCGATCACGATCAGCGAGTGCCCGGCCTCCAGCAGCTTGCGAAAGGCCCGCATCAGCTTGGCGATGTCGTCGAAATGCAGCCCGGTGGTGGGCTCGTCGAACAGAAACAGCGTGCCCTTCCTGGCCACGCGCTGGGCGGGCGAGGTGGCGGCCTCGGCCAGGAAGCCGGCGAGCTTCAGGCGCTGGGCCTCGCCGCCCGACAGCGTGGGCACGGGCTGGCCCAGGCGCACGTAGTCCAGGCCCACGTCCACCAGCGGCTGCAGCCGCGCCACCACCTCGCGGTCGTCGCGGAACAGGGTGGCCGCCTCGCTGACGGTGAGCTCCAGCACGTCGGCCACCGAGAGCTGGCGCGGCCCGCGCACGATCTTCACGTCCAGGATCTCGGCACGGAAGCGCCGGCCATCGCAGTCCGGGCAGCGCAGGTACACGTCCGACAGGAACTGCATCTCCACATGCTCGAAGCCGGAGCCGCCACAGGTGGGGCAACGCCCGTCACCGGCGTTGAAGCTGAACATGCCGGCGGTGTAGCTGCGCTCGGCCGCCAGCGGCGCCCCCGCGAACAGCTTGCGCACCTCGTCAAAGGCACCCACGTAGCTGGCCGGGTTGCTGCGCGCCGTCTTGCCGATGGGCGACTGGTCCACGAACACCGCATCGGCCAGCCAGTCGGCGCCCAGCAACTGGCCATGCGCCCCGGGCGTCTCGGTGGCCTTGCCGAAGTGGCGCGCGAGCGCGGGGTACAGCACGTCCTGCACCAGCGTGCTCTTGCCGGAACCCGAGACCCCCGTCACGCAGACCAGACGTTGCAGCGGGAAGGACGCCGTCACGTGCTGCAGGTTGTGCTCGGTGGCCTCTTCCAGGATCAGGCGCGGTGTCGAGGCCTCCACCAGGCGCTGGAAACCCAGAACCACCTGCTTGCGCGCGCCCAGGTACTGGCCTGTCAGGGTATCGGCGCTGCGCGCCGCCTGCGGCGTGCCGTCGAAGACGATCTGCCCTCCGCGCTCGCCCGGGCCGGGGCCCATGTCGATCAGCCGGTCGGCCGCCAGCATGACCGCCGGGTCATGCTCCACCACCACCAGGGTGTTGCCCGCGTCGCGCAGGCGGTGCATGGCCTGCACGATGCGGTTCATGTCGCGCGGGTGCAGGCCGATGCTGGGCTCGTCCAGCACGAACATGGTGTTCACGAGCGAGGTGCCCAAGGCCGTGGTGAGGTTGATGCGCTGCACCTCGCCGCCCGACAGGGTGCGGCTCTGCCGGTCCAGCGTCAGGTAGCCCAGGCCCACGTCGCACAGGTACTTCAGCCGGGTGCGGATCTCGTCGAGCAGCAGCTTCAAGGCCTCGTCCAGCATCGTGGACGGCAGGCTCAAGCCATCGAAGAAGCGTTGCAGGCGTTCGATGGGCAACTGCATCAGGTCGTGCAGCGCCAGGCCCGGCAAGGCGTCAAGTTGCGCGCGCGACCAGGCCACGCCCACGGGCAGGAAGCGGCGGTAGCGGTCTGCGGGGGAGGCCAGCACCGCATCCGCGTCGGCCTGCGTGCCCAGACGCCACAGCAGCGCCTCGAGCTTCAGGCGCGCGCCGCCGCAGTCGCCGCAAGGCGTGTAGCTGCGGTACTTGGACAACAGCACCCGGATGTGCATCTTGTAGGCCTTGCTCTCCAGATAACCGAAGAAGCGGCGCACGCCGTACCACTGCTTGTTCCAGTGGCCCTTCCAGGCCGGATCGCCTTCGATGACCCAATCGCGCTGGGCGGAAGAGAGCTGGCTCCAGGCGGTGTCGCGCGGAATGCCCGCCTCGCCGGCGTACTTCACCAGGTCGTCCTGGCACTCCTTCCAGGCGGGGGTCTGCAAGGGCTTGATGGCGCCGTTGCGCAGGGTCTTGCGGTGGTCGGGGATGACGAGGCCGAAGTCCACGCCGATGACGCGGCCGAAGCCGCGGCAGGTCTCGCAGGCGCCAAAGGCGGAGTTGAAGCTGAACAGCGCCGGCTGCGGATCGGCATAGCGCAGGTCGCTCTCGGGGCAGTGCAGCCCCGTGGAGTAGCGCCAGACGGCCCCCGCGGCAGTGTCATCGGCGGCCACGTGCACGTCCAGCCGCCCGCCACCGCGCTTGAAGGCCAGTTCGATGGCCTCCATCACACGCACCTGCTCGGCGTTGCTCATGCGCAGACGGTCGGCCACCACGTCCAGCACCTTGCGCTGGCCCTGGATGCGCTCGGCATGCACGCGCGTGAAGCCGCTGGCCGCCAGCCACTGCGCCTGCTGCTCGGCCGTGGTGTCGGCGGGCAGTTCCACCGGGAAAGTCAGGACGAGCCGAGGGTCGCCCGCCACGGCCGCCCGGCCCACCAGGTTGGCGTACACCGTCTCTGGCGTGTCGTGCCGCACCGGCAGCGCCGTCTGGCGGTCAAAAAGCTGGCCGGCCCGGGCGAACAGCAGCTTCAGGTGGTCGTTCAGCTCGGTCATCGTGCCCACCGTGCTGCGGCTGGTGCGCACCGGGTTGGTCTGGTCGATGGCGATGGCAGGGGGCACGCCGTCCACGCGGTCCACCGCAGGGCGGTCCATGCGGTCCAGGAACTGCCGGGCGTAGGCGCTGAAGGTCTCCACGTAGCGGCGTTGGCCTTCGGCATACAGCGTGTCGAACACCAGGCTGGACTTGCCCGACCCGCTGGGCCCCGTGACCACCGTCATCTCGCCCGTGCGGATGTCGAGGTCGAGGTTCTTCAGGTTGTGCTGGCGCGCGCCGCGGATGCGGATCAGCCCGGTGGACATCGGTGGCTCCAGAAGGTATGCCGCGGAAAGTGAACCGGCCATTTTAGGGAGAACCCGCAGGCCGGGCAGCCTGCACGGCGGCCAAGATCGCGGCGACGTGCCTTCGCGCAAGGCGCTTGGCATCCCCCTTGTTGATAAGCTGTCCGCTGATGGTTCAAAGGACAAGACATGGCACACAAGATGGCAGTAATCGGCCTGGGCATCATGGGCCGGCGCATGCTGGACAACCTGCGCCTGCATCCGGCATTCGAGATCAGCGGGGTGTGGGACCCTTCGCCGGCGTCCGTCGCCGGGACGCTGGCGCTGATGCCGGACGCGCCCGTGTCGCCCAGCGCCGAGCTCGCCATGCAAGGCGCCGACGCGGTGTACCTGGCCTGCCCGCCCGGCCCGCGCAAGGCCTACGCCCTGGCGGCGGCCGCTGCAGGCCAAGCCGTGTTCATGGAGAAGCCCCTGGGAACGGACAACGCCGCCAGCCGCGACCTGGTGGCACGACTGCGCGGCGCCCGCCTGCCGGGCGTGGTGAACTTCACCCAGGCGTCATCGCGCGGCTTCGAGGAACTGCGCCGCGCCATCGAGGCCGGGGAAACAGGCGAGCTGCTGGGCATCGACATCGTGGTGCAGTACCCGGCCTGGCCCCGCGCCTGGCAGGCCGAGGCCGACTGGCTGCGCTTTCGCGCCGAGGGCGGCTACACGCGCGAGGTGATCTCGCACTTCCTGTTCCTGGCCGGCCGCTTCCTCGGGCCGCTGCAACTGCGCCACGCCGCGCCGCGCTACCCGGCGGACCCGGCGCTGTGCGAACTCGACCTGCTGGCGCGCCTGGAAACTGCCGATGGCCGGCCGGTCACCATCCTGGCCACCACCGGCGGCTGCCAGCCGGACCGGCAGGAGGTCACCGTGCGCGGCAGCCGCCTGAACCACCAGTTCCGAGAGTTCTACCAACTGTGGCGCTCGGACGGCGGTCCATGGGTGGAAGCGGTGGACTGGAGCACGGGCGAAGACCCGCGGCGCAGCGCCCCGCAGCGCCAGCTCACCCAGGCCGACCTCTGGCTGCGAGGCCAGCCCCACCTGCTGGCCACGGCCGAAGAGGCGCTGGCGGTGCAGGAACTGGTGGAAGCGATGCTGGCCGGCACAGCCTGAGAGCACGCGTTCAGCCCCTGAACCGGCCCTGCGATAACAGGGCGCTCAAGACATGGCGCTGTGGGACCTGGCCGTGGCTCAGGCCGCACACGCTTCAGGTGATCGCGGCACGCCTCGTGGCGCACCACGCCGTCCTGGCCCGCGACCCGGTGCTGGAGTACGACCGGTCCTCCCACCCCTTCCGCAAAGACTTGGTCACCCAACCCATCGAAATGACCGACGGCTTCGGCCACATCCCCGACCGCCCGGGCCTCGGCATCGAGGTCCGTCGTGACACGCTGGAGCGGTTTCGGGTGAATTGAGGTCGGCCCTGTCGTGCCCCGCTGGCAGCGCCCTTGAAGGGCAGTACCGACGTGTGTAAAGTAGTGCCGAACACTACTTCCATTCAACGGAGGTCCGTATGAAGACCGTTTCCGCCGCCATGGCCAACCGGCAGTTTTCGTCTCTGCTGCGAGAAGTGGCCCTAGGCGAACGGGTGACCGTGTTGTCACGGGGCAAGCCCGTGGCCACCATGGTGCCCGTGGCCGCAGAAGACCTGCAAAGAAAGGAAGCCCGGCGCGCACTGCTGGACCGCTTGTCACACCAGCCCGCCAGTGGCTCGCGGAATTGGACCCGCAGCGAACTCTACGAAGAGTGAGCCTGACCAAATGCGAGTCGCACTGGACACCAACATCCTGGCCTACGCCGAGGGGCTCGGCGACACCCGTCGCTGCGAACAGGCTCGCGTTCTGCTGGCAGCCTTGCCCATCGATGACACGCTGGTTCCCGCACAAGTCCTTGGCGAGTTGTCACGGGTACTGACCATCAAGGCGCGGCGTCCCGCTGCAGAGGTGCGCGAAGTGGTGCTGGCCTGGGCCGACAGTTTCGAGGTGGCGGTCTCGACCTGGCAGGACTTCCAGGCTGCGCTGGACTTGACGGTTGACCACCAAACGCCCTACTGGGACGCCTTGATCTTGGCGGTTGCAGCCAGCCACGGTTGCCGGATGTTGATCTCCGAAGACTTCCAGGCAGGATGCACCTGGCGAGGCGTGACGGTGGTGAACCCGTTCATCGATCCGCCCTCAGCCTTGCTCGGGCGTTTGCTGGCGCGCTAACCGACTGGAGGGACTCTCATGCTTTCGTTTGCCACTGAGTCTTCTGTTGACGCAACCCGCACCACGGCGGACTTCCTTCATGCGATGGTGACGTGGATATCCGGATCTCCGCACACGAGTTTGGACGCCGACAGGCTGCAGGAACTCCAACAGAAGGATGAGGCTTCGGTACGGAGCGGCAACGAGAGAGTTCAATCGCTCGTCAGCAGTTCGACCGACGTCGATCTCGCAGGAATTCGCTACAGCTGCCAAGCTGATTCGCGGCAATGCGGGGTGCAGACTGCCCATCGTCTATGTCAGCGCACCGTTTCAAGGCGGACACCTTCTCGACGTCCATCGTCTCGCGGCCGACTTGTCCAGGATGGCGCATGTCGTTGTCGAACCGAACAGGCCGTTCTCCGTCCGTCTGCAACTCGAGGTCGACTCCGAAAATGTCTACGGAGGGACGATCGGCATCTACTGGCCCGAAGGTGGCGGGCGCCGCGCCTTCTTCCTTGGGGGAGAGTCTTCGACACCGGGCCATCTGGCGGCGGCCATCAAAGATGAGGTCCGAGCCGCGCTACTGAACCGGCGCCCGATCGCCCGATGCACTTGGGCCTACGTTCGTGAAACGGCTTCTCGGCAGGCGATCCAGCCCCTTAAGGCCTCCGGGTCAAAGGCGATCGAGGACTACGTCAAGACGTTCGATCAGGAGATCGAAGCCAAGGATCAGCGCCTCAAAGATGCCGAGAAGGAGATTCAACGTCTGCAAAGCGAGTTCAGGAAGCACGAGGCCCGAGCCGGGACTGCATGCGGCGGGCTGCTCAGGCTTGGCAGGGAGCGCGACGTCTATCCGAACGAGGTTCTCTGCATACTGCTTGACGCGATCGCAGATGCCGCCACTCGTGTTCCTCAAGACAGTCGTCGTCAGCATGTTCTGACGTCCGTCCTCGAAGCAAACAAGCTCGACGGCAGCCCCCTCGAAGTTCATCGAGAGCAGTTGAAGAAGCTGCTCCGAGGCATGACCACCATCGACGGAAAGATGCGACGTGCGCTCGAGGACATGGGCTTCTCAATTTCGAAGATGGCAAGCGCTTCAAACCCGTCTTCCAGGGCGATGACCGATACACCTACACGGTGCCCAAGAGCGGTAGCGATTGGCGAGGCGGTCTGAACGCGGCCAGCGACATAGCCAGGCTGTTGTTCTGAAGGTCCCGCGCTTCGGCTAGGTAACGGACCAAGCTCCTCACGCTTGTGAGGACTTCGGGCCCACCCTTGATGCGGGCAAAGAGCGCAGGCTCCGCCTCCACTTTGGAAATGAGGCAGTGCGGTCGCAGGCGCGGAAGCTCGTCGCGCTCGCTGTTTGGCAGCCACGCGCTTGGAACCTCGGGGCGGCGCGCTGCTGACCGAGACTGGCCTTAGCCTGCTCCTGGTGAGAACGGCCGCCCCACCGTCCGGCGCGCATCGACGCTACACCCGCAACGCGCGCGGCGTCTGCACGCCCAGGCCGAACACACGCTTGTAGCGTTCGATCTCGTCAGCCGGTCCCATGGCCTTCAGGGGGTTGTCACTGAGCTTCACGGTCGCTCGACCATTGGCTGAGATGGCCTTGCACACCAGGCTGAAAGGGGCCAAGGCGTCGTCAGCCACCAGGCCGACGAAATCATTGGTCAGCATGGTGCCCCAGCCGAAGGAGGCTTTGACGCGGCCGCGGAAACGTTGGCTGAGCACCTCGATGGCCTCCACGTCCAGGCCATCAGAAAAGATCACCAGCTTGTCGCGCGGCTCCTCGCCGTGGCGTTGCCACCAGGCAATGGCGGCCTCGGCACCTTCGGCCGGGTCGCCGCTGTCGATGCGGATGCCCGTCCAGCGCGCCAGCCAGTCCGGCGCGTGCTCCAGAAAGCCCTGCGTGCCGTAGGTGTCGGGCAGGATGATGCGCAGGTTGCCTTCGTGCTCCTCCTGCCAATCGGCCAGCACGCGGTACGGGGCCTGGCGCAACTCCTCGTCGCTGCCAGCCAGGGCGCTGGTGACCATGGGCAGTTCGTGCGCGTTGGTGCCGATGGCCTCGATGTCGCGGCGCATGGCGATCAGGCAGTTGGAGGTGCCGACGAACTTCGGCCCCAGGCCCTCCATCATGGCCTGCACGCACCAGTCCTGCCACAGGAATCCGTGTCGGCGCCGCGTGCCGAAGTCGGCCAGACGCAGATCCGGTATGGTCTTCAGGCGCTCCACCTTCTGCCACAGCTTGGTCATGGCACGGGCGTACAGGATCTCGAGCTCGAACTTGCCCATGCGGTTGAGCACGGCGCGCGAGCGCAGCTCCATCAGCACGGACAGGGCTGGCACCTCCCACAGCATCACTTCGGGCCACGCGCCTTCGAAACTGAGCTCGTACTGCCCGTCGCGCTTTTCCAGGTGGTAAGGCGGCAGCCGCAGGCCCTCGAACCACTCCATGAAATCGGGGCGGAACATCTGGCGCTTGCCGTAGAAGGTGTTGCCGCGCAGCCAGGTGGACTCGCCCCGCGACAGCGACAGCGTGCGCAGGTGGTCCAGCTGCTCGCGCAGTTCGCCCTCGTCGATGAGCTCGGCCAGGCGTACCTCGGCGGCCCGGTTGATGAGCGAGAAGGTCACCCGCGCGTCGGCGAACTTGCGTCTGACCGACTGGCACATCAGCAACTTGTAGAAATCGGTGTCGATGAGCGACCGCACGATGGGGTCGATCTTCCAGCGGTGGGCCCAGACGCGGGCGGCGATGTCGGCCATGGCGGGGGGCTTTCAGGTCGAGGCGGCGGACCACTGGATGTCGACCAGTAACGGCCCGGCTCTGAACACAGGACGGTGCGGTCGCACGGCCCACGCAACCCGCAAGTTCAGCCGGCAGGCCCGGACCAAGGAAAGGCTCGACGCAGAACCGGTGAAGTGGCAGAGTTCATTCATGCAGCACAACATTCATTTCGGGCACAAGCACGATGATGGCACGGCCAGCCCGGGCCGGCCGCTGATCTGGCGCACCGGCCGCTTCCGCCTCGTGCTTGACCGGGTGCACGTGATGGGTGTCGTCAACGTGACGCCGGACTCGTTCTCCGACGGCGGGCGCTATGTGGACGCGGATGCCGCCATTGAGCACGCCCGGCGCCTGGTGAGCCAGGGTGCAGACCTGCTGGATCTGGGTGCGGAGTCCACGCGTCCGCACGCCACGCCCGTGTCCGCCGAGCAGGAGTGGCGCCGGCTGCAGCCGGTGCTGACGGAAGTTCTGAAGCTGGGCGTGCCTGTGTCGGTGGACACGCAAAAGACCGAGGTGATGTACGCCGCCCTCGAAGCTGGCGCAGACATCATCAACGACGTTCGCGCCTTGATGGCACCCGGGGCCTTGGGGGCCCTGGCCGCGTACCCCAAGGCGGGGGTGTGCCTGATGCACTCGCGTGGCAGCCCCGCCACGATGCAGACCCTGGCGCTGTACGACGACGTGGTCGTGAGGGTGGCAGACTTCCTGAACGCGCGCTTCGATATCGCCCTGGAGGCCGGCATCGCTGCCGAGCGCATCGTGCTGGACCCGGGCTACGGCTTTGCCAAGGTCGCAGCGCACGGCGTGGAGTTGCTGGCGCGGCAATCCGACCTGCTGGCACGCCTGGCGCGGGCGGGCATGGGTCGTCCCCTGCTGGTGGGTCTGTCGCGCAAGAGCATCCTGGGCCAACTGACCGGCCGGCCCGTGCAAGAGCGCCTGGCCGGCAGCCTGGCCGCCGCATTGCTGGCCGCACAACAAGGAGCGCGGGTGCTGCGGGTGCATGACGTCGCCGAAACCGTGGACGTCCTGAAAGTCTGGCAGGCCGTGGCCGGGGCGCAGCGCTCGCTGGCCCAGGCTCCTGGGGCCCTCCCGCAGCCGGGCGACAAAGTCCGGCCCGCGGATCCAGGGGAAGCCGTCGCCATCGGCCTGGGCGCCAATCTCGGCCCGGCACGAACCACGCTGCAATGGGCGCTGCGGCAGATCTACACCCACCCCGCCGTGCAACTGCACAGCGTCTCGAGCCTGTACCGCAGCCTGCCGGTGGACGCCGAGGGCCCGGACTACCTCAACGCCGTGGCGCTGCTCAGCACCACGCTGAGCCCTGAAGCGCTGCTCGACCTGCTGGCGGCAACGGAATTGGACGCTGGTCGGGAGCGCCCCTACCACCACGCACCGCGTACCTTGGACCTGGACCTGCTGGTGTTCGGCCAGCGGGTGCTGGACGGTGCGCGCCTGACCCTGCCCCACCCCCGCCTGCACAAGCGCCGGTTCGTTCTGGAGCCGCTGGCGCAGGTGGCTGCAGACCTGCAGATCCCGGGGGTCGGATACGCAGCCTCAGCGCTGCTCAAGGTGGCCGATCAGAAGGTGGAACGAATCGATGACCCCGACTGGTGGCGAGACGACCTGGACCGCAACGTCCCGCCCACCCCAGTGGGGAGATAGCCCACCGACAGCACGAACAACACGCCCAGCCACGGCAGCCAACGGTCGGTCGCGAGCACCGCGGCCGAAGGGCGAGTTGACGATGCACAGCCGCACCAGGAACAGCACCCCCAACAACCCAAAGGATCAGCCAGCAGGGCAGCGTCTTGCCACCGATCAGCAGGTCCAGCATCTCGGTGTCGAAGGGCTCGAAGGACAGGCTCAGCCAGGCCGGGCTCTTGAAGTTCACGCCTTCCTGGCTGGCCATGAGCTCGCTGAGCTGCGAATCCAGAGCATCCCGGCGGCCACCGCCAGCGCCACCATGGCGAAGAAGACGGCCTTCACGCGGAACCCCAAAGCCGTCAGACCAAGCCGGTCTGACTCAAGCCGACAGGCCTCCGCGATTCCCTGCCCGGTCCACTGGAGCCATCGCCACCTCAGACGCTGATCGAGCCCGTGAACGTGAGCCGGTTGCCAAAGGGGTCGGTCACCGTGAAGTCGCGTGTGCCCCAAGGCATGGTCTGCACCTCGGCGCGGTTGTGACCCGGGTGACGTGCCATCAGTTCGTCACACAGGGCATCGACATCGTCCACCTCGATACGCACCGAAGCACCCGGTGTGGCATCCCCATGGTGCTCCGACAGGTGCAGCGCACAGTCGCCCCGCGCCACGCCCATGTACAGCGGCAGCCCAGGCCCGAAGCGGTGCTCGAACACCACCTTGAAGCCCAGAAAATCCAGATAGAACGCGCGCGCCTTGGCCTCGTCAAAGCTGCGCAGGATGGGGGTGGTTTTGCGAAGGGTGGTCATGGGCTGCCCAGGGGTTTTGCCGGGTGCAGAAGTCGGCCAGGGACACGATGGCCGAGGCCTCCGCCCACTCCATTGTATCTATGTCGCCTGTCACGAGACCGTCGGCACCTGGCACCGGGTGCGTCGCCGGCATGGGGGCGTCGTCAGGGACTCCCAGCCCGCTGCCATGAGCCCGTGACAAGTGGTCAGCGTTGAGCTCCACCAGGGTTGACATGACGCACATCAGGTCCAGGAAGTCGTACCCGTCAGGAGCATGAAACCCCGCGCGGTGGCACAAGCGCGGGAGAACGCGGGCCCGTTCGTCCATCAGGATGCTGTCGCGTCGGCACAGCAGTCATGGGCCTACACCTCTTGGGTCAGCAAGCCACCACCATCATCGAAGCGCACCCTTGCGAAGGCCCCGTTGATCAAGGTGAACTGGGGTGGATGGTGACCGATGTCCACGTCGTAGAGGATGGGGCAGCGCAGTTCGCCCAACGCCGACCGCAGCGCCTCGACGTAAGTCAGGTGCCCGGCATCAGAGGGCTCGGGCGCCGCGCTGCGGCCGAGCAGCAAGCCGGCAATGCCGTCAAACCACCCCAGGCGCCGCAGCGACAGCAGGCAACGCACCAGCGCGGTGGGGGTCAGCTCGACGTTCTCCAGGTAAACAATGGTGCCGCGGGGCTCCGCGCGTCGGACGAACGCCGGTACGTCGCCGTAACGGGTGCCCGCAAGCCATGCAATCGTGTCCAGACAGCCGCCAATCAAATGGCCCTGGATGGCCAGACTGTCCGTGGAACCATCCAGGCGCTTCCACTGCGCCGGCTCGGTCAACTGGAAGGGCGCGTCCACCTGCACCCGGAAGGGGATCCCCTTCTTCTGAAACCGAGGAGATGCGTGCTGCACGACAGGGCCAGACGCCGCCGAGAAGTCAGATCCCAGCACAGCTGGAACGGCGCGGGTCAAGGGGTCGGTCTGGGTGGGGACCAAGTCCATCAGGTTGGGCCCGTGCGCCGTGGCCCAACCGGCACAAAGCGTCAGGGGCAGCTGGATCGTGCTCAGGTCCGAATAGCCCATGAACCACTTGGGTCGCAGGTGCCGCAGGCCTCCGAAGTCGAGGTGCTCCAGCACTTCGGTGGCCAGCTCACCTCCCCAAGGCGGAAAGATGGCCGCGACCTCGGGGTCGGTCAAGAACGCACTGAGCTCGGCGGCGCGCCGGGGCGCGGCAGCGCTCACATGTTTGTCATCACTGCGCAGGCACTGACCCTCCATCACTCTGTAGCCCTGCTCGCGCAGGTGCTGCAGCACCAGGTCGAGCCGGAGAAGTGCCGCCCCGGCGACCCCAGATGACGGTGCCGTCACCGCGATCAGGTCACCCGGACGCAAAGGGGCAGGCCAACGAACCATGGGGTCGGAGGTTGTCGTGGCGGTGGGTTTCGAGGAGTCTTCCAGTTCATCTGTACGCCGGGTCTTCGCCCTGCGTGCTGGCCAAGGTGCTCTCTCCGTGTGCCACGGTTCATTCTACACACAGGAGCTTCATCAGGGAAGGATTGATGCCTGCCTGGCGCCAACTACCTTGGCACACCGGAACTGGTCTGGTGCCGCAGGGCTTGATCCGTCTCGGCCTGCCACACCTCAGGCAGGGGCGAGAAGGCGCACCGTACCCCTGCCGGCCATCGTGCGCTCAATACGCAGCTGATGCTGAACGCTGATCATCGGCGCCTCACCCCGGAGCGGGCGGCTCCGATTCGGCCGGTGCCACGACCGCCACCCGGTCGCGCCCGGCCGCCTTGGCTGCATACAGACAGCGATCGGCTCGGCCCAGCAGCGC
>JBJTZN010000012.1:0-2681 GCA_046087245.1 Rubrivivax sp.
CCGCTCGTCCGCCCCAAGCGGCCCCGCTCGTCGTTGCAAATGCTCGCCGTAGCCCGGGCTACGGCTGTGCTTTGCGCCTAGATCGGCACCATTTGGAACGCCCGCTCGGGCGCGCCGGAATACTTCACAAGCTCTGAGAGCCCGAGAAGTCATCCGCCCACCCGCCGGTACGCCCCGGGTGGCGCCGCTCGGCGTTGCAGGGGATCGCCGCCGGGCCGGCTCCCCGGGAAGCCTGGCGCCTGCGGCTTGCGACAATCAGGTGCTGCGGCCCGCTGTTCCCCCCTTTTTGTTGCACCCCCCCATGAGCCAGAACATCCTGCAAACCCTGCCCGCCGGCCAGCGCGTGGGCATCGCCTTCTCCGGCGGCCTGGACACCTCCGCCGCCGTGCACTGGATGCGCGCCAGGGGCGCCATCCCCTGCGCCTACACCGCCAACCTGGGCCAGCCTGATGAGAGCGATTACGAAGAGATTCCGCGCAAGGCCCAGGCCTACGGCGCCGACATCGCGCGCCTGATCGACTGCCGCGCGCAACTCGTGGCCGAGGGCATCGCCGCCCTCCAGTGCGGGGCTTTCCACGTCACCACGGCGGGCGCCACCTACTTCAACACCACGCCGCTGGGCCGTGCCGTCACGGGCACGTCGCTGGTGGTGGCGATGAAGGACGACGGCGTCAACATCTGGGGCGACGGCAGCACCTACAAGGGCAACGACATCGAGCGCTTCTACCGCTACGGCCTGCTGGCCAACCCGGCGCTGAAGATCTACAAGCCCTGGCTGGACCAGCGCTTCATCGACGAGCTGGGCGGCCGCAAGGAGATGAGCGAGTACCTGATCGCCCACGGCTTCGACTACAAGATGAGCGTGGAGAAGGCCTACTCCACCGACTCCAACATGCTGGGCGCCACCCACGAGGCGAAGGACCTGGAGTTCCTTGACAAAGGCATCCGCATCGTCAACCCCATCATGGGCGTGGCCTTCTGGAAGGACGGTGTGGTGGTGAAGGCGGAGGAAGTGAGCGTGCGCTTCGAGGACGGGCACCCCGTGGCGCTGAACGGCCGCACCTTCGCCAGCGACGTGGAACTGTTCGATGAGGCCAACCGCATCGGCGGGCGCCACGGCCTGGGCATGTGCGACCAGATCGAGAACCGCATCATCGAGGCCAAGAGCCGCGGCATCTACGAGGCTCCGGGCATGGCGCTGCTGCACATCGCCTACGAGCGCCTGGTCACCGGCATCCACAACGAGGACACCATCAGCCAGTACCGCAGCAACGGCCGGGTTCTCGGCAAGCTGCTGTACCACGGGCGCTGGTTCGACCCGCAGAGCCTGATGCTGCGCGAGACCGCCCAGCGCTGGGTGGCGCGCGCCGTGACGGGCGAGGTGACGCTGGAGCTGCGCCGCGGCAACGACTATTCCATCCTCAACACCGAGAGCCCCAATCTCACCTACGCGCCCGAGCGCCTCTCCATGGAGAAAGTGGAAGACGCCGCCTTCACACCGGCCGACCGCATCGGCCAGCTCACCATGCGCAACCTCGACATCGCCGACACGCGCGACAAGCTGGGCATCTACACCCGTACGGGCTTGCTGGGTGCGGGCAGCGAGGGGGCGATTCCGCTGTTGGGGGGGAAGTGAGCCAGGCAGCGGGCGCGCCTTGGGCCGTTCGGTGCCCGGGTCGACGATCGCGCCCCGGGGAGGTGGCTTCTGTTTTCTGGTGCGCTGCGATGACCTGAGCGCGTGGGGCCTGGTCTTGGGCAGCAGCGGCCGGCTGAGGCAAAAAAAGAGCGGCCCGTGGGCCGCTTCCAAGATCCAAGCCGCGTTGCGATGCGATTACTTCGGCAACACCACGGTGTCGATCACGTGGATCACGCCGTTGCTGGCGGCGATGTCGGTCTTGATGACCTTGGCATTGTCGACCGTGACGCCACCCATGGTGGCCACCGTCAACTCGCTGCCTTGGACCGTCTTGACTTTGCCCGCCTTGACGTCCTTGGCCATCACCCTGCCGGGCACGACGTGATAGGTCAGCACGGCGGTCAGCTTGGCCTTGTCCTTCAGCAGGGCGTCCAGGTCAGCCTTCGGGATCTTGGCAAAGGCCTCGTCAGTGGGCGCGAACACCGTGAACGGACCCTTGCCCTTGAGAGTCTCGACCAAGCCTGCGGCTTGAAGTGCGGTCGCCAGGGTCTTGAACTGGCCGGCGGCCACAGCGGTGTCAACGATGTCTTTGCCGTGGTTGGCGGCGCTTGCTGCAAACGAAAGGACGGTAGCAGCAGACAGGGCAATCAGTTTCTTGAACATGTGAATTCCTCCATTGGAAGCAACTTTGCGGCAGTTCAAACGAACTCGATCCGAACTGATGACTGACACTATGTGTCAGGTCCCGGATGATTGGCTTCTGCATAATCGGCGTGCTCTGCTCTTCGGGCGCGATGTCCTGAAGGCAGTCATGGCAGCATTCACTTCCGGGAGCCAGGTCGCATGATGATCGCACTGCACAAGAACGCCACGACCACGCCTGCGGTGCGGGCGCAGATCCAGCAGTCCTCGGCCAGCGAGTACGAGTTGGCTGAGCAGTACGGTATCAGCCGCACGACCGTGCAGCGCTGGAAGCATCGGGACTCGGTCGAAGACCGCAGCCACACGCCGCACCAGCTGCAGACCACGCTGAACGCCGGCCAGG
>JBJTZN010000013.1:0-9606 GCA_046087245.1 Rubrivivax sp.
GCGCAATTGCGCGATCAGCGCGGGCCGGGCCTCGATGTGATGCGGATCCTGCCCGGCGTGCGTGGCCACGTGTACCCGAGCCGAAGGCAGCAGCACGCGCGTGAGCGCCGCCCACTCCGGCTCGCAGGCGAACACGGTGAACGCCGATGCCGGGAAGGCCAGCAGGGCACTGAGCAGGGCCACCCCCGCTGCGGCACCACGCGCCAGCGCAGCCTTCAGGCCAGACCCGGCACCGCACCCTGACTGCCCGACCGGTTCAGAACGCATGCGCACCGTGTGCCCCGAAGGCCAGGACGTACTGCAGCTGCCACGCCCGCCGTGCCGGGTTGTCGAACTCCACGGCGTCGCGCTGACCAGTGACCTGCAGGCGCAGGGATTGCATATGGCTGGGCTTCCAGGCCAGCATGAGCGTGCGCTCGCGCAGCAAGGCGCCATGAAAGTGTTCCCCATGCGGCGCCCGAACCCGCAGCCAGTCAGCTCGCGCACCGACCTCCCATGACGGACGCAGGCGCCAGACCAAGGCGAGGGCGTTGGACTCGTGCCTGTCCTTCGAAGTCGCAAAGCGGTTGATGCCGCTGATGCGTGCTGCCTCGAACACCGCCCGCACCTGCTGTCCGCGGTAGTTGCCGCCCGGAACCCATTTCCACACGGCATCGATCATCCAGGTCCTGCGGCCGCTGAACTGCGCGCCATGGGCATGGGCATGGTCGTGCTCATGATCGTGCATGCCATGCGGTCCGTCCTCCTCATGGTCCTCGGTCACGGCCTCGCGCGTGTTCCGGACGTGCGATAGGCCCAGTTGCCAACTGTGGGATCGCCCGAGATCCGCACCGGTCTTGAGCACGAAGGTGGTGACTCCCAGACGACGTGGGGGCGGTACGGCCTCCTGCACCAGCCGCTTGCCGCGCAAGGCCTCCAGCCCCAGCATGAGGTAGAACGGCGTGGGCGCCGTCCAGTTCAGCCGCAAGCCGTCGTCGTTCCAATGCCCGCCAAAGAGCGCACGGTACAGCAGCGGCCGCTCGACGAAGTCGTCGGCATGCGGATGCTGCTGGTTGAGGTAGCCGATCTGCGACGCGAAGCGGCCCGCTCGCATCTGAAGCCCGCCAGGCAAGCGCGTGGTTTCCAGCCACGCCTCTTCGACGCCCCGCTCCAGTCTGCCTTCGTGGGTGGCCAGCACCGCACCGAGGTGCGCCTTGAGCTGCGTCCCCAAAGGACCGCTGGCCGTCAGGTCGCTGTGGCCCAACTGCAGCCCCCGGTCACGGCCCCCCAGCGCCAGGGCGCGCGAGGTCTGCGTGAGGTCCAACACTGCGCCGAACTCCCACTCCCCCAACGATCGCGCAGCAGCGCCGCCAGCCGCGACTGCCAAGGCCAGAGCCAGTGGCAAACTCCGCCTTACCGCAAGCTTCATCATGACCACCTCCTTGACTCCGTCAGCGCGTGATGCCTAGCCATGCAAGGGCCGAAGGCGCGTAGCCCAGGTCGCGCCGCGTCACCACGGCACCCGTGTTGCTGTTGACCACCACCAGTTGCCGGGCCACGGGGTCGGTGAGGTAGATCTCGTCACGGGCCCCGTTGGCCGCCAGGGCCGGCCAGGGCGCCGCAGCCGGCATGGCGGGAATGGCGCCCGTCACGCGAGAGAGCTTGGTCCAGGCCCCCGCCTGCCACTGGGACACGATCAGGGTGCCCTGGTCATCCAGGATGAAGAAGCGCTGACCGCTTCGGTCAAAGCTGTGTGCTCGACGGACCCGGCCCGTGGTCCAGCCATCCGGCGTGAAGCCAGCTACCGTGGCGGACTGTCCATTGACGGCGTAGAAGCGCGTGGTCACGGGCGACGGTGGGGCGCCCTCCGAGGCGATACCGATGAACTGGTCGGCCAGCCGCGGGTGTCCCGCGATGGTGCCCACGCGCAGGGGAGTGGCCAGCAACTGACCGTCACTGACCGTCGTGGCCGTGAGGTGGCGCACCAGCAGCATGCCGTTGATGCAGCCGGTCAGTGTGCTGTCGCCCGAACTCCGACTGCCATGCATGCCGTTGCAACGCGTTGGCAGTTCGCGCACTGGGGTAAAGGTGGTGCCGCTGCGCTGATGCAGCACCAGGTGGGTGGGAAGCGCATCGGCCGCATCGGCAGCGCGCGCAGACACCAGCAGCTTGTTGCCCATGGGCTCGGCCAGCCCATGCAGCGGTGCGCTCAGCTCCAGCGATGCCGTCGTGGCCGCCGAGCCAATGGAAGCGTCGGTGAGCATGCGAACCGCCGCATTGCGCACCGGGGCGGTGGTGTCGCCGTCCATGAAGAAGGCCGCCTGGACACCGGGTTGCACGTCGTAGTGGGTAGGACGCGGACCGTTCACCACGAAGGCGATGGCCTTGGAAGCCTGCTTGTAATCGTGAAGATGATCTGCGTGGTCCTCCTGCCAGATACCACCATCGACGAACTGCACCCGGTCCTGCAGACGCTGTGGCAGCGCGGCGTAGCGGCCGCCCGGGCTGGCGTACACGGCCGAGGGCACGCTGGTCATCACATGGCTGGCTTCCACGCTGCCGCTGTCCAGGTCGTGTATCCGGACCGTGCTGGCATTGGCTTCCGTCACAGCCAACCGGCCCGCGGTGTCGATGTAGACGTTCACGTGGTCGTCCCTGTTCGGGCTGTCGACACCGCCGCCGCAGGCCGACACCAGCAGGGCCACGCCCAGGCTGGCCAACAGCGACACGGCATTCATCAGAGACTTCAGTAAGGGGGTTCGCATGGTGTGATCCTCTTGGTCAGGGAGATGGCTTGTGATCGGTCAGCTCGGACGGTAGGGTTCGACTGCCGAACATTGTATTGAGTGTGCATTATCATTTGTCAACGCAAAGCCCCCTGAAGCCACAACGCACCTGCAACGCCGTCCGAAGCACTCCCGCGCACCGCTGCCAAGCTACCTGGGAATCCCTGTTTGCGTCTGCGTTTGCGTTTGCGTCTGCGTCTGCGTCGCGGAGCACACGCGGCAGGTGGTGCAGCGGTCACCCAGGCGAGCGTGCTCTGGTTCATGCGCCATTCCCCTCCCCCTGACTTCCGTTAACCTCCATGCATGGAACGCAACACCCGCCAGCGCAGCGCCATCCGCGATGCGATTGCTCAGGCCCAACGCCCGCTGCTGCCGCAGGAGGTGCTGGAGGCCGCCCGCGCGGAAGTGCCCGGGCTGGGCATCGCCACGGTTTACCGCAATCTCAAGGCGCTGGTCGAGGAAGGCGAACTCCAGGTCGTGAACCTGCCGGGCGAGAACCCGAGATTCGAGCTGGTGGGGCATCGGCATCACCACCATTTCCAGTGCCGCCAGTGCCAGCGGGTGTTCGACGTGCACGCCTGCCCCGGCGACCTGGGCAGGCTGGCGCCCCAGGGCTTCACGGTGGAAGACCACGACCTGACGCTGTACGGGCGCTGCAGCGACTGCACGCCTTCCAAGGCGCGCCTCGCACCCACCGAGCCAACACGCGCTCCGCGCCGCTCGGGCGCTTCGGCCGCGTAGCCGCAGGAGCCAGCGCGTGCTGACCGCCGGCCTGGCGGTGCGGCTGCTGTGGGCCTCGGCACTGGTCGCGCTGCTGTGGGTGGCTGTGGCCTGGGCGCTGACATGACGCAGGCCGCCATCGCCACCGGCCTCGGCGACACCCCCGCCCTGGTGCGGCTGCACAACCTCACGGTGTCCTACCGGGGCCATCCCGCCGTGCACCACCTCAGCGGCGCTTTCGCCAGCGGCAGGATGACGGCGGTCGTCGGGCCCAACGGTGCCGGCAAGAGCACGCTGCTGGCGGCGCTGGGAGGCTCGCTGCGGTCGTTCGAAGGCCGGATCGAGCAGCCGGCCTCGCTGCGTCGCGCCTATCTTCCGCAGGTGTCCACCATGGACCGAGGCTTTCCGATGCGGGTGCACGAGGTGGTGGCCATGGGCCTGTGGTCGCGCATCGGCAGCTTCGGCGGGCTGCGCCGGGCAGACCGAAGCGCGGTCAGCGGCGCCCTGGCGGCGGTGGGACTCACCGGCTTCGACAAGCGCTGGATGGGCGAACTCTCGGCAGGCCAGGCCCAGCGGGTGCTGTTCGCGCGCGTGCTGCTGCAGGATGCGGCGTTGATCCTGCTGGACGAGCCCTTCAATGCCATCGATTCGCGCACCACGGCGGACCTGCTGGCGCTGCTGCACCGCTGGCAGCGCGAGCAGCGCACCGTGATCGCCGTGCTGCACGACCTGGAGCAGGTGCGCGAGCACTTCGAGGAGGCGCTGCTGCTGGCGCGCGAGGGGGTGGCCTGGGGCCCGACGGCCGACGTGCTGCGCGCGGAGAACCTGTTCAAGGCCCGCCAGATGGCCCAGGCCTGGGACGACCAGGCCCCGATCTGCAAGGTGGCGGCATGACAGGCTGGGCCGACCCGTTCACCGAGTTCGCCTTCATGCGCCGCGCGATGGTGGCCACGCTGGCCCTGGCGGTGGGCTGCGCCCCCATCGGCTGCGTGCTGGTGCTGCGGCGCATGAGCCTGGTGGGCGATGCGATGGCCCATGCGGTGCTGCCGGGTGCCGCGGCGGGCTTTCTGCTGGCAGGCATGTCGCTGCCGGCCATGAGCGCGGGGGGCTTCGTGGCTGCACTGGCGGTGGCGCTGGCAGCAGGTTTCGTCACGCGCTCAACCCCTCAGGGCGAGGATGCAAGCTTCGCCGCGTTCTACCTCATCGCCCTGGCGCTCGGTGTGCTGCTGGTGTCGCTGCGCGGCAGCCAGGTGGACCTGATGCACATGCTGTTTGGCAGCGTGCTGGCCGTCGATGACGCGGCCCTGCTGCAGATGGCCGCCGTGGCCAGCATCACGCTGTGGGCCCTGGCGGGCATGTACCGGCCCCTGGTCCTGGAAAGCGCAGATCCCGGCTTTCTGCGCAGCGTGGGCGGCCCGGGTGCCACGGCGCATGTGCTGCTGCTGGTGCTGCTGGTGGCCAACCTCGTGAGCGCCTTCCAGGCGCTGGGCACGCTGATGGCCGTGGGGCTCATGATGCTGCCCGCCGCTGCCGCCCGATTCTGGGTCGCCAGTCTGCCGGCCATGGCGGCCTGCGCGGTGCTCATCGCAGCCGCCAGCGGCGTGGCCGGGTTGCTGCTGAGCTACCACGCCGAATTGCCCTCAGGCCCCTGCATCGTGCTCGTCTGTGGCGCCTTCTACGTGGCCTCGGTGCTCCTGGGCTCCAGGGAAGGCATCGTCACGCGTCGTGCGCTGGCCAGAACTCACCTCACCCGCTGACTCCCATGTCCCACACCCAGCCTGCCGTGCTGTACCCACGCTGCTCCCGACGCGCCGTTCTGGTGGGCGGCGCCGCCGCCGGCCTGATCGGCCCGGCCTTCAGCCAGGCCCCATCGCCCGCGGCGCGTGTGGTGGCCAGCTTCTCCATCCTCGGGGACATGGCCCGCGAAGTGGCGCCGATGGACATGGAGATCACGGCCCTGGTGGGGCCCGATGCCGACGCGCACGTCTACGCCCCCAGTCCGGCCGATGGCAGGCGTCTGGCGCAGGCCGACGTGGTGCTGGTCAACGGCTTGGGGTTCGAGGGTTGGATGTTCAGGATGATCAAGGCCTCGGGCTACAAGGGCCCGGTGGTGGAAGCCACCGCAGGCATCCAGACCCGGCGTGGCGGCCACCATCATGGTCATGACCCTCATGCCTGGCAGGACCTGCGCAACGCGCGTACCTACGCCACCAACATTGCAGCGGGACTGGCAAAACGCTGGCCGCAGCGGCGAGACGAGATCGAGGCCCGGCAGCGCGACTACATCGCCCGCATCGACACGCTGGACGCCCAGGTTCGGCAGAGGCTGGACGCCGTGCCGCGAGCCCAGCGCCGGGTCATCACCTCGCATGACGCCTTCGGCTACTTCGGCGCTGCCTATGGCGTGGACTTCCTGGCGCCGCAGGGCTGGAGCACGCACAGCGAGCCCTCGGCGGCTGCCGTGGGCCGGCTGATCCGGCAGATCCGGCAGGAGGGCGTGCGCGCCCTGTTCGTCGAGAACATCAGCGACCCGCGGCTGATCGAGCGCATTGCGCGCGAGAGCGGCGTGCGCATCGGCGGCAAGCTGTACTCCGATGCCCTGTCCCGCCCCGACGGTCCGGCTGGGAGCTACCTCAAAATGATGGAACACAACGCCCGCAGCCTGGTGGCCGCGCTGCAGGCCTGAGAGCTTGTGACCCGTTCCCGGACACCCGTTCACGCCCACCCGTTCCCGCCCACCCGTTCGCAGGAGACACCATGGCACGCACCTCCCTGAGCTTTCTGGTGGCCTGCATGGCCCTGGCCGCCGCGACAGCCCACGCCGGCAAGGCCCATGAGCATGGCGTGGTCCGGCTGGACGTCAGCGTCGAGGGCTCCAGGCTGACCATCGACATGGTCGCGGCCCTGGACAACTGGCTGGGTTTCGAGCGTGCGCCACGCACCGATGCCGAGCGCAAGGCTGCGGCGGAGGTTCTGGCGCGCTTGCGGAGCCCTCAGCAGGGCACGCCCTTGTTCGTCCCGGACGCCGCTGCGCAGTGCCAACTGGTCAAGGCCGAGGTGTCGGCCCCGGTGCTGGAGCCAGGCGCCAAGCCGGTAGCGAAGTCAGCAACTGCGCCAGCTTCACCCCCGGCCGCCCACAAAAGCGGCGGCGAACATGCCGACCTGGAAGCCAGTTACACCTTCCAGTGCGCCCAGCCCACGCCGCTGCGGACCCTGGAACTCGGCCTGTTCGACGCCTACAAGCGCATCCAGCGCATCCACGTGCAGGTGGCCGGGCCCAAGGGGCAGTCCAAGGTGACGCTCAAGCGGCCGGCGCGCAGCATCACGCTGGTACGCTGAGCCTCCTTGCGTCCGCGCTCGAAGAGCGGGCCAGGCGCCCCACCCCATCACTCCCCGAAATCCAGCGGCAGCCCCACGTAGTTCTCGGCCATGGTGCGCTGGCCGGCATCGGAATGGAACAGGTAGTCCAGTTCCGCGTCCTGCAGCCGCGCCTGGATGGGCCCATGCTCCGGGAAGTTGTGCATCAGCGAGGTGAACCACCAGCTGAAGCGCTCGGCACGCCAGATGCGCCGCAGGCAGCGCGCGCTGTAGTGGTCGATGCCGGCACTGCTGCGCTCCCGGAAGAACTCGATCAGCGCCGCACTCAGGTACTTCACATCGGTGGCCGCCAGGTTCAGGCCCTTCGCGCCCGTGGGCGGCACGATGTGGGCCGCGTCGCCGGCCAGGAACAGGCGACCGAAGCGCATGGGTTCGGTGACGAAGCTGCGCAGCGGGGCGATGCTCTTCTCGATGGACGGGCCGGTGACCAGGTGCGCGGCGGCCTCGGGGTCCAGCCGACGGCGCAGCTCGTCCCAGAAGGCGTCGTCGCTCCACTGCTCGACCTTGTCGGTCAGCGGCACCTGCAGGTAGTAGCGGCTGCGCGTCATGCTGCGCATGGAGCACAGCGTGAAGCCGCGCGCGCCGCGGCCGTAGATCAGTTCCTCGTTGACCGGCGGCGTGTCCGACAGCAGACCCAGCCAGCCGAAGGGGTAGACCTTCTCGAATTCGGTCAGCGCGCTGCGCGGCACACTGGCGCGGCACACGCCGTGGAAGCCGTCGCAGCCGGCAATGAAGTCGCAGGCCAGTTCCTGGGTGACGCCATCCACCGTGTAGCGCACCCGCGGGTGGTCGGTGTCGAAGTCGTGCACGCTCACGTCCTGCGCGTTGTAGACGGTGGTCAAGCCGGCGCCCTGGCGCGCCTGCATCAGGTCACGCGTCACCTCGGTCTGGCCGTACACCATGACGTGGCGCCCCCCGCTGTAGCGCGCCAGGTCCAGCCGATGCCTCCGGCCGCCGAACAGCAGTTGCACGCCGTCGTGGACCAGGCCCTCGGCGTGCATGCGCTGGCCCACGCCAGCCTCGTCCAGCAGATCGATCGTCACCTGTTCCAGCACACCGGCGCGGATGCGGCCCAGCACATAGTCCGGGCTCTGACGCTCCAGGATGACGGCGGCGATGCCGGCCTGGTGCAGCAGTTGTCCGAGCAGCAGGCCCGAGGGGCCCGCGCCAATGATGGCGACCTGGGTGCGCATGGTGGAACTCCGGAGAACCTGGCAGGCGGTGCCGGGCGAAGAACCGACCGACGCCGCCGACGGCGTCGGAAGCATAAACGCTGGGCATGACCAGCAGGCCATAGCGCTGCATGAACTGCCGCATGTGCGAGCCCAGCGCACCCCGCCGCAGGTTCAGGCCCTGCACATCGAGCGCGCTGCAGTCGCTGCCGGCCTGGGCTTCGATGGCGGAGTCCGGGTCGGTGACCACCTGCTGCTCGGGCGTGAGCGTGTTCCGCAGCGATCGGCCCCATGCCGGGCGTCACCGCGGCCGCGGCGCCGCCCGAGGAGCCGCCCGGGGTCTTGGCCATGTTCCAGGGGTCGCGCGTCAGGCCGGTGAGCGGGGAACGGGTCTTGCCCATGCAGCCGAACGCCGGCGTCGCCGTCTTGCCCCGCAGCACCGCACCGGCCTCGCGCAGCATCGCGGGGGCGATGCGTTGCGCTGGGTCAGGGCCCGCCCGGACATTGGCGGCAGGCGATCCCGATCTTGCGCGAGCGCGGCACGCAGCCGCCGCGGGAATCCCCCGAGCTCCCGACATGCACAATCAATTCGACACATGCGCCGGAACAAACGCACGGAACACCCGCACAGGAGACACGCCCCATGAAGCTCGTCATCGCCCAGATGAAGCACGAGACCAACACCTATTCGCCCGTGCCCACGCCCATCGGCCGCTTCTCGGCCCTCGGTCCGCTGCCGCCTGAAGGGCAAGAGGCCATCCGCGCCTACCGCGGCACCGGTTCGGCGCTGGGTGCCTTCCTGCAGTTGGCGGAGGAGGTGGGCGCCGAGGTCGACGTGCCCATCGCCGCCTCAGCCTGGCCCAGCGGTCACGTGGAAGACGCGGCCTTCGAGCACATCGCCAGCCGCATCTGCGCGGCCGTGGCGCGCGGCTGCGACGCCGTGCTGCTGGACCTGCACGGCGCCATGGTCACGCAAAGCCATGAAGACGGCGAAGGCGAGCTGCTGCGGCGCATCCGCGCCATCGCGCCCGACGTGCCCATCGGCGTGGCGCTGGACATGCACACCAACCTGTACGACGGCATGGCGCAGTGCGCCACAGCCATCGCCGGCTACCAGACCTACCCGCACGTGGACATGCACGGCACCGGGCTGCGCGCCGGGCGCGCCATCCTCGCTCAACTGGCCGGCCAGGCCCGGCCCACCATGGCCTGGGGCCGCCAGCCCATGCTGCCGCACGTGATGCGCCAGGGCTCGGACGACTCGCCCAACAAGGAGATCCATGCCCGCTGCAAGGAGATGGAGGCGCAGGGCGCGCTGAGCGCCAGCGTCTTCGTGGGTTTTCCGAATGCGGACATCGAGTACGCCGGCTTGTCGGCCGTGGTGGTGACCGATGGCGACGAGGCCCTTGCGCGCCGCTGGTGCGACGAGCTGCTGGCCATGGCCTGGGCGGCGCGCGAGCAGTTTGTCTACCGCATCGAGCCGCTGGCCGATTCCATGGCCCGGGCGCAGGCGCTGGCCGCGGCTAAACCGGCGGGCAGTGGCCCGGTGGTGCTGCTGGACCACAGCGACA
>JBJTZN010000014.1:0-29047 GCA_046087245.1 Rubrivivax sp.
GGGTGGTGCTGCTGCGCCAGAGCGGTCGGTAGCTCTGCCGGGGCTCAGAGCTTGTGAAGTATTCCGGCGCGCCTGAGCGGGCGTTCCAAAGGGTGCCGATCCAGGCGCAAAGCACAGCCGTAGCTCGGGCTACGGCGAGCATTTGCAACGACGAGCGGGGCCGTTTGGGGCGGACGAGCGGGTGTGCGGGGATATTTCACAAGCTCTCAGGCGTCCACGGCCAGCAGGCGCAGCGAGGCGCACTTGTGGTGCAGGCCGAGCTCGTCCAGCGCCTTCTTGTACGGCGGCTTCCAGCGCTTGGCCATGGTGAGGATGGAGCAGCGGTCGCCCAGCATCGGGGCGGTGAGCAGCTGGCCTGTTGGTCCGGCTGCTCCATCGGCCCGGGCAAGCGGCCTGGGCAGGAAGCCGCTCAGGCCGCCGCGCCCTGCCGCCACGCGTCCAGGATCTCCGCCCCGGTGGCCGCCCATACGCCTTCGTGGCCCATGAGGTGGGCCAGGGCTTCTTCCAGCGCGCCGATGCGATACGGCTGGCCGATGGCCCAGGGGTGCAGCGAGATCGCCATGACGCGGCCGTTGCCGGGCGAGGCTTCGCGGTACAGGCCGTCGAACTGGTCGATCAGCGCGTCACGGAAGTCGTCCTCGGTATGGTGGTTCTGCACGAGGATGGTGTGGTCGTCGATGTCGATGGGGTGGGGCATGGCCACCAGCCCGCGGCCCGCGCTCACGTTGACCGCACCGGCCTGACCGGGCGCATGCTGGTAATGCGCGGGCGAGGGCGCCAGGGCGCCGTCCACGGTGCTCACCGTGCGCACCGGGTAGGGCATGTCGTCGTTGACCCAGTCGCACACGTAGTCCAGCCCGGCCTCGGCCAGCAGGTCCGGCGTGGTGTGAGACTGTGACTTGGCCGGCGACAGCCAGCCGCGCACGCGCTGGCCGCTGGCGGCTTGCAGGATGTCCAGCGAGCGGCGGATCCAGGCGCGCTCCTGCTCCACCGGCAGCGCGCCGTGGTGCAGGTGGTCCATGTCCAGCCCATGACCCAGGAGCTCCCAGCCCTGGTCCAGGCAGGCCTGGACCAGCGAGGGGTAGCGCTGGGCCACGGCCGCGTTGCAGGGCGCAGAGGCGCGGATGCCGTGACGCCCCAGCGCCTGCATCACGCGGTGGATGCCGACGCGGTTGCCGTAGTCGCGCAGCGTGTAGTGGCGCAGGTCCGGGTAGGCGGTCTGCATGGCGCCCGGTGGCTTGAAGGGCTGGCCCTTCATGTTCAGCGGGAACCACTGCAGCGAGACGCTGACCCACAGCGCGATGCGGGCCCCGCCCGGCCAGGCCACGGGCGGGCGCTGCGGCAGCATGGACCAGTCGTAGCGGTCATGGTCCATGCCCTGGCGGCGCAGCGGGTAGTCCAGGTAGTCGGCGGGCAGGCTTGGTGCGGTCATGGTGCGTCCCCGCTCGCCTCGCCAATAGGCTCGGCCGCCGCCGCGAAGGCGTCGTGGTAGTGGGTGTTGAAGTGGTACGCGATTTCGCGGCCGGTGGCCAGCCACACGCCCTCGTGGCCGGCGATGTAGGCCAGCGCCTCTTCGAAGGCGGCCAGCCGGTAGGGCTGGCCGATGAGGTAGGGGTGCAGCGGGATGCACATCACCGTGCCCGAGCGTTCGCCCTCCTGGTACAGGCGGTCGAACTGGCGCTTGAGGATGTCACCGTAGCGCCGGGGCGAGACCAGGTTGACGTTGTAGACGATGGTGTCGTTCATCTCCAGCGAGTAGGGGATGCTGGCCAGGCGCCCGCGCTTGACCTTCACCGGGCCAGGCTGGTCGTCGTGGAACAGGTCGCACACGTAGGTGAGGCCCATCTCGGCCACCAGGTCCATGGTGCGCTCGGTGTAGGTCAGGGCAGGGGCCAGCCAGCCGTCGAGCTTCTGACCGGTGTGATCGCGGATGGTGTCGATGGAGTCCTGGATGACGGCGCGTTCCTGCGCCTCGCTCATGCCCATCAGGTAGCGCGTGTTGTAGGTGCCGTGGGAGTAGAACTCCCAGCCGGCGTCGGCGCAGGCCTTGATGACCTCGGGGTGGTGCTGGCACACCGCCACGTTGAGCGACACGCTGCCGCGCACGCCGCAGCGCTGCATGGCGTCGAACATGCGCCAGAAGCCCGCGCGGTTGCCGTAGTCGCGGTAGCTGTAGTTCAGCACGTCCGGCGCCGGGCGGGCCCAGGGCGCGCGCGCCGGGTTGCGCGGCGGGTTGAGTTCGTAGAACTCGATGTTGGGGGCCACCCAGAAGGCCACGCGGGCGCCGCCCGGCCAGCGGATGACGGGCCGGCGGTCCCAGGGCAGGTGGTCGTAGAAGCCGGGGTCGCGCAGGGTCATGCGGCGCCTCCCGCAGCGGCCGTGCTCATCGTCGGCAGCGCGCGCAGGTGCGCCAGCGCCTCGTGCACCGAGATGACGTCCGCGTACTTCAGCATCATGTCGTAGAGGTTGGCGAAGTGCGGGCTCTCGTGCTTGTCGGCCACGCACTCCTCGGGGACGATGGTGCGGTAGCTGCGCTGCAGGCTGTCCACCACCGTGGCGCGCACACAGCCCGAGGTGGAGCCGCCGGTCACCACCACCGTGTCCACGCCGTGGAAGTTGAAGAGCGAGCCGAGGTGGGTCTCGAAGAAGGCCGAGGCCATGCGCTTGTTGACGATGATGTCGCGCTGGCGGTCGATGCGCAGGCGGTCGTCGAACTCCGAGCGCCGGCTGCCCACCTTGATGTTCTGCAGCGAGTCTGGCGTGTGGGTGCGCGTGCCCCAGATGCCGCAGTCCTCGCCCGACTCCATGTAGGCCACGTAGGTCCACACCACCGGGAAGCCGTGGGCGCGGAAGGCGTCGGCCAGCTCGTTGATGTAGTCCAGTTGCTTCGGGTCCGTCTCGTAGGCGGTGGCGAACTCGCCCACGCTGGTGTAGGCCTTCTGCGCATCCACGTTGATGAGCGCGGGCTTGCGGCCGAAGCCGAAGCGCTTGCGGGTGGGGTTGGCCTTGGCTTCCTGGAAAAGCTGGCGTGCGGTCTTGTCGGAGGTCTGCATGGGCGGTCTTGGAGAGGACGGGCTGAGGGTGTCGAGGCAATCCATGCGGCCGGGGTGGCGGGCCGTGGTCCGGCGCCGGTGCGTCTGCGCAGGAGTTCGCGAGGGAGTTCGTGTGGGCGCTCGTGTGGGGTTCGTGTGGGCGTTCGTGGTGGAAATCGTGCGGGAGTTCCCGGGCTTGACACGTCGGGGGCTTGTTCCGATCATGCGTGCTATTGTTCTAACATTAGAACAAGTAGGCTGTCCAGCCGGCGCTCGTTTTCCCTCAGGTGGCTCGCTCCAGATGGTCTGGATGTGCATCCGCCCGCCCTCAACCTCCATCCTCCCAGGACCCGTCATGACATCGCAGATCACCGACTCCCGCCTCTCCCGCCGCACGGTGCTCAAGGCCGGCGCCGCCACCACCGTGCTGGGCGCGCCCGGCCTGTTGCTGGCCCAGCCGGCGGCCGTGAAGATCGGCCTGGTGCACCCGGTCAGCGGTGGCCTGGCCTACAGCGGCGGGCAGGGTCGTCTGGGCTGCCAGATGGCCATCGACGAGATCAACGCCTCGGGCGGCATCAAGTCCATGGGCGGCGCCAAGCTCGAGGCCGCGCTGGGGGACTCGCAGTCGCGGCCCGAGGTGGGCGTGGCCGAGGTGGAGCGTCTGCACCAGGCGGGCGTGGCCGCCTACGTGGGCTGCTTCTCCAGCGCCATTGCGCTGCCCGCCACCCAGGCCGCGGCCAAGTACAACACCCCGTTCATGATCGACGTGGGCGTGTCGGACCTGATCGTGCGCCGGGGCTTGAAGAACGTCTTCCGCCTCGCGCCGGGCTTCGGCAAGTGCGTGGACGATGCCATCGTCGGCTTGGGCGAGATCAACAAGACGGCAGGCGGCGTTGCCAAGACGGCGGTGCTGGTGCACGAGGAGTCCGAGTTCGGCACCGGCACGGCCAAGCTGCTGGCCGACCGCCTGCCCGGCATCAACATCCAGGTGGCCGAAGTCATCAAGCATGCCAACCCCACGCGGGACTTCTCCAACGTGGCGCTGCGCATCAAGGGCCTGAAGCCTGATCTGGTGATCATGAGCAACTACCAGAACGAGTACGTGCTGCTGGCCCGCACCCTGCACCAGCAGCGCGTGGATCTGGACGCGATGTTCAGCGTGCTGGGCGGCGGCTTCAACTTCAAGCTCGTCAAGGAGCAGCCCGACATCGCCCAGCACATGATGGACTTCAACCACTGGTACAACCCGCGCAACCCCAAGGCGGTGGCCATGCGCAAGGCGCTGGAGGACAAGGGTGGCCTGTTCACCTTCGAGGTGTACTGCGGCTACAACGCGGTGAAGTGCTACGCCGACGCGCTGGAGCGCGCCCGCACGGCCGACAAGGAGCGGGTGATCGCGGCGCTGGAGGCCAGCACCTGGGCCGACCACTTCATGCCCTACGGCCCGACCAAGTTCGTCGACGGCCAGAACACCGGCGGCCGCGCGGCCATGCTGCAAGCCAGCCGGACCGACATCAACGTGGTGTGGCCCAACGAGTTCGCCGGCGCCAAGCCCATCTACCCCCGCCCGAAGTTCAGCTGACCCGACCTCGGGTTGCCCACTGAGGTTCCGGGGCCCGCGGCGTTCGCGGCGGGCCCTCGGCGCCTCGTTCCAGCGATCTTCACACCACCCAGGGGGACGCCGTCTTGGACGCCACGATCCTGCTGGCCGCCACGATCAACGGATTGCTGATCGGGGGGATCTACACCCTCGTCGCTTCCGGCCTGACGCTGATCTATGGCGTGCTGCACATCATCAACTTCGCCCACGGCAGCCTGCTGATGCTGGCCATGTTCGGCGTGTACTTCCTGCTCACCAAGCTGGGGGTGGACCCGTACCTGTCCTTGGTGGTCATGGTGCCGGCGATGTTCGCGCTCGGCTACGTGATGTACCGCGGGCTCATCGGCAGATTAGCCCACGGCAAGGACGAGAACATCCTGCTGATCACGCTGGGCCTGTCCATCCTGATCGAGAACCTGGCGCTGATGTTCTTCAAGGGCGACACGCGCACGATCTCGGTGTCCTACTCCGACCGCATGGTGGAACTCGGGCCCCTGCTGCTGTCGTTCCCCAAGATCGTGTCCTTCGTGGCGGCGATGGTGCTGTGCGCCCTGCTGGGCCTGTTCATCCAGCGCACCGACACCGGGCGCGCCATCCGCGCCGTGGCCAAGGAGCGCATGGGCGCGCGCCTGGTGGGCATCGATGTGGACCGGGTCTTCGCCATCTCCTACGGAATCGGCCTGGCCACGCTGGGCGCGGCGGCCTGCCTGCTGATGCCCATCTTCTACGTCTCGCCCACCACCGGGCATGTGTTCGTGATCGTGGCCTTCACCGTGGTGGTGCTGGGCGGCATGGGCAGCTTCTTCGGCGCCGTGGTGGGCGGGCTGATCGTGGGGCTGACCGAATCCTTCGGGGGCCTGTTCCTGGGTGAGAGCCTGGGGCAGATCGGCATCTCGCTGATCTTCATCCTGATCCTGCTCTTGCGGCCCCAGGGCCTGTTCGGGGGTGGCAAATGAGCGCGGCGCGTGGAGCGGGCGGCGGCTGGCCGCTGCACCTGGGCCTGCTGGCCGTCGCCGTGGCCTTCCCCTTCGTGTTTCCCTCGCCCTTCATGGTGAACTTCGGGGTGATGGCGCTGTTCTACGCCTTCATCGGCCAGTCCTGGAACATCGCCGGCGGCTTTGCCGGCCAGCTGTCCTTCGGCCATGTGGTGTTCTTCGGTGCCGGGGCCTACGCCTCCACCATCTTCCAGCTGCGCTTCGGCTTCTCGCCCTGGTTCGGGCTGCCGGCCAGTGCGGTGGCCGGTGCGCTGGTGGGCTGGGTCATCGCCGTGCTGTCGTTCCGTGCCGGGCTGAAGGGTTCGTACTTCGCGCTCATCACGCTGGCCTTTGCCGAGGTGCTGCGCATCGTGGCCAACTCGGTGGAGATCACCGGCGGCGGCCTGGGCATGCTGATCCCGGCCAAGCCGAGTGCGGCCAACTTCCAGTTCAAGGAGCGCATCGGGTTCTACTTCCTGATCCTCGCGCTGACGGTGGGCTCCATCGCGGTGGCGCTGTGGCTCAAGCGCTCGCGCTTCGGTGCGCAGCTCGCGGCCATCCGCGAGAACGAGGACGCGGCCAAGGCCCTGGGCATCGACGTCTACACCGAGAAGGTCAAGGTGATGATGCTCTCGGGCGCGATGTGCGGCCTGGGTGGCTGCTTCTTCGCCCAGTACTTCCTCTACATCGATCCCATCATCGTCTTCGGCGTGGACAAGTCGGTGGAGATGCTGCTGGTGAGCATGATCGGCGGCGCGGGCACCGTGTACGGTCCGCTGATCGGCGCTGTGCTGCTGGCGGCCATCAGCGACGTGGCGCGCGTGGTCACCAACGTGCAGGGCCTGTCGCTGGTGCTGTACGGCACGCTGCTGGTGATCATCATCGCCTTCCTGCCCAATGGCCTGATCGACCTGTTCAAGCGCATCGGCCGGCGATCGACGGACGCGCGCGCTTCGTCCGGCCGTGGTGACGGCCAGGGGGGTGCCCGATGAGCGCGCCGATGCTGCAGGTGCAAGGCCTGACCAAGATCTTCGGCGGCCTCAAGGCCGTGGACAACGCCTCGCTGAAGGTGGACGAGGGCCGCATCGTCGCCCTGATCGGCCCCAACGGCGCGGGCAAGACCACGCTGTTCGCGTGCATCGCCGGCTTCCTGCCGGTCAACACCGGGCAGGTCACCTTGCTGGGGCAGGACATCACCGGCTGGCCGGTGCACCGCATCGCGCGCCTGGGCATGGTGCGGACCTTCCAGATCACCCAGCCCTTCGCCAAGCTCAGCGTGCACGAGAACATCGCCGTAGGCGCCTACCAGCGCTTTGCCGACCGAGACCAGGCCTGGGCGCATGCGCAGCGGGTGGCCGAGCAGGTGGGCATGGGCGGGCAGCTCGAGCAGCCCGCGGCCGACCTGACGGTGGCCGGGCGCAAGCGGCTGGAGCTGGCCCGCACGTTGGCCACCGACCCCAAGCTGCTGCTGCTGGACGAGGTGATGGCGGGGCTGAACCCGTCGGAGATCGTGGAGATCGTGGACATCATCCGCAAGATCCGCGACAGCGGCGTCACGGTGCTGCTGATCGAGCACGTGATGCAGGCGGTGATGAGCCTGTCGGAGCACCTGTACGTGCTGTCCTATGGCCGCATCATTGCCGACGGTGCGCCGCGCGACGTGGTGCGCGACCCGGCCGTGATCGAGGCCTACCTGGGCCGCGGCGCGGCCGAGCAGATGGGTGGGCAGACCGGCGGGCAGACCGGCGGGCAGACCGGCAGCCAGCATGACGCCCAGGCTCTGCCCCAAGGAGCCTCCCATGCTTGAAGTGCGAGGCTTGCGGGCCGGCTACGGCAGCGTGGAGATCCTGCGTGGCATCGACCTGGACGTGCGCGCCGGCGAGATCGTGGCCGTGCTGGGCAGCAACGGCGTGGGCAAGTCCACGCTGAACAACAACCTGTCGGCGCTGTACCGGCCCTTTGCCGGCTCCATCCGCTTCCAGGGCGAAGAGCTGGTGGGCTGCAGTTCGAGCGAGATCGTCAGGCGCGGGCTGATCCACGTGCCCGAAGGCCGGCGCATCTTTCCCAACCTGAACGTGCGCGAGAACCTGGAGCTGGGCAGCCTGGTGCGCGGCAAACCGAACCGGGCTCGCAACCTGGAGCACGTGGTGGGCATCTTCCCGCGGCTGAAGGAGCGCTTCGGCCAGCTGGCGGGCACGCTGTCGGGCGGTGAGCAGCAGATGCTGGCCATCGGCCGTGGCCTGATGTCCGAGCCCGAGCTGCTGATCCTCGACGAACCCTCGCTCGGCCTGTCGCCGCTGCTGGTGGAGGAGATGTTCGCTCTGGTGCAGCGCATCAACGCCGAGGGCCTGCCGGTGCTGCTGATGGAGCAGAACGCGGTGCAGACTCTGGCTATCGCGCACCGGGCCTACATCATCGAGAACGGCGCGGTGGCCATGCAGGGTGTGGCCGCTGATCTCGCGCGCGACCCCGAACTCCGCCGCAATTATCTGGGGCTGTGAGGGCCAGGCCCTCGCCCATGCCCATGCCCATGCCTTTACCCAGATCGCTACCGCCATCGCTGCCCATCACCAAGTACCACCAGGTCTACCTGGTGCTGCGCGAACAGTTGCAGGAGGGGCGCTTCGCGCAGGGCCTGCCCGGTGAGCTCGCGCTCACACAGCAGTTCGGCGTGGGCCGCGTGACGGTGCGCCGCGCGCTGGAGCAGCTGGTGCAGGACGGGCTCATCGTGCGCGAGGCGGGGCGTGGCACGCGGCCGGTGCGGCCCGCCAGCGCGTCGCGCGGCAGGCCCGGCGCGGGCGCCGCGTCGCCGCCCGCCCACCCGGTGACCCGGCTGACCGGCCTGCTGGAGAACATCGTCAACGTCAGCCGCAGCACCACCGTCAAGGTGCTGGACTGGCGCAGCATCCAGGCCTCGGACAGCCTGGCGCAGGTGCTGCAGGTGGCGCCCGGCTCCACGGTGCGCAAGGTCACGCGGCTGCGCAGCGCCGCGGCCGGCCCGGTGTCCTACATCACCATCTACGTGCCCGAGCCCCTGATCCGCGGCTTCGGCCGGCGCGACCTGGGGCAAAAGCCCGTGCTGCAACTGCTGGAGGAAAGCGGCATCGAGCTCGGCCGCGCCCGCCAGACGGTGACGGCCAGCGCCGCCAATGCCCAGGTGGCGCGCGAGCTGGACGTGGCCGTGGGCACGGCCTTGTTGTCGGTGCGGCGCCTGGTCTATGACAGCGCCGACCGGCCGGTGCAACTGCTGCACGGCCTGTACCGGCCCGACCGCTACGAGTACCAGATGGAGCTCTCGCAGGTGGGCGGCGTGGACGCGCGCATCGTCGCGCACGAGATGGTGCCGTGATGAGCGCGAGCCCTGCGATCAAGAGGCCGCCCCAGACCCTGGCCCAGAAGCTGCTGGCGCGCGCCAGCGGCCGCACCCAGGTGGACGTGGGCGAGATCGTGAACTGCCGGGTGGACCTGGCCATGTTCCACGACTCCTCCGGCCCGCGGCGCCTGAAGCCCATGCTGGAGGAACTGGGCGCCGCCATCTGGGACCCCTCGCGCGTGGTGCTGGTGATGGACCACTACGTGCCCGCGCAGGACGAGGACTCGCGCCGCATCGTGCGCATTGCGCGCGACTGGGCGGCCGAGCAGCGCCTGCCGCACGTATACGACTCCATCGGCATCTGCCATGTGGTGCTGCCGCAGCAGGGGCACCTGAAGCCGGGGATGTTCTGCGTGGGCGGCGATTCGCACTCGCCCACGGGCGGGGCCTTCGGCACCTACATGTTCGGCATCGGCGCCACCGAGATGCTGGGCGTGGTGGTGACGGGCGAGCTCTGGGTGCGCGTACCCAGGACGCTGCGCCTGTGGTGGGACGGCGCCCTGGCGCCGGGCCTGACCGCCAAGGACATGATGCTGCACTTGATCGGCCGCTTCGGCATGAACGGCGCCGACTACCAGGCGGTGGAGTTCGCCGGCCCGGCGGTGCGTGCGCTGTCCATGCCCGAGCGCATGACCCTGGCCAACCTGAGCGCCGAGATGGGCGCGCAGACCGGCCTCATTGCCCCTGACAAGACCACGCTGGACTGGCTGCGCGGGGTGGGCGTGCAGGACGCGTCGGCTGAAGGTTGGCGCACCGACGAAGACGTGCCCGAGGGCCCGGCGCTGCAGACCCTGCGCCTGGACGCCAGCGCGCTGGAGCCGCAGGTGGCCGCGCCTCACAGCCCGGCCAACACGCACGGCGTGGCGGCGCTGGCCGGCGTGGCCGTGCAGGTGGCCTACATCGGCGCCTGCACCGGCGCCAAGATCGACGATCTGCGCGCCGCGGCCCAGGTGCTGCGCGGCCAGCGCGTGGCCCCGGGGCTTCGCCTGGTGGTGGCCCCGGCCAGCCTGCGCGACCAGGCCCAGGCCGAGGACGAAGGCGTGATGCGCGTGCTGCGCGAGGCCGGGGCCGAGCTGCTGCCCACCGCCTGCGGCGCCTGCTCGGGCTATGGCGGCAGCATTCCCGAAGGCGCCACCGTCATCGCCACCACCGCGCGCAACTTCAAGGGCCGCATGGGGTCGGCCACCGCGCAGGTGTACCTGGCGTCGCCCTACACCGTGGCGGCGTCGGCGCTGCGCGGGCGCATCACCGACCCGCGCGAGGTGATGGCATGAATGCCGTTGCGTCTTCCGCCGATGTTGGCCAAGGGCCTGCCGCTACAGCGGCGGCTGGCGCGCTGACCGTGACCCGCCATCGCGTCTGGGCCTTCGGGGCCGACATCGACACCGACCAGCTCGCCCCCGGCGCCTACATGAAGCTGGGCATCGAGGGCATCGCGCCGCATTGCCTGGAGGGCGTGCGGGCCGAGTTCGCGCGTGAGGTGCAGCGCGGCGAGGTCATCGCCGCCGGGCCCAACTTCGGCATCGGCTCCTCGCGCGAGCAGGCTGCCGGTGCCCTGGTGCAGCTGGGTGTGCGCGCGGTGATCGCGCCGTCGTTCTCCGGCCTGTTCTTCCGCAACGCCTTCAACCTGGGCCTGCTGCTGCTGACCTGCCCCGAGGCGGCGCGCCTGCGCGAGGGCGAGCACATCACGCTGGACCTGCAGGCGCTGACCGTGACCACGGCCGGTGGCGAGGTGCTGCCCTGCGAGCCCATTCCCTCCTTCTTGCTGGAGATGGTGGAGGCCGGCGGTCTGCTGAACCAATTGCGCCGGCGTCTTGCCAAGCAGAAGGCGGGTGGCGAGCAGTCCGCCGTTGCCGGCCGAGCAGGCTGAGGCGGCGCAGGGTGACAGGCGGTCCCAGGCTTCAATGGCCATCAGAGCCTTCGCCGCTGTCGGTTGCTCACGATACCTCTCCGCGTTCCCACCATCGAGACCGAACCGATGACCTCTTCCCCTGACGAACCCCGGGTTGCGGGATCTGCGGCGGCACGTACCGAAGGCCTTGCCTCAGTACTTTCGCCCCACAGCCCCGCCATCGCGCAACACCCGGCGCGCGTGGTCCGCGCCACCGGCATGCCCGCCCACACGCCCCATGTGCCGACGGTGATCGTGGGCGGCGGCGCCTGCGGCATGACGGCGGGCATCCGCCTGCGTGACGCCGGCATCGACTGCGTGGTGCTGGAGCGCGACGCCGTGCCTGGCGGCTCCACCGCCCTGTCCTCGGGCTTCATCCCGGCGGCCGAGACGCGGCTGCAGAAGTCACGCGGCATCCCGGATTCGCTGGCGCTGTTCCGCCGCGAGATCGAGGCCAAGAGCCACGGCCAGGCCGCGCCGCACCTGGTGCTGGCCTACACCGAGGCCGTGCGCCAGGCCATCGATGCGTTGGAGGCGCATGGCATCGCCTTCGAGGTGGCCGACACCTGGCTCTACCCCGGCCACAGCGTGCACCGCATCCACTGCGTGCCCGAGCGCACAGGCGCCGCCTTGCTCGCCGCCCTGGGCCGCGTGGCGGCGGCGCGCGGCGTGGACGTGCTGACCGAGACCCTGGTGCGCGAGATCTGGGTCGCGGAAAGCCCGGAGCCTGCGGTAGATCGCTCGGCATCCGCATCGATGACGGCATCTGGCGCGGGACCCGCTGCGCACACGACGTCGGGCACTGACCGCGTCATTGGCGTGGCGTACCAGCGTCCCGACGGCACGCTGGAGCACCTGGCCTGCGACGCGCTGATCCTGGCCTGCAACGGCTACGGCGGCAACCCCGCGCTGGTGCGCGAACTGCTGCCGGCCATGGCCGATGCCGCCTTTGGCGGGCATGTGGGCAACGACGGCAGCGCCATCGCCTGGGGGCGCCGCCTGGGCGCCCGCCTGGCGGACCTGGGCGGCTACCAGGGCCACGGCTCCTGGATCATCCCGCAGGGCGCGCTCATGACCTGGGCCGCGATGATGGAGGGCGGCGTGCAGATCAACGCGCAAGGCCAGCGCTTCCACAACGAGAACCACGGCTATTCCGAGGCGGCAGTGGAGGTGTTGGCCCAGCCCGGCGGCATCGCCTGGAACGTGTTCGACACGCCCGTGCTGGACCTGCTGCAGACCTTTCCAGACTTTGTCGAAGCCCAGGCCCACGGCGCGCTGCACAGCTTTGCCGGCGAGGCCGGGCTGGCCGCGCACATCGGCTGTGACGAGACGGCGCTGCACGCCACCCTGGCCGCCATCGAACCGGGTGTGGCGGACCGCTTCGGCCGGGTCTTCAAGCGCAGGCTGGCCACGCCCCTGCACGCGGTGAAGGTGACGGGCTCGCTCTTCCACACCCAGGGCGGCCTGGACATCGACGCCCAGTGCCGCGTGCTGCGCGAGGACGGCACGCCGCTGCCCAACCTGCTGGCCGCGGGCGGCGCGGCGCGCGGGGTTTCGGGCAACGCGGTCTGGGGCTACCTCACCGGCAACGGCCTGCTCAGCGCCGTGGGCGGGGGGTGGCTGGCGGGGGGTACGGTGGCCGAGATGCTTTTCGCCCCGAAAGGTCGCCTGGAAGAGGGCTGATACAGGGCTGATGCCCACCGGCCTTGAACACTCTCCAAACCTCCGTTTCCCAACCGCCGTTCGGGCTGAGCCTGTCGAAGCCCTGCCGCGCACCCCACCCAACGTCGACCAGGCCTCTGCAGACATGTCCCTCAAAACCCGCCTCTCCCAGCCCACCCCAGTCCTCGCCCCCGGCATCTACGACGCGCTGACCGCGCTGGTGGCTGAGCAGGCCGGCTTCGAAGCCCTGTACCTGTCGGGCGCCTCGATCGCCTACACGCGCCTGGCGCGCTCTGACATCGGCCTGACCACCGCCACCGAAGTGGCCGACACCCTGGCCCGCATCACCGAGCGGGTGAGCACGCCCGTCATCGTCGACGCCGACACCGGCTTCGGCAACGCGCTGAACACCCAGCGCACCGTGCGCGCCTTCGAGCGCGCCGGCGCGGCCATGATCCAGCTGGAGGACCAGATCTTCCCCAAGCGCTGCGGCCACCTGGACGGCAAGGGCGTGGTGCCCGCGGCCGAGATGTGCGGCAAGCTGCGCGCCGCGCTGGACGCGCGCCACAGCGAAGACACGTTGATCCTGGCGCGCACCGACGCCCTGGCCGTGGAGGGTTTCGATGCCGCCCTGGACCGCGCCGAGGCCTACCTGGCCTGCGGCGTGGACGCTCTGTTCATCGAGGCGCTACGCACCCCCGAGCAGATGGCCCAGGCCTGCGCGCGCTTTGCCGGCCGCATCCCGCTGCTGGCCAACATGGTGGAAGGCGGCAAGACGCCCCTGCAGAGCACCGACGAGCTCGGCCGCATGGGCTTTCGCATCGTCATCTTCCCCGGCGGCACCGCCCGCGCCGTGGCCCACACCCTGCAGCGCTACTACGCCAGCCTGCACACCCACCGCACCACCGCGCCTCTTCGCGAGCAGATGCTGGACTTCGAGCAGCTCAACGACCTGATCGGCACGGCGGCGTTGCTGGAGGTGGGCAGGAGGTACAGGTGAGGGCTTGCAACCCAGCGCAGGCTCGAGCGTGTCGATACCTGTCCATGCGAGTTGGCGATCTGGAAGGAATTCGGGGTGTCCCATCTGAGCGTCTCCGAGCCCGGTCTGGAGTTCGGGCGGCTGTTCTGGTCGAGCCGCAGCGCATGACCATTCGCCTGTACCTCGACCGCAGCCTGGTCGAGCATGACGAGTTCGATCTGCCTGAGGCGGCGGCGCAGCACGCCCAGGTGCGACGGGTGCAGCCTGGCATCGCTCGTCTTGTCTGGCCCGGAAGGGGGCCTGTCATCGGCCGAAGAGGCGGCGGCGCGGGCCGCGGGCTTTCAGCCCGTCACACTGGGCCCGCGCGTGCTGCGGGCTGATACCGCACCGTTGGCCCTGCTGGCCTGGAGGGGGCTGAGCGCCTGATCTGCGGAAGCCCTTCGACAGGCTCAGGGTGAGCGGGGGTGGTCGAGATCCGGTCTCTTCAGCCTCGCGCTGAGCCCGCCACCAGGTCGAAGCGGAACAACCGGCACTCGATCGGGCCGTTCCACATCGGCACGCGCCGGCTCTCCTTCAATCGCATCAGCGAAGGCAGCTTCATGTCCGGGCTCAGCAGCCAGGCGGTCCAGCCGGGGTAGTGGCGCTTCCAGTGGGAGGCCAGTCCGCTGAAGAACTCGGCGGAGCTGCCACCGGCCTCGAAACTTTCGCGACCTTCACGTCGACGGCTGGACTCGAACCCGTCGCGGCTGTCCCGGTGGCCGTCGGCGTGTGCTGGCCCCGCCCGTCGGGCCACACCCTTGGCCTCGATGCGTTCGCCGTAGGGCGGGTTCAACAGCATCACCCCCGTGGTGGCCGGCGCCGTGCGCTGCAGCGCATCCGCTGTCTTGAACTCGATGGCGTGGTGCACGCCGGCGCGGCGTGCGTTGCGCGCGGCGAAGTCCGTCATGCGAAAGCTCACGTCGCCGGCAAAGATGGGCACTGCCGGGGCGTGCACGCGCGCCTGGGCCTGCTCGCGCATCGCCTGCCACTGCGGCAGCAGTGTGCGGAAAGGCAGCATGCGCTCGAAGGCGAAACGGCGTTGCAGCCCCGGGGCCATGCCGCAGGCCATTTGCGCGGCCTCGATGGCGATGGTGCCCGCGCCGCAGCACGGGTCCAGCAGCGGGCCGTCCTCGGCCCGGCCTTGCCAGCCGGCGGCTGCGAGCATGGCCGCAGCCAGGGTTTCCTTCAGTGGCGCCTCGCCCTTGACCTCCTGGCGCCCGCCCTGGGCGTCGCGCCAGCCGCGCTTGAACAAGGCCTCGCCCGAGGTGTCGGCAAACAGCGTGGCGTGGTCGGGGCCGACGTATAACACCAGCGGCAGGTCGGGGTGGCGCGTGTCCACACTGGGGCGCTCGCCCGTGGCTTCGCGCATCACGTCGCACACGGCGTCCTTGATGCGCAGCGCGGCGAAGTTCACGCTGCGCAGCGGGCTGCTCTGGGCGTTGATGTCCACGCGCAGGGTCTGCGCCGGGGTGATCCAGTCGGGCCAGGGCACGCGCCGGGCCAGGTCGTAGAGGTCGTGCTCGTCGCGGTAAGGGCCGTCCACCAGCGGCCACAGCACGCGCTGGGCGATGCGGCTCTCCAGGTTCAGGTGCAGGGCCTGCAGCCCGTCACCTTGGGCCCAGACGCCGCCGCGGCCGGCCTGGGCGGGGCGGCCGGTCAGGCGCTGCACTTCCTCGGCCAGCAAGGCTTCGGAGCCGCCGGCCGCAGGCAGGAAGAGGTCTACCGTGCGGTTCAAGGGGGCCTGTGTTTCGCCCTGCGGCAGGCGTGGGTGGGTCATGAGGGGCTCAGGGCCTGAGAAGGGTGATGGCGTGCCCGAGCGCCCGAGCGGGTGCGCGAATGGCCGGTGCAACGAGGGGGCCGTTCACAGGCCCTCAAATCGCCTTGCGCAGGTTGGCCGGGGCGATCTTCAACGCCTCGCGGTACTTCGCCACCGTGCGGCGCGCCACCTGGATGCCCTGCTCCTCCAGCATCTCGCTCAGCGTGCTGTCGGACAGGGGCTTCTTCGGGTCTTCGGCCGCCACCATCTGGCGGATCAGCGCCCGCACGGCGGTGCTGGAGGCGTTGCCGCCGGCCTCGGTGTTGAGCGAGCTGCCGAAGAAGTACTTCAGCTCGAAGGTGCCTTGCGGTGTGGTCATGTACTTGGCGGTGGTCACGCGCGAGATGGTGGACTCGTGCAGGCCCAGTTCGTCCGCAATCTCGCGCAGCACCAGCGGCTTCATGGCGATCTCGCCGTAGGTGAAGAAGGCCTTCTGCCGTTCGACGATGGCCTGGCTGACGCGCAGGATGGTGTCAAAGCGCTGCTGGATGTTCTTCATGAACCAGCGCGCCTCCTGCAGCCGCGCCGACATCGGCCCGCCGCGCTGACCACGGATGGCCGCGGCATACAGGTCGTTGATGCGCAGGCGCGGCATCACGTCCGGGTTGAGCAGCACCTTGAAGCTGCGCCCGCTGCGCTGCACCATCACATCGGGCACGACGATCTGCGATTGCGCGTCAGCGAAAGGTCGGCCCGGCTTGGGCTCGCAGGCCAGGATCAGCGCCTGGGCCTGGCGCAGCAGGGCCTCGTCGGCGCCCGTGGCGGCCATCAGCCGCTTCACGTCGCGCCGCGCCAGCAGGTCCAGGTGCTCGGCGCACAGCGCCAGCGCCAGATCTCGAGCCGGGGTGGACGGGCCGGCGCGCAGCTGGATCGTCAGGCATTCCGACAGCGAGCGCGCGCCCACGCCGGGCGGGTCCAGCCGCTGCAGCCAGTGCAGGGCACAGCGCAGCCGGCTGCGCAGGTCATCCGCGTCGTCTTCATCGAGCCCGCCGGACAGGGATTCGGCAATGTCGTCCAGGGTGTCGGCGAGGTAGCCATCCTCGTTGAGCGACTCGATCAGCACCATCAGCGCGGCGGCGTCCCCGGCCGACAGCCGCAGGCCCGGGATCTGGCCGCGCAGGTGGTCGGCCAGGCTGATGTCCAGGGCGCGCCTCTCCTGCGGGTCCAGGTCGTCGTCGCCGCCTGCCCCGGACCCGGCCCCGGACGCAGAGGGCAGCTCGCGGATGCCGTCGAAGTCATCGGCCTCGGTGCCGTTGGCCCAGTCCTCCCGCTCCGTGCTGCCGAACTCTGCAGCGTTGAGCTCTCCGCTGGCGTCTTGGCCCTCGGCACCCACCTCGCCCGCCGCGTCGCCTAGGGACTGCTGCTCTCGCTCGCTGGTGCGGTCGGGGGGCGCGGCGCGCTCCAGCGGTGACTCCCACGCCGAGCCCGTGTCGTCCTCGGGCTCGAGGAAGGGGTTCTGCTCGAGCATCTGCTCGACTTCCTGGTGCAGCTCCAGCGTGGACAGCTGCAGCAGGCGGATGGACTGCTGCAGTTGCGGCGTGAGCGCCAGGTGCTGCGAGAGCCGGACCTGCAGGGAGGTGCGCATGCCTACATCCGGAAGTGCTCGCCCAGATAGACGCGGCGCACCTGCGGGTTGTCGACGATCTCCTGCGGCGTCCCTTCGGCCAGCACCAGGCCGTCGCTGATGATGTAGGCGCGGTCGCAGATGCCCAGCGTCTCGCGCACGTTGTGGTCGGTGATCAGCACGCCGATGCCGCGCGCGCGCAGGAAGCCGATGATGCGCTGGATCTCGATGACCGCGATGGGGTCCACGCCGGCGAAAGGCTCGTCCAGCAGGATGAAGCGTGGTCGCGTGGCCAGGGCGCGGGCGATCTCCACGCGGCGACGCTCCCCGCCCGACAGGGCCGGGGCCGGCACCTCGCGCAGTTTCTCGATGCCCAGCTCGGCCAGCAATTGCTCGAGCTGCTGCTCCAGCGCGGTGGCATCCAGCCCCTTGCCGTCGGGCCCCTGCTGCAACTCCAGCACCGCGCGCACGTTCTCTTCGACCGTGAGCTTGCGGAATATCGATGCTTCCTGGGGCAGGTACGACAGGCCCAGCCGGGATCGCCGGTGAATGGGCAGGTTCTGGATCTCCTGTCCGTCGATCAGGATGCGTCCGGCGTCGGCCCGCACCAAGCCCACCACCATGTAGAACGTGGTGGTCTTGCCGGCGCCGTTGGGACCCAGCAGACCCACCACCTCCCCCCCGGCCACCGCCAGGTGCACGTCCTTGACCACCTTGCGCGCGCCGTAGCGCTTTTGCAGCCCGGTGGCTTCCAGGCGGCTGGGCCCGGCCATCACCGGCTGGCCGCGCGGGCGGCCTGTGGGGCGTTCGCCGCCTTTGTGGAGTTCGGGGTTTTCGGGGGAGGCGAAGCCGCCGCAGCGGGGCTGGAGGCCGCCTGCCGCGGACTCAGCAGCATGCGCACCCGGCCCGTGGGGTTGGCAGCGGTCCTGGCTCCCCCGTCCACCGTGAAGAACTCGGTGCGGTTGTCCCAGGTGATCAGCGTGCCGGTGACTTCATCGATCATCTTCGAGCCCAGCATGCGCCGCACGACAGGGTTGCCGGTCAGCCGCAGCGTGTCGTTCTTCTCCTCGAAGTCGATGCGCTCGGCCGTACCCTCGACGGTTTCCTCGCTGGCCTCACGCCTTTGCTTGAAAAAGGCCGGCTGCTGGGCCGAGCCCAGGGCCACGGCAGTCCGGAAGCCGTCAGGCGCTTCCTGAATCTCCACCCGTTCGGCGCGAACCTGCAGCGTGCCTTGGGTGATGACCACATTGCCGATCAGGACCGTGGTCTGCTTGCGTGTGTCCACCGTGCCGCGCTTGTCGGCTTCCAGCACGATGGGTTGGCTGCGGTCGGCCCGCTCCGCCCGGGCCAGGCCGGCACCGGCCGACAGCAACAGGGCGGCGCCCAGCGCAGCGGCAACCCCTTCGAACGACGGCGCGCGGGGGCAGGGCGGCAGGGTTGGCGCGGGCGGATGGGCTCGGGTCATTTGAAGGCGGCACAGAACTTGCTGGTGATTCTAGTGCCGCCAAGTTCGCGCTTACGACGGCGACGCAGCCATCGCGACTGCCGGACGCTGGCTTATCGTCCCCTGCGGACACGCTCGATCAGGAAGTCCGCCACCGCCAGGGCCCGCTGGTTGTCCCCCGCCAGCGGGCCGGAGGTGTAGAAGCGCCCGGCCACGCCCAGGGCGGGTACGCCGTCGATCTTGTAGGCGCTGGACAGTTGTTTTGCCTGGCGCATCTTGGTCTGCACCGAGAACGAGCGTGTCATCTCCAGGAACTTCGCCTCGTCCACGCCCTGCGCCTTGAGGAAGGCGAGCTGATCGGCCTCGCGGTCCAGGCGCTGTTGCTGCGTGTGGATGGCAGCGAAGATCCTGCGGTGCATGGCCTCCAGTTGACCCATCGCCTCCAGCCCGTAGAACAGCTTCTGGTGCGACTCGTGCGTGGCGCTGAAGGCCACGGGCACGCGACGGAACGCAACGTCTGGCGGCAGGCGCTTGATCCAGGCCTCCAGGGCCGGCTCCAGCGCATTGCAGTGCGGGCAGCCGTACCAGAAGAACTCCACCACCTCGATCTTGCCGGCGGGCGCCGACACCGTTGCCGGCTGCGCCAACCGGATGTAGTGCACACCCTCCACCGGGCCGCCCTGGGCCAGCGCTCCTTTTGCGGCGCAAACGCCCAGAGTGGCGACCCATGCGGCCCCCCATTGCGAAAAGTTGCGGCGGTTCATCGTGATCCTGTCCTTCCGGGATGGCATGGGGTTGGAGTCTGGTGGCGGCCGGGAGTTCACTGCGCGGGCCGCTCCATGCGCAACAGCCCCGCTTCCGTGCCCGCGGCCCCCAGTCTGTCGCGCAAGGTTTCGGCATCCGCCTGCTTGTCGAAGGGCCCCAGACGCACCCGGTACACGGTGCGGCCCGCCTGCTCACGCTCCACCACCCGCGGCTCCAGTCCCATCATCGTGAGGCGCGCGCGCTGGGCCTCGGCGTCTTCGGGGCGCTGGAACGCTCCGGCCTGCACAAAGTACAGGTAAGGCTCAGCGCCCTTGCCGGCCTTGGCCGCGCCGGGCGCCGAGGCGGCGGGCCACTGGCCGGCCAGGATCGCCGCCGGGTTGCGGGGCGACGGTGCGGTGGCCGGCCCTGTGGCGGGGCCGCCTGGGCCTGCTGCGGAGGGCAGGGGTGCCGGCAGGGCGGCAGGCGCCGGTGCGGCGGCGGAGGCCGCAGGCGGTGGCGAGGAGACCGCGGGTCGGGGCACCTTGCTGGCCAGGGGTGCGTTCGGGTCCCAGTGACGGTTCCGCTGGGCCTCGGCGGCGTCCTGCTCGGCGCTGCGCTGGGGTACCTTGTTGACGAAGGGCACAGGTGCCTTGGTGATGTACAGGGCCACGCCCAGCGCCAGGGCCAGCCCGATGACCAGGCCGACGATCAGGCCCATGCCGAAGCCGCCGCGCTGCGCATGCAGGCTGGCGGGGCGGCGGGGTCGGGGTCTGGCAGGTTGCTTGATCAAGGTTCAGCCCTCCGCGTCTTCGCGTTTCATGACCTCGGGCGCGCTCACGCCCAGCACCGCCAGGGCATTGCGCAGCACCTGACGCGTGGCGCACAGCAACGCCATGCGCGCGCGCGCCAGCGCGGCATCGGCCACCAGGAAGCGCTCGGCCGCGTAGTAACTGTGCAGGGCCGCGGCCAGATCGCGCAGATAGAAGGTCACATCGTGAGGGGCATGCTCTGCCGCGGCGCGCGTCAGCATCTGCGGATACTCAGCCAGCTTGAGCATCAAGGTGCTTTCGGTGGGAGCGGTCAGCAGTGACAGGTCGGCGCCGTCCAGACCGGCGGTGTCCTGGCCGTACTGCGCCAGCACCGAGCAGATCCGGGCATGGGCGTACTGCACGTAGAAGACCGGGTTCTCGTCGTTCTGCTTGAGCGCCAGGTCCACATCGAACGTGAACTCGGTGTCGGCCTTGCGGCTGATGAGGAAGAAGCGCACCGCGTCGCGGCTGGTCCAGTCGATCAGGTCGCGCAGGGTGACGTAGCCGCCGGCGCGCTTGGAGATCTTGACCTCCTCGCCGCCTTTCATGACGGTCACCATCTTGTGCAGCACGTAGTCGGGGTAGCCAGGGGGGATGCCCACCCCCGCGGCCTGCAGGCCCGCACGCACGCGGGCGATGGTGCCGTGGTGGTCACTGCCCTGGATGTTGATGACCTTGACGAAGCCCCGCTGCCACTTGTGGATGTGGTACGCCACATCGGGCACGAAGTAGGTGTAGGGCGAGGCCGCAGCGTCAGCGCCCTGGGCGGCACCTTCGGGCACCGACTTGCGCATCACGCGGTTCTTGTCGTCGCCGTAGTCGGTGCTGCGCAGCCACAGCGCGCCGTCCTTCTCGTAGGTCTTGCCGGCGTCCACCAGGCGCTGCACCGTCTGCGTCACCCGGCCGGTGGCGTACAGGCTGGACTCCAGGTAGTAGTGGTCAAAGCGTACGCCGAAGGCACGCAGGTCCAGGTCCTGCTCGTGGCGCAGGTAGGCCACGGCGAACTCGCGGATGCCGTCCAGGTCTTGCGGGTCACCCGAGGCGGTGGTGGCGCGGTCGTCGGCCCGGACCGTCTTGCCCGCGGCGTAGTCGGCAGCAATGTCAGCGATGTATTCGCCGTTGTAGGCGTCCTCGGGCCAGGCGGCATCGCCCGGCCGGTGGCCCATCAGGCGCGCCTGGGTGGAGCGGGCCAGCGTGGCGATCTGCACGCCGGCATCGTTGTAGTAGAACTCTCGGTGTACCTGCCAGCCCTGGGTCTGCATCAGGTTGCACATCGAGTCGCCCAGGGCCGCCTGCCGGCCGTGGCCCACGTGCAGAGGGCCCGTGGGGTTGGCCGAGACGAACTCCACCATCACCTGCCGGCCGTTGGGCGCTTGCGCGCCGAAGGCGGCGCCGGCGTGCAGCACTTCCCGCACCACCGACTGCTTGGCCGCGGCCGAAAGTCGCAGATTGATGAAGCCCGGCCCCGCGATCTCAAAGGCCTGGACCCAGTGGTCCACGTCGGGCTGTCGCCGCAGGGCATCCACCAGCGTCTGCGCGAGCTCCCGGGGGTTCTTCTTCAGCGGCCGTGCCAGCGGCATGGCGCAGGTGATGGCCAGATCGCCATGGGAGGCTTGGCGCGGGGATTCGAAGGCGGGTTCGACGGGGGAGTCTGGCGCCACTTCGGCGAGCGCCGAGCGCAACGCCGCGAGCAGCGCCTTGCGGGCCTGTTCCATGGCCCGGATTCTAGGGGCGGGGCCGTTGCAGGCAGCGCGCGCCGCGTAGACTGCGTGTCGACGGGCCCAGCGTCCGCCGGGCCCTGCAGCGAGGACGACCATGAACGCACGCGACCCTTCCATGCCCATTCCTGGTGACGACGATGGCGCCAGCCTGCAGGGCCTCGCCGCCTACGCCGACCGCGCCTGGGACGACAAGATCCTGCCCGCGTTGACCGACTACATCGGCATCCCCTCCAAGAGCCCGATGTTCGATCCCGACTGGGCGAAGAACGGCTTCGTCGAGCGCGTGGTGCGCGATACCGCCACCTGGATCGAGCATCAGCAGGTGGCGGGCCTGAAGCTCGAGGTGGTGCGCATCGAGGGCCGTACGCCCGTGATCTTCTTCGAGGTGCCCGCCACCAAACCCGGCAGCACCGACACCGTGCTGATGTACGGGCACCTGGACAAGCAGCCCGAGTTCAACGGTTGGCGCAGGGATCTCGGGCCCTGGACGCCCAAGATCGAGGACGGCAGGCTCTACGGCCGCGGCGGCGCCGACGACGGCTACGCGGCCTACGCCGCCATCACCGCCCTCATGGCGCTGGACGCCCAGGGCACCCCGCGCCCGCGCTGTGTGGGGCTGATCGAGACTTGTGAGGAAAGCGGCTCCTTCGACCTGCCCGCCTATCTGGAGGTGCTGAAGGCCCGCCTGGGCCAGGTGGGACTGGTGGTGTGTCTCGATTCAGGAGCCGGCAACTACGACCAGCTCTGGCTGACCACCAGCCTGCGCGGCATGGTCAGCGGTGTGCTCAAGGTGGAGATCCTGACCGAAGGGGTGCACTCGGGCGAATCCAGCGGCGTGGTGCCCTCGAGCTTTCGGATCCTGCGCCATGTGCTGGATCGGCTGGAAGACAGCGCCAGTGGCCATTTGCTGCCCGAGGTGTTTCACTGCGAGGTGCCCGCCTCGCGCCTGGAGCAGGCCCGCGCCACGGCAGCCATCCTGGGCGACGAGGTCTGGAAGCCCTTCCCCTGGGCCTGCGGTGCCGATGGCACGCTGGCCCTGCCCACGACCACCGATCCGGTGCAGGCCCTGCTCAACCGCACCTGGCGCCCCACGCTCAGCGTCACGGGCGTCGATGGTTTGCCTGACATGCGCAATGCAGGCAATGTGCTGCGCCCCTTCACCGCCTTCAAGCTCAGCCTGCGCACCCCGCCGCTGGTGGACGCTCACTTGGCCAGCCAACAGCTCAAGGCGCTGCTGGAGGACAACGCGCCCTACAACGCCAAGGTCACCTTCCAGGCCGACGGCCGCGCCGGGGCGCTGGGAGCCACCGGCTGGAATGCACCCGAGCTGGCGCCTTGGCTGGAGACGGCGCTGAACGCCGCTTCGAACAGGCACTACGGCGCGCCCCTGGGCTACATCGGCCAGGGCGGCACCATTCCCTTGATGAGCATGCTGCAGCAGGGCTTCCCCCGCGCGCAGATGATGGTCTGCGGCGTGTTGGGCCCCGCCAGCAACGCGCACGGTCCCAACGAGTTCCTGCACATCGGCTACGGCAAGAAACTCACCGCCTCGGTGGCCCAGGTCATCGCAGCCTGTCCCTGAAGGGTCGGGCCCGGTTCACAAGAAATTGCCGGGCGGACCGGGCGCTGCTGCGGGGTGGGCCCGAGGATCATCCTGCGGGTCATGGGGGCTGCGTTGACCGGGCCACGTCGATAATGAAGGCATTCCAGGCTGGCGTTCCAGGCCCCGATCCGCAACGGACCGTGCTGTGGCTGCCCCTGTGCCCCTTGCCTCCGACTCTCGTGATCCGGTGTCCTTTGCACGCTTGAACCCGTTGGCCCTGGCTGCCGCCGCTGCATTGGGGGCGGGCGCTGCCTGGGCGGGCGGACCGGACGCCGACCAGCCTGTGAAGATCGAGGCCCGGGCCCTCAGCGGCACGGTCGCCGAGGAGGCCCGTGCCGAGGGTGATGTCGAGTTGCGCCGAGGCGGTCTGCTGCTCAAGGCTGACCGCCTGACCTACCGCACCGAGGGCGACCGGGCCATAGCCGAAGGTCGGGTCAGCGTCAGCCGCGAGGGCTCGACCTTCCGGGGGCCGCGCCTGGAGTTGCAGGTCCAGTCCTTCGAGGGCTTCTTCCTCCAGCCCGAATTCGACATCGGCCGCACCAAGACCGGCGGCCGGGCCCAGCGCATCGACTTCGCCGGGACCTCCCGCTTCCAGGCGACGCAGCCCATCTACTCCAGCTGCCCCCTGGACGGCGCCGAAGGCGCCAGGGGCGCGGACTGGCTGTTGACGGCCCGCAAGCTCAGCGTGGACCTCGATGCGAATGAGGGCGTGGCCGAGGGCGCACGGCTGCAGTTTCTCGGTGTGCCGCTGCTCGTGCTGCCGCGCCTGAGCTTTCCGGTCACGGGCGAGCGCAAGTCGGGCTGGCTGCCACCGGAGTTCCGCCTGGACAGCCGCAGCGGCGCCAGTCTGGGCATGCCCTACTACTGGAACATCGCCCCCAACCGGGACGCCACGCTGTCGCCGCGGGTGGTGACGCGGCGCGGGGCCGCGCTGGAAACCGAGTTCCGCTACCTGGAGCCGGACTTCCAGGGCCGGCTGTGGCTGGACTGGATGCCGTCGGACCGCCTGGCCGGTCGCTCCCGGCATGCCCTGAAGGCCCTCCATGACGGCGCGCTGCCGTGGTCTGCCGGCCCTGCCGGGGGCCGCTACGAGTGGGCGGTGACCCGTGTCTCCGACGATGACTGGTGGAAGGACTTCGCCACCGGCACGCTGTCCTGGGCGCCGCGCCTGCTGCCGCTGCAGGCGGCCATCGAGCAGCCCATGCTGCTGTCCTGGCTTGAGGCCCAGGTGTATGCGAGCACCCGGCGTTGGCAGGTGCTGCAGTCGCTGACCGACCCCATCATCTCGCCCTACAACCGCACCCTGCAGGCCGGTGTGCGCGGCCAGGGCATGCCGGGTGCCGGGCTGGAGGGGGCGTTCGAACTGGAGTTCAACCGCTTCGAACTGCCCGGCCTCACGGCAGGCACGGCCCCCGCCGGCGGTCTGGCCTCGTCCACCCGGCCGAATGCCCATCGGCTGCACCTGGTGGGCCATCTGGAGCGGCCCTGGCGCCAGCCCGGTGGTTGGCTGACGCCGCGCCTGGCCTTGAACCTGGCGGGCTACGACCTGGATCAGGTCTTGCCCGATGGGCGCCAGCGCCTGTCGCGCGCCATTCCCACCTTCAGCCTGGACGGTGGACTGACTTTCGAGCGCAGTGCATCGGCTTTCGGGCGCGCGCTGCGGCAGACGCTGGAGCCCCGGTTGCTGTACGTCAGCACCCCCTGGCGCGCGCAGAGTCCGTACCTGGCCTTTGACAGCGCCGGCAAGGACTTCAACTTCACTTCCATCTACACCGGCAACGACTTCAGTGGCGTGGACCGGGTCTCGGACGCCAACCAGCTGAACGTCGGCTTGGTGACCCGGCTGGTGGACGCGTCCACCGGGAGCGAGTTGATGCGGCTGGGCGTGGTCCAGCGCCTGCTGTTCAGCGACCAGCGCATCACCCCCGATGGCCAGCCCTTCACAGGCCGCGTCTCGGACCTGCTGGTGCTGGGCTCCACCTCGGTGATCCCGCGCTGGAACCTGGAGGGCTCGCTGCGCTGGAATGCCGAGGACCGAGCCACGGTGCGCTCGGTGGTCACCGCGAGGCATGACGCGGGCGAGTCCCGCCTGCTCAATGCCACCTATCGATACAACAGAGGCGCGACCGAACAGTGGGAGTTCGGCTGGCAGTGGCCCTTGCGCTGGAGCCTGAGCCGTGCCCTGCCGGCTGCGGCAACGGCTGCACCGGCGCCCGGGGCCGGTTGCCAGCGCCGCTGGTACAGCCTGGGGCGCATGAACTACAGCACGCGCGATCAGCGGGTGACCGACGCGCTGGTGGGTTTGGAGGTGGACGCCGGCTGCTGGACCGCACGGATGTTCGTCGAGCACCAGGCCACCGGGCGGGGGCAGTCCACGACGCGCCTGTTGTTCCAACTGGAGCTGACCGGTTTGTCGCGTTCCACCTCGGGGCCGCTGCGGGTCTTGAAGGACAATGCGGCAGCCTTCCGCCCCCTGCGTGAAGACGGCGTCACGACCCCGACGGGGACCTCTCCATGATTGAACTCCCACCCCGCTTTGCCCGCCGGTGCCAAGCGGCCCTGGCCACCCTGTGCCTGGGTGCCCTGCCGGTGCCTGCAGCCTGGGCCCAGGGCCAGCCCACGGCCACGGACCGGGCAGCCACCCGCGCTGCCGATCGTTCGGCCGTGCGCAGCGGCGACTACATCGTGGCCATCGTCAACCAGGAACTGGTGACGGCGGTGGAGGTCTCGCGCCGTCTGGCGCGGGCGCAGGAAGAGGCCCAGCGCAATGGGGTCCGGCTGCCGCCTGAGGAAGAGTTGAAGCGGCAGGTCGTGGATGCCCTGATTGAAGAGCGGGTCATCCTCACCCACGCGCGGGAGAACGGCGGCAAGGTCGACGACGGGGAGCTCGACCGGGCCGTACAGGCGGTGGCGGCGCAGAACCAGCTCAACGTCGAGCAACTGCGCGAGCGGCTGGCCGCCGAGGGCATCGACCTGGTGCGCTTCCGGGCCAACCTGCGTGACCAGTTGCTGGTGGAGCGCACCCGGGAGCGCGAGGTCTACCAGCGCATCCGCCTGACCGACAGCGATCTGGAGGACTACCTGGAGCGGCAGCGCCGCGCGGCGGCGGCCGAGGCCCCGCTGAATCTGGCGCAGATCCTGATCTCCGTGCCCGACGGTGCCTCCGACGCGGTGGTGGCCGAGCGCCGCCGCCTGGCCGAGGCGGCCCTGGCCCGGGTGCGGGCCGGTGAACCCTTCGAGGCCGTGGCCCGCCAGGTGTCGGAGGACGCCCAGCGTGAGCAGGGCGGCGTGATCGGCGCGCGACCGGCCTCGCGCCTGCCGGACCTGTTCGTGGAAGCCACGCGGGCGCTGAAAGTGGGCGAGGTGACGCCGGCGCCCGTGCGCAGCCCCGCCGCCTTCCATGTCCTCAAGGTGTTGTCGCGTGTGGATGCCAGTCAGGCGACGGTCACGCAGACACGGGCGCGCCACATCCTGCTGCGCACGTCCAGCCGGCTTTCGCCCGAGGCCGCGCAGGCCCGGCTGGCCGGCTACCGCAGCCAGATCGACAGTGGCGCGCGTACCTTCGAGGATCTGGCGCGCGAGGTTTCCGAAGACGGTTCCGCCGCGCAGGGCGGTGACCTGGGCTGGGCCGCACCCGGCGCCATGGTGCCGGAGTTCGAGGAAGCCATGAACGCGCTGGCCGTGGGCGGCCTGTCACCGCCCGTGGTGTCACGCTTCGGCGTTCACCTCATCCAGGTGCTGGAGCGCCGCGACGTGGCCGTGGATCCCAGGCAATTGCGCGAACAGGCCCGCAGCGCCCTGCGCGAACAGCGCTTTGACGATGCCTACGCCGATTGGGCGCGCGATCTGCGCGGCCGCGCCTACGTCGAGATGCGCGAGCCGCCGCTTTGAGGCCCGCGTTGCGGGGCATGGCGCGGATGCGCACGCCGGCGGGCGCCTCGTGAAGCACATCCCCCGCAAGCGCTTCGGTCAGCACTTCCTGATCGATGCCAGCCTCATCGAGGCCTTGGTCGATGCGATCGATCCGCGGGCCGGACAACCCGTGGTGGAGATCGGTCCGGGATTGGGGGCGCTTACGCGGCCGCTGTTGCAACGCGCCGGCCGCCTGACCGTCATCGAACTGGACCGGGACCTGTCGGCGCGACTTCAGGGTTGGCCGGGGTTGCAGGTCATCGAGGCCGACGTGCTGAGCGTGGACTGGCGCGCGGTGCGGTCGCAGGCCTGCCGCCATGCGGGCGCAGCGCCCGACACGCCGATGCGCGTCGTCGGCAACCTGCCTTACAACATCTCCACGCCTATCCTGTTCCAGTTGCTGGAAGCGGCTGCCTTCGTGCAGGACCAGCATTTCATGCTGCAAAGCGAGGTGATCGACCGCATGGTGGCTGGTCCCGGCAGTAAAGCCTACGGCCGTCTGAGCGTCATGCTTCAGTGGCGTTATGCGCTGGAGCGCGTGCTGGATGTGCCGCCGCAGGCCTTCGAACCGCCGCCGGCCGTGGACTCGGCGGTGGTTCGCATGCAGCCCCTGGCCCAGCCCCGACTGGCCGACGCACGGCTGCTGTCTGAACTCGTGAGCGTGGCGTTCTCGCAGCGTCGCAAGCTGCTGCGCCACACCCTGGGGCGCTGGCTTGTGCAGAAGGACTTCGCCGGCACCTTCGACACGCAAAGACGTGCCGAGGAAGTGCCGGTGAGCGAGTTCGTCGAGCTGGCGCGGGCGGTGGGCGGCTGATCAGGCTGCCGCACGCAGCCAGGCCGCGGTGTCGAAGGCGCTGCTCATCATCGGCATGTTCATGCCGAAGTTCGGGTTGATGCCCGACTTGGAGGCCGCCACCTTGGGTGCGGGCTTGGGCACGATGGGCTGCTCGGCCGGCACAACCTCGATCGGCTTGTCGCCCTGGTCCTGCGACCGCGTCACCGCGAAGGAATAGAAGCAGCGAAACGCGATCTTGCGCTCGGACCAGAAATCGGCCGCGTCGCGGAAGACGTCCAACAACTGCTCGCGCGCTTCGCGGTCGAAGCGCGGGTTGTCGGGCAACTGCTCGAGCACCACCACGAAACCCGGCTGTGGGCCCGCCTTGTGCACGAGGTCGGTCATGCAGTCGTACAGCGCGTCCAGGTTCTTGCCGAAGTGGGCGGGAAACGTGAAGGCCTGGGCGATGCCCTCCAGCACCTCCTGCTTGGTCTGCGCCGAACCAACGTTGGCGTAGAGAAAGTGATGCCCGACGGCCTGCGCCGCGGCCAGCAGATCCTCGACCTGGTAGGCCCGGATCGACTGCACGATGTTGGTTCGGATGGTCTGCAACTGCATGGTCGCTGTCCCCCAAAGTTCAAGAATGTTCCAGCACGGACACCGACCGGTCACTCCACGATACGGCGAAAACTCGCGTAGTGATCGGCGGTGTAAAAGCAATTCACGGGTCTGGTCGGTTCGGCACCGCCGCAGACGATTCTTCTGGCTCCGCGATGTCTCAGCCCCGGCGTCTTCACGGTGTATTCCCGATAGAAGCCTCGGGCCTGGGCAGGCAGCAACCGCTCGCGGTTGCCGAACACCGTGCCGTCCTTTTCGTAAGGAAACGGCCCGCCGGTGCCGATCAATCGGCGGGTTTCCCTCGCCTCGGGCGGCAAGGCCACCAAGGCGATCGTCTCACCACTCTGAGCAGGGCTCTCTGTTCGGGCTGCTGCAGGGCCAGACCCCAGCGATTGCAATCCCAGAACGAGAGCGAGCCCTAACTTAGCAGCAAGCGACCCCGCTGTTGACTTACCGAGCCTGAGCACGGGAAAACCCTCAAAACCAAGCCT
>JBJTZN010000015.1:0-38330 GCA_046087245.1 Rubrivivax sp.
AGCCCCGGCGCAGGCGGGTAGGCCAGGGGACGAGGCCATCGAGACGCAGAACCCTTGCAGCGGATGCGATTCGCTGCAGGATGGGGGCGATCGGGGCGAGGAGAAATCCCTCTCCGTAAGCCTGTCCGGAATTTTGTGTGCTCAGCCGGCTTGAAATCTCCCCTGTGCGTTAGTCACTTGCGGGGAGTTTCTTGAAAGGCGTCGCAACAGGAACCGTCCCCAGTTTGCGACGAAGCCACTTCCGTCGTGTCAATCAAAAAGGCCCCGGCCAATGTGGCGCGGGGCCAAAAGGTCAGTTGAACAAAGTCAGCTGCCCAGGCAAAGAGCGGCAGTGCTCACATACGTGTTCAAGTCGGCCAAGCCGAAAGCGCACGTACGCTCGCACTCGCACATCCTTTGGGTGCATGCAGTAGTGCATGGTGAATCCCTCAGTGTTCCGAAAACACAGGGCGAAGCTTGTCCAGCACCCCGCCAGCAGCTAAACTGCCGGTGTCTCTTCCTTAGGAGAAAGTGTTGGTGGGCCCGCCCGCCGTCACCGGAAGGCCGCTAGTTCGTACCTAGCGGCTTTTTCCGTTTATGCGTTGCCGTCGCAACGCGATCCTCCCTTCTGTTTGTCTACAAGTCCTCATCTTTGCCTTCAGGGGCGTTCAGGTCGACCATTCCTCTTCGTTCACTCAGCTTCGCATAGACCTTCGCCTGTTCATCAGTCATCTGTGATCGAATGCGGTAGCGATGAGGCACGTTCCCACCCCCTTCAGAGGTCTTACAAAGGTAGCCCTCCTCGTGAAGCTTTGAGAGACTGGCCGAGATGCGGGACCGAGGTGTCTTACCTGCTACCTCGATACCCAACCGCTTCAGCGCTGCTTCGACGTGTCCAATGCTGAATTCCTGCGGCCCAAAGCGCGCGACGGCGTCGCGCAACTCGTCGACGAACGTCCTCCGTCTGCTCGCGTCGAGCACATTTAGCGAACTGAGATCAAGCAACTCCCCCTCTGCGGGCGCCGCGCGTTCGGCCGTTTGCATAGCAGGAGCCTTAGAAGGAGATCCGCGCAACCTTCCTTTTAGCAGTTCTAGTGCCGCTTCCTTGGCAGCCAGCGCTCTACGGTCAACCTCGATCTCCCGCTCCAAATCTGCTACCAGATCGTGAACTTCCGACATAGACCATCCCCTAAATGTGCGAAGCCAGTGTAGATCCTAATTAAGGAGCGACGCAAGCATCAACACGCACGGCAACACATCTTTACACATACAAAGAATGCGCGGGACGAGAACGCACGCGAGAGGCCCAGAGGGTCAGCCCAGAGGGGGTCAGCCCAGAGGGTCATCAGCCCATGGACTGGCCCAGAGGGTCAAGGTCCAAAGGGTCATGAAATCATGCGCGTTGGACTGCCCCTGCTCCCAGCCTGAGCCAACGGAAGTGGTGTGATTGCAATTCCTCCCGCACAGATGCGCTCCTATGATCGGGCGCAATGCTGGACTACGATCTCATCGACGACTGGGCGCCGCAACTCGAACGTGCCTTGGCCGACGCTGTGCCTGCGACCGTACGTCAGAAGATCGCTGGCACCCGATACGAGTTTGTGGAGGATGCGCTCGAAGACTTGTTGCGCGGCGTAGATCGGGGTCAAGTCGTGGAGCGCGCGCTTCGCTGGATCACAGAAGGCCACGTGCTGGCCTACCACGGTACCCGGCTCACCCAGGAGGACGTGATCTCAATCGGGACAAATGGACTCCAACCCCTTGTTACCATGCAGCGCCGGGGCCGCCTGCAGAGAGCGCTTTGCTCCCACCGTTCATGGAAGGATGTCGAGAGCAAGCTGGACGACGTTCTTCGGGCGCACAGTGGCGTTGGTGGGTTGGGCCGCGAAGGCCAAGTACATCTCACGCTCTCGCGGTCCGGGCTGGTCAACAGCTTTAATCACTACCTCGCACAAGGATCGGAGCTTGACGGACTCATTGCATACGATCTACTTGGAGATGAAGGTCGCGATTTGCTCGCAACTGATGGGACTGCATTGGTCGTCAAGGTGGCAGTTCCTGGTCGAAGTGCGATTGAAGGAACACAGCGCTATTTCACGATGGAGCAAACCCTGGTGCGAGGCGTCCTACCCAACTTGGTGGCTCCGTTCTTGGAAGCATGGGCGTTCAAGCTTTCTGATCCTGCCCATCAATCGTCGCAGCAATTGCTCGATTGCGGCCTCTGGTACCGGGAGGCTGTTCCCGCGAAGTGGATAGTGGGCATTGAGCCGCCTTGACCGGGAGTTGCGGCAGGGATGCAGCCTTTCAAGAAGCTCCCCGTAATTGACTGACGCCAGTTCGCGGTCGGTGCGCTCTGGCCTGTCAGATTTCGAAGCCCGTGCCCGGTTCGGCGCGCAGCGCGGGTTCAACCACCTTGCGCGTCAGCGGAGGCGCAAACGCCTCGATGAAGCTGTAGGCAAAGGCACGCAGGAACGCACCCCGGCGGACCGCCAGGCGTGTCAGATTGGGGGCGAACAGGTGGCGTGCGTCGATGGCACACAGGTGACGGTCGCGTTCTTCATCGTAGGCAATGGCTGCGACGATGCCCACGCCCAGGCCCAGTTCGACGTAGGTCTTGATGACGTCGGCGTCCATGGCCTCCAGCACGATGCGGGGCTCGACCTGCTGGCGCGCAAAGGCTTCGTCGATGTGGCTGCGGCCGGTGAAGCCGGGTTCGTACGTGACGAGCGCGTACTGCGCCAGGCGTGCCAGCGTCAGCGGCCGGCCTTGGGAGGCGTCTTCGGCCAACGGGTGGCCCGGGGGCACCAGCACGGTGTGCGTCCACTGGTAGCAGGGCAGGGCCACCAGTTCGGGGTAGGTGGCCAGCGCCTCGGTGGCCACGCCGATGTCGGCTTCGCCTTCCAGCAGCATCTGCGCCACCTGGCGCGGTGAGCCCTGGTGCAGGCGCAAGGCCACCTCCGGGTGGGCCAGGCGGAAGTCCCGCACGGCGGTCGGCAGTGCGTAGCGGGCCTGCGAGTGTGTTGCCGCAATGGTGAGCGTGCCGCGCCCCTCGGCGGCGAAGTCCTCGCCTGCGCGGCGCAGGTTGTCGGCCTCCTGCAGCAAGCGCTCCTCGATGGGCAGCACCGTGTGGCCAGGCGGCGTGAGCCCGGTCAGGCGCTTGCCCACCCGCACGAAGATCTCCACGCCCAGCTCTTCCTCCAGGTCGCGGATCTGACGACTCACGCCGGGCTGCGAGGTATGCAGGGCCTCGGCCACGGCGGTGAGGTTGAAGCCCCGCCGAACCGCTTCGCGCGCGGACCGCAACTGTTGAAAGTTCACGCCTTCAGTGTGCCGGGGGTTGCTTGTAAGAACAAGAAATGAAGAGTTGTATGCAAATAGGTAATCTGCATAAACCAGTGCGGCTGATCGCGTCAGGAAGTGTTCCCGGCCTGTGCTGGCCGGGTATTCGAATTCCGCAGATCGGTCCTCGAAACGCTTTCTTGGCTGCGGGCGGGTGCGTCCATAGAGTCCGCCGGCTGTGACTCCCAAGCCATGAGCGCTTTCCCGACGACCACATCGCCACCGATGCCCACCTCTGCTCGACAGGATGAGGCGGTTTCGCGGTCTGCTGCCGCCGTGGTTCAAGCCCGCCAGGGGCCCGGTTTCGGGCAAGCCGTGACCGCGCAATTGCTGGAATCCCGGTCGCGCGCCGCTGTCGAAGTGCTGCGCCAGGCGGTCGAGGCCGGGCCGGCGGCCTTCTCCACCAGCCTGGGCGCGGAGGACATGGTCTTGCTGGACATGATCCGCGGCCAGGGACTGGACATCGCGGTCTTCACCCTGGACACCGGCCGTCTGCATGAGGAGACTTACCGGCTGTTGCAGCGGGCCGAAACCCGCTACGGGCGCTGCATCGAGGTGCGGATGCCGGACCCTCAGGCCGTGCGTCATCTGGTCGCGGCGCAGGGCATCAACGGCTTCTACGAGTCGGTGTCGCAGCGCCAGGCCTGCTGCGCCGTACGCAAGCTGCAGCCCCTGGAGCAGGCCCTGTCCGGCCGCAGGGCCTGGGTCACCGGGCAGCGGGCCGCGCAGTCGGTCACCCGCGCGGGTCTCCTGCCGCGCGAGCCTCAGGGCCCGGGCAAGCCGGTGAAGTTCAACCCGCTGCATGACTGGAGCGAGGCCGAGGTCTGGGCCTACCTGCGCGCGCACGAGGTGCCGTGGAACGAACTGCACGATCGCTTCTTCCCCAGCATCGGGTGCGCGCCCTGCACCCGATCCGTCACGCTCGGTGAGAACGTCCGTGCCGGACGTTGGTGGTGGGAGGCGGACCAGACGCGGGAGTGCGGGCTGCACGCGCCCCAGGCCGGCCTGGCGACGCCGCTGCCCGCCGTGGCCCAAGCGCCTGCGTCTGCCCCACAGCACCAGCAACCGACCCCATGAGCACCCTGTCAGTCCCTGCGACCACCCCCGGCGCATCCACGCTCAGCCACCTGGACTGGCTGGAGGCCGAAGCCCTGCACATCCTGCGCGAGGTGGCCGGCCAGTGTGCCCACCCTGCGCTGCTGTTCTCCGGCGGCAAGGACTCCATCGTGCTGCTGCACCTGGCCACCAAGGCCTTCCGGCCCGCGCGCTTTCCGCTGCCTTTGCTGCACATCGACACCGGCCACAACTTTCCCGAGGTCATCGCCTTCCGGGACGCTCGCGCGGCCGAGCTGGGTGAACGTTTGATCGTCCGGTCGGTGGAGGATTCCATCGCCGCCGGGCGTGTCGTGCTGCGCAGCCCGGACGAGTCTCGCAACCGCCACCAGAGCGTGACCTTGCTGGATGCGATTGCCGAGTTCGGCTTCGACGCCTTGATCGGTGGCGCCCGGCGCGACGAGGAGAAGGCCCGCGCCAAGGAGCGCGTCTTCAGCTTCCGCGACGCCTGGGGCCAGTGGGACCCGAAGAACCAGCGGCCCGAACTGTGGAACCTCTACAACGCCCGCGTCGCTCCCGGTGAGCACATGCGGGTGTTTCCCATCAGCAACTGGACCGAACTGGACGTCTGGCAGTACATCGCCCGCAAGGGCCTGGCGGTGCCGTCGCTGTACTTCGCGCACGAGCGGCCCATCGTGCGGCGCGCTGGCGCCCTGGTGCCGGTGACGCCGCTGACGCCCGCGCGCGACGGCGAGCGGGTGGAGAGCTTGTCGGTGCGCTTTCGCACGGTGGGCGACGTCACCTGCACCTGCCCTGTGGCCTCCGCGGCGCGCACGCATGCGCAGATCCTGCAGGAGACCGTGGAGGCCACCTTGACCGAGCGTGGCGCCACGCGCATGGACGACCAGACCTCCGAGGCCTCGATGGAGTTGCGCAAGCGAGAAGGCTACTTCTGAAAGGTATCAGCATGAAGCGAGACCCCTTGCCGGGCGCGGATGAACAGGACCTGGGTGTGCTGCGTTTCATGACCTGCGGCAGCGTGGACGGCGGCAAGAGCACCTTGATCGGCCGCCTGCTGTTCGACACCAAGGCCTTGCTCAGCGACACGCTGGCCACGCTGGAGCGCCACGCCAGCCGGCGTGGCTTGTCGGCGGTGGACCTCTCGCTGCTGACCGATGGCCTGATCGCCGAGCGCGAGCAGGGCATCACCATCGACGTGGCCTACCGGTACTTCGCCACCGCGCGGCGCAAGTTCATCATTGCGGACGCACCGGGCCACGAACAGTACACACGCAACATGGTCACCGCCGCCTCCACGGCGGATGTGGCGGTGCTGCTGGTGGACGCCCGCAAGGGACTTCTGCCCCAGACCCGGCGCCACGCCACCGTGGCAGCGCTGCTGGGCGTGAGGCAACTGATCCTGGCGGTCAACAAGATGGACCTCGTCGACGGTTCGCAGGCCGTGTTCGACGCCATCGTCGCGGAGTTCGGTGCCTGGCTGTCGCAGGCCGCGACGGTGTCGGGCTGGGCTGCCCCGGCGTGGGTGGCGCTGCCGCTGTCGGCCCTGCGCGGCGACATGGTCGTGGACCGGGGTGAGGGCCTGGGCTGGTACCACGGGCCCACCTTGATGGAACTGCTGGAGCAGGCCCCTGCCGGCGCCGATGCGGCCGCCGGCCCGCTGCGGCTGCCGGTGCAGTGGGTGTGCCGGCCCTCGCAGGGCACCCCGGGCGCGGAGGGTCGCGGCTATGCGGGACGGCTGGAGTCCGGGCGCCTGGCGGTGGGCGATGAGGTTCTGGTGCTGCCCAGCGGGCAGCGCTCGCGCGTGAGGGCGCTGCGGCTGGGCGAGCGTGAGCTGCAGCAGGCCGTGGCCGGACAGTCGGTGATGGTGTCCCTGGCCGACGAGCGCGACATCTCCCGCGGCGACCTGCTCGTGCGCGCCGATGAAGCGAACGCTGCGGCCCGTACGCTCGAACCGCAGAGCAAGCTCCAGGCCACGGTGTGCTGGCTGGGCCAGGCGACCCTGTCGCCGGCGCGGGCCTACCTGCTGCGTCACCTGACGAGCCAGACCCCGGCGCGCGTGGACGCGGTGCAGGCCCGGCTGGACATCCACGCGCTGGAGTGGGATGACCAGCCCGAGGCGCAGTCCGCGCCCGTGGCCTTGAACGACATCGTCCGACTCAGCCTGCGACTGCAGCAGCCCGTGTGTGCCGACCGCTACGCCGAGCAACGCGCCAGCGGCAGCTTCATCCTGGTGGACCCGGCCACCAACGCAACGGTGGCCGCGGGGGTCATCGGCTGAGCCAGCGCCGCAGCGCCGCCGTTCGTCGGGGGCGCCGACGGGACGCCGGGCCTGGCGGATTTCCGTGTGGGTGCTGTGGCACATTGACGGCTCATGGAGTCCATTGATCTCGTTCCACCCCGTGCCGACGAGCAGCGTCCCACCCTGGTGCGTGCCGCCTGCCCGCACGACTGCCCGGACACCTGCGCCATGCACGTCACCGTGCAGGCCGGACGCGTCATTCGCATCCAGGGCGATCCGGACCATCCGCCCACGCATGGCGCGCTGTGCACCAAGGTCAGCCGTTATGCCGAGCGCAGCTACCACCCCGAGCGTGTGCTGCATCCGCTGAAGCGGGTGGGCCCCAAGGCCGGGCCGCCGCGCTTCGAGCGCATCGGCTGGGACGAGGCGCTGGACACCATCGCCGCGCGGCTGAAGGCCATCGCGGGGCGCGGGCCGGGCGCGGCGCAGGCCATCCTGCCCTACAGCTACGCCGGCACCATGGGCCTGGTCCAGGGCGAGAGCATGGCCGCGCGCTTCTTCCACCGCCTGGGTGCCTCGCGGCTGGACCGCACCATCTGCGCCAGCGCGGGCGCCGAGGGGCTGATGGCCACCTACGGCGGCAAGGTCGGCATGCACCTGGAGGACTTCGCCCACGCGAAGCTGATCCTCATCTGGGGCAGCAACTCGATCGCCTCCAACCTGCACTTCTGGACCTTCGCCCAGCAGGCCAAGCGCCAGGGCGCCACGCTGGTGTGCATCGACCCGCGCCGCACCGAGACGGCCGACAAGTGCCACCAGCACCTGGCCCTGCGACCGGGCAGCGATGGCGCGCTGGCCCTGGCGCTGATGCACGAACTGATCACCCAGGACCTGCTGGACCATGACTACCTGGCGCAGCACGTGCAAGGCTGGCCGGCGCTGCGTGAACGGGCGCTGCAATGGTCGCCCGAGCGCGCTGCGTCAGTGTGCGGCCTGGAGGCCGGACAGATCCGCGATCTGGCGCTGCTGTACGGCCGCACCCAGCCAGCGGCCATCCGTTTGAACTACGGCATGCAACGTACACATGGCGGCGGCAACGCCGTGCGCCTGGTGGCGCTGCTGCCCTGTCTCACCGGCGCGTGGCGTCACCGGGGGGGTGGGATGCTGCTGTCGGCTTCGGGCTGGTCCGGCCCGGCGGTGGACGCGCCCGCGCTGGAGCGCCCGGACCTGATGCCCCGGCCGCTGCCGCGCGTCGTCAACATGAGCACCATCGGGGACGATTTGCTGCGGCAGGCCTCACCCGGCTTCGGCCCGCGCATCGAGGCCGTGGTGGTCTACAACAGCAACCCGGTGGCGGTGGCGCCGCAGTCGCGCCAGGTGGTGGCCGGCTTTGCGCGCGAGGACCTGTTCACCGTGGTGCTGGAGCACTTCATGACCGACACCGCCGACCTGGCGGACATCGTGCTGCCGGCCACCACGCAGTTGGAGCACCTGGACGTGCACCGCTCCTACGGCCACACCTATGCGCTGATCAACCACCCGGCCATCGCGCCCGTGGGCGAGGCCCGGCCGAACACGGCCGTCTTCCGTGCGTTGGCGCAGCGCCTGGGCTTTGACGAGCCCTGCTTTGCCGACACCGACGAGGCCCTGGCCCGCCAGGCTTTCCGGCCCGAGCAGGTGGATTTCGAGCAGTTGCAGGCCCGCGGCTGGGTGCGGCTGCCCGTGCCCGAGCGGCCGTTCGCCGACGGGGGATTTCCCACGCCCTCAGGCCGGGCGTGGGCGGACCACCCGCAGCTCGGTGTGCCCGATCACATCCCCAACCACGAGAGCGCGGAGTCCACGCCGGCGCTGGCCGCGCGCTACCCGCTGGCCATGATCTCGCCGCCCGCGCGGCACTTTCTCAACTCCACCTTCGTCAACGTCAAGAGCCTGCGCGACATCGAGGGTGAGCCGCTGCTGGAGATCCACCCCGAGGACGCTTCCGCGCGCGGATTGGCCGACGGCAGCGTGGTGGAGGTCTTCAATGACCGCGGGGTTTACCGCTGCAAGGCCGCGGTGACCACGCGGGCCCGGCCGGGGGTGGTGAACGGCCTGGGCATCTGGTGGCGCAAGCTGGGGCGCGACGGTACCAATGTCAACGAACTCACGCACCAGCGCCTGACCGACCTGGGCCGCGCGCCGGCCTTCTACGACTGCCTGGTGCAGGTGCGACCGGCGTGAACGCCCCGGCACCGCGCGTGGCGCCGAGCGTGTTGCCAAGACTGGCGATGCGCGGCGTGCTTGCGGCTTCGGCCCTGTTGCTGCTGGCCGGCTGCGGCACGGCCTACCTGGCGCAGGCCGTGGGCGGACACCTGGACCTGCTGCAGCGCGCCCGGCCGGTGCCCGACTGGATCGCCGACCCCGACACGCCCCCGGCCCTGCGCGAGCGCCTGCTGCTCAGCCAGAGGATGCGCGAGTTCGCGGTGCGCGAACTCGCGCTGCCGGATTCAGCCAGCTACCGGCGCTTTGCACAGCTCGAGCGCCCGGCCGCGGTGTGGAATGTGGTGGCCGCGCCTGAACTCTCGCTTACCCTGAAGACCTGGTGCTTCCCGGTCGCGGGTTGCGTGGGCTACCGCGGCTACTTCGACCGTGCTCAGGCCGAAGCCTTCGCCGCGACGCTGCAGCGCGGGCAGGGGCTGGAGACCCGGGTCTACCCGGTGCCCGCCTACTCCACGTTGGGGCGGACCGACTGGCTGGGCGGGGATCCGCTGCTGAGCACCTTCATCCACTGGCCGGAAGCCGAGCTGGCGCGGCTGCTGTTCCACGAGATGGCGCATCAGGTGGTGTACGTGGGTGACGACACCGCGTTTAACGAGGGCTATGCCACGGCCGTGGAGCGCCTGGGCCTGCGGCGCTGGCTGGCCGGGGCGGACGATGCGCTGCGTTTGCAGGAGGCGCGCAGCCAGGCGCGACGGCGGGACTTTCTGGCGCTGACGCGTCACGCCCGGGACGATCTGGACGCGCTGTACCGCAGCCGTCTGGCGCCCGATGAACAGCGGGCGCGCAAGGCCCAGCGCCTGCAGCAGTTGCGCGATGAGCACGCCCGGCTCAAGGCCCAGGCCTGGGCGGGCTTCAGCGGCTACGACGCCTGGTTTGACCAGGTCAACAACGCGGCGCTCGCGGTGCAGGCGGCCTATGACGACCTGGCACCGGCCTTCGAGCAGCTCTTCGAGCGCGAGGGTGCCGACTTCCCGGCTTTTCATGCGGCGGTGCGCCGCCTGGCGGCGCTGCCGCGCGCCGAACGCCGGTCGGTCCTGGCGCAGGTGTCCGCGCCGGGCAGGCCGGCACGACCCGTACCGCCTTGAAGGCGACGTCGACGCAACTGCCAACGGTGTTCGTGATCAACGCCAGGCCCGTGACCGCCGCCGCCCTGGCCCGCGCCGGTGTCCTCCCTACAATCCGGCGTCCATGCCAGAGACCTCCCGCATCGCCATCGACTTCGACCGCGTCAGCAAGGTCTACCGCGGCCCCAAGGGCAGCCTGCGTGCGCTGGACGGAGTGAGCCTTTCCATCGGTCAGGGCGAGTTCTTCGGCCTGCTGGGCCCTAACGGCGCGGGCAAGACCACGCTGATCAGCATCCTGGCCGGTCTGTCGCGCGCCATCGAGGGTCGGGTCACGGTCATGGGCCACGACGTGGTGAGCGACTACGCCGCGGCGCGCAAGGCGCTGGGCATCGTGCCGCAGGAGCTGGTCTTCGACCCGTTCTTCAGCGTGCGCGAGACGCTGCGCATCCAGAGCGGCTACTTCGGTGTCAAGGGCAACGAGGCCTGGATCGACGAGGTGCTGGCCGAACTGGGCCTTGCTGACAAGGCCCAGGCCAACATGCGCCAGCTCTCGGGGGGCATGAAGCGGCGCGTCCTGGTGGCCCAGGCCCTGGTGCACCGCCCGCCCGTCATCGTGCTGGACGAGCCCACCGCCGGCGTGGACGTGAAGCTGCGCCAGATGCTGTGGAAGTTCATCGCCCGCCTGAACCGCGAGGGCCACACGGTGCTGCTGACCACGCACTACCTCGAGGAGGCCGAGGCCCTGTGCCACCGTATCGCCATGCTGAAGGCTGGCCGGGTGGTGGCGCTGGACCGCACCTCGGCGTTGCTGGCCGGCACCGCAAGCACCATGCTGCGCTTCAAGACCGACCAGGCGCTGCCACCAGCCCTGGCCGCGCAGGCGCGCGTCACTGGCCGCATCGTGCAGTTGAAGGCGCATGACGCGGCCGAGGTGGAGCAGCACCTGGCGGCCCTGCGCCAGGCGGGCATCGCGCCTGAAGACCTGGAGATCGGCCGCGCCGACCTGGAGGACGTGTTCGTGCAGATCATGAGCGGGGCGCACCCCGTGCCAACGGCCGCTGCGGAGCTTTCATCATGAGGCTCGAAGGCGTAGGGCCGCTGCTGCGCAAGGAGGTTCTGCGCTTCTGGAAGGTGGCCTTCCAGACCGTGGCCGCGCCGGTGCTCACGGCCGTGCTGTACCTGCTGATCTTCGGCCATGTGCTGGAAGAGCATGTGGAGGTCTTCCCAGGCGTGGGCTACACCAGTTTCCTGATCCCGGGGCTGGTGATGATGAGCGTGCTGCAGAACAGCTTCGCCAACAGCAGCTCCTCGCTCATCCAGAGCAAGATCACCGGCAACCTGGTGTTCCTGCTGGTCACGCCACTGTCGCCTGCGGCCTGGTACCTGGCCTACGTGGGGGCCTCCATGGTGCGCGGCCTGTGCGTGGGCATGGGGGTGATGCTGGTGACCGTGTGGTTTGCGCCTCCCGGCATGACGCAGCCCGGGTGGGCTCTGGTCTTCGGGCTGCTGGGTGCGGCCATGCTGGGGTCTCTGGGCCTGATCGCCGGATTGTGGGCCGACAAGTTCGACCAGTTGGCAGCGTTCCAGAACTTCATCATCATGCCGATGACCTTCCTCTCCGGGGTCTTCTACTCGGTGCACTCGCTGCCCGCGTTCTGGCAGGCGGTCAGTCACCTGAACCCGTTCTTCTACATGATCGATGGCTTCCGGCGCGGCTTCTTTGGCGTCAGCGACGCCTCGCCCTGGTTGAGCCTGGCCGTGGTGGGCACGAGCTTCCTGCTGGTGGCCGCCGTGGCCTTGCGCCTGCTGCATACGGGCTACAAGATCCGCTCTTGAGGCTCCCATGGCCCGTGGGTTGTCCGAACCGCGGATAATGCGGCCATGGCCGATCCCACCCCCGCGCAGGTGCGCTCCTTCATCGCTGCAGGTCTGCCATGCCAGTGGCTCGACGTCCAGGGCGACGGCCGGCACTTCTTCGCCACCATCGTCAGCGCCGAGTTCGAAGGGCTGTCGCCCGTGAAGCGTCACCAGCGTGTCTACGCGGTGCTGGGCGATAGAATGCGCGAGCAGATCCACGCGCTGTCCATGAAGACGCTCACCCCCGCCGAACACGCGCAGCAAGCCGCCTCTGCGCCCGTCCACCCCCACCACTGAACCGGCTTGCGGCCTGCCGCGGGCGCCGGGGCCTGCGCCGCGTCGGGCGCACACGGGACCGGGCTTGCAGCGGGACATGGCCCCTGCACCTCATGGACAAACTCCTCATTCGCGGCGGTCGCCGCCTTCAAGGCGAGATCACGATCTCCGGCGCCAAGAACGCTGCCCTGCCCGAACTGTGCGCCGCCCTGCTCACGGCACAGCCCGTCACGCTGCGCAACGTGCCGCGGCTGCAGGATGTCTCCACCATGCTCAAGTTGCTGCGCCAGATGGGTGCTGCCGCCGACTGGAGCTCCACCGAGCCCAACGACTTGCAGCTTGACGCCGGTCCCGTGAACAACCCGGTGGCCCCGTACGAACTGGTCAAGACCATGCGCGCGTCCATCCTGGTGCTGGGCCCGCTGCTGGCGCGCTTCGGGGTGGCCATCGTGTCCTTGCCCGGCGGGTGCGCCATCGGTTCCCGCCCGGTGGACCAGCACATCAAGGGCTTGCAGGCCATGGGCGCTGAGATCACGGTCGAGCGCGGCAACATCATCGCCAAGACCACGCGGCTCAAGGGTGCGCGCATCACCACCGACATGGTCACCGTCACCGGCACGGAGAACCTGCTGATGGCCGCCACGCTGGCCGAGGGCGAGACGGTGCTGGAGAACGCCGCGCAGGAGCCCGAGATTCCGGACCTGGCCGAGATGCTCATCGGCATGGGCGCGCGCATCGAGGGCCACGGCAGCAGCCGCATCCGCATCCAGGGCGTGGACGCGCTGCATGCGCCGGCCACGCCGCACCGCATCATCCCCGACCGCATCGAGACCGGCACCTTCCTGTGCGCGGTGGCCGCGGCCGGCGGCGACGTCACCTTGCGCGGCGCCCGCGCCTCGCATCTGGATGCGGTGCTGGACAAGCTGCGCGAGGCGGGCGCCACGATCGAAGCCGGCCAGGACTGGATCCGCGTGCGCGCCGGCGCCCGGCCCCGGGCCGTGAGCTTTCGCACCAGTGAGTACCCGGCCTTCCCTACCGACATGCAGGCCCAGTTCATGGCGGTGAACTGCGTTGCCGAAGGCGTCTCCAAGGTGTCGGAGACCATCTTCGAGAACCGCTTCATGCACGTCAACGAATTGCTGCGCCTGGGCGCGAATGTCCAGATCGACGGCCACACGGCCGTGGTGCAGGGCGTGCCCCGCCTGTCCGGCGCCACCGTGATGGCCACCGACCTGCGCGCCTCGGCCAGCCTGGTCATCGCCGGTCTGGTGGCCGAGGGCGAGACCGTGGTCGACCGCGTCTACCACCTGGACAGGGGCTACGACCGCATGGAAGACAAGCTGCGTGGCGTGGGCGCTGACGTGCAGCGTCTGAAGTGAACCCTGCGCAGGCCGGCCCATGATCACGCTCGCCCTGTCCAAGGGCCGCATCTTCGAGGAGACCCTGCCCCTGCTGCGCGCTGCCGGGATCGAGGTGCTGGAAGACCCGCAGAACAGCCGCAAGCTCATCCTGCCCACCAACCGCGATGATGTGCGGGTGGTGCTGGTACGAGCCACCGACGTACCCACCTACGTGCAGCATGGCGGCGCCGACCTCGGTGTGGCCGGACTGGATACCCTGCTGGAGCACGACGACCACGGTCTGTACCGACCGCTGGACCTGAAGATCTCCAGTTGCCGCATGAGCGTGGCCGCTCCCGCTGACTTTGACTATGCTCGCGCCGTGCGCCAGGGATCGCGCATCCGCGTGGCCACCAAGTACACCCGCATCGCCCGCCAGCACTTCAGCGACAAGGGCGTGCACGTGGACCTGATCAAGCTCTACGGCTCGATGGAGCTTGCGCCGCTGACCGGACTGGCCGACGCCATCGTCGATCTGGTGTCCACCGGCAGCACGCTCAAGGCCAACCATCTCGTCGAGGTGGAGCACATCATGGACATCAGCGCCCGGCTGGTGGTCAACCAGGCCTCGCTCAAGCTCAAGCGCGAGAAGATCCGCGCCCTGATGGATGCGTTCGCCGGGGCGCTGCCATGAGCCTGGCCCTGCGCCGCCTGTGCACCGCCGAGCCTGGCTTCGAGGCCGACTTCCAGCGCGTGCTGCACTGGTCGGCCGAGACCGATGCGGCCATCGAGGAGCGCGTGGCTGCCATCGTGCAGGACGTGCGCGTCCGCGGGGACGCCGCCGTGCTGGAGTACACGGCCCGCTTCGACGGATTGGCTGCCACCTCGGTGGCAGCGCTGGAACTGGGCCGCGATGAGTTGCAGGCAGCGCTTTTGCGCATCACGCCGGCGCAGCGCCAGGCGCTGCAGGCCGCGGCCGACCGCGTGCGCTCCTACCACGAGCGCCAACTTCAGGTCTGCGGGCGCAGTTGGAGCTACCGCGACGAAGACGGCACCTTGCTGGGCCAGAAGGTCACGCCGCTGGACCGTGTGGGTCTGTACGTGCCCGGCGGCAAGGCGGCCTACCCCTCCAGCGTGCTGATGAACGCCGTGCCCGCCCGCGTGGCGGGCGTGGGCGAGATCGTCATGGTGGTGCCCACGCCGGTGCGGGGCAGCCTGGCCACGGGCGGGACGGGTGCCGCCGGCGGCGTCACGGCCGGCGTGGGCGAGCGCAACGACCTCGTGCTGGCTGCTGCTGCCGTGGCCGGCGTGAACCGGGCCTTCACCATCGGCGGCGCGCAGGCCGTGGCGGCGCTGGCCTATGGCACCGCCACCCTCCCGCGCGTGGACAAGATCACCGGCCCGGGCAATGCGTTTGTCGCCAGCGCCAAGCGCCGCGTCTTCGGCCAGGTGGGCATCGACATGATCGCCGGCCCGAGCGAGATCCTGGTGCTGGCCGACGGCAGCACGCCGCCCGACTGGGTGGCCATGGACCTGTTCAGTCAGGCCGAGCATGACGAGCTGGCGCAAAGCATCCTGCTGTGCCCCGACGCTGCCTACATCGACGCCGTGGCCCAGGCCATCGAGCGCCTGTTGCCCGGCATGCCGCGGCGCGAGGTGATCCGTGCCAGTCTGGAGGGTCGCGGGGCGCTGATCCGCACCCGCTCGATGGACGAGGCCTGCGCCCTCAGCAACCGCATCGCGCCGGAGCACCTGGAAGTCAGCTCGGCCGATCCGCACCGCTGGGAGCCGCTGCTCAAGCACGCTGGCGCCATCTTCCTGGGCGCCTACACCAGCGAGAGCCTGGGCGACTACTGCGCCGGCCCCAACCATGTGCTGCCCACCTCGGGCACGGCGCGCTTCTCGTCACCTCTGGGGGTGTACGACTTCCAGAAGCGCAGCAGCCTGATCGAGGTCAGCCCCGCCGGCGCCCGGGTGCTCGGCCCTGTCGCGGCTGAACTGGCCTACGGTGAAGGCCTGCAGGCGCATGCGCGAGCCGCCGAGATGCGGCTCGAAGACACCGCCCCGCCAGGAACGAACGCATGAGCACGCTCGACGACCGTATCCGCCAGACGATCCGCCAGGACGTCAAGTCCATGCAGGCCTATGCCATCCAGGACAGCCGCGGGCTGATCAAGCTGGATCAGATGGAGAACCCCTTCCGGCTCAGTGAGGCGCTGCAGCGCGAATTGGCAGAGCGCCTGGGCCGCGTGGCCATCAACCGCTATCCGGTGCAGAGCACGGCCGACGTGGTGGCGGCGTTGTCGCGTTACGTCGGGCTGCCTGCTGGCTGCAGGATCATCCTGGGCAACGGCTCCGACGAGCTGATCGACATGCTCAGCGTGGCCTGTGACATCCCGGGAGCCACCATCCTGGCGCCGCTGCCTGGCTTCGTGATGTATGAGATGAGCGCGAAACTGCGCGGGCTGAACTTCGTCGGCGTGCCGCTGACGCCGGACTTCGAACTGGACGAGGCGGCCATGCTGGCTGCCATCGAGCAGCACCACCCCGCGCTGACCTACATCGCCTACCCCAACAACCCGACGGCCAACCTGTTTGACGAGGGTATCGTGGAGCGCATCGTCGCGGCGGTGGGTCGCCAGCGCGGTCTGGTGGTGTTCGACGAGGCCTACCAGCCTTTCTCTTCGCGCAGCTGGCTGCCGAAGCTGGACCGTCACGAACACGTGCTGGTGATGCGCACGCTCAGCAAGTTCGGCCTGGCCGGCGTGCGCCTGGGCTACCTGTGCGGCCGTGCAGCGCTGATCGAGGAGGTGGACAAGGTACGCCCACCGTACAACATCAGCGTGCTCAATGCCGAGGCCACGCTGTTCGCGCTGGATCACGCCGACGAATACGCGCGCCAGGCTGTCGTGCTGCGCGCGCAGCGCGAGCGGCTGCAGAACGCCTTGCGCGCGATGCCCGGTGTCACGGCCTTTCCGAGCGAGGCCAACATGATCCTCGTGCGTGTGCCCGACTCGGCCCGTGCCTTCGAGGGCCTGAAGGCGCGCGGTGTGCTGGTCAAGCACATCGCCGGCCTGCATCCCCTGCTCGCGAACTGCCTGCGACTGACGGTGGGCACGCCCGACGAGAACGACCGCATGCTGGCCGCGCTCAAGCAGAGCCTGTGAACGAAAGCCCGCCCATGAACCGCACCGCTGACGTCACGCGCAACACCAAGGAGACCCGAATCCGCGTGCGGGTCGATCTCGACGGCACGGGCCAGGCCCGCCTCGCCTCGGGCATTGGATTCTTTGACCACATGCTGGACCAGATCGCCCGCCACGGCCTGATCGACCTGCAGATCGACGCGCAGGGCGATCTGCACATCGACGGCCACCACACGGTGGAAGATGTGGGCATCACCCTGGGCATGGCGGTGGCGCAGGCCGTGGGCGACAAGCGCGGCATCACGCGCTACGGCCACGCCTACGTGCCGCTGGACGAGGCGCTGTCGCGCGTGGTGGTGGACTTCTCCGGCCGTCCGGGCCTTCACATGGACGTGCCCTTCAAGGCCGGCGCCATCGGCGGCTTCGACACGCAACTGGCCTTCGAGTTCTTCCAGGGCTTCGCCAACCACGCGCTGGTCACGCTGCACATCGACAACCTCAAGGGCGAGAACGCGCACCACCAGTGCGAGACCGTCTTCAAGGCCTTCGCGCGTGCCCTGCGCATGGCCTTGACGCCAGACCCGCGCTCGGCCGGCGTCATCCCCTCGACCAAGGGCACGCTGTGACCGTCAGTTCGACTGGTTGCTCCCGCGTGGCGCCAGGGAGGGCCCCGTGACCCGGACGGTGGCCGTCGTCGACTACGGCATGGGCAATCTGCGGTCGGTGTGGCAGGCGCTGGCGCATGTGGCGCGCGACCAGGATGTGCGCGTGATCGTCACGGCCCAGCCCGAAGAGGTGCTGGCCGCCGAGCGCGTGGTGCTGCCCGGGCAAGGGGCGATGCGCGACTGCATGCGCGAACTGCGCGATTCGGGCCTGGCGCCGGCCGTGCTCCATGCCGCGGCGAACAAACCCCTGATGGGCGTGTGCGTGGGCATGCAGATGCTGCTGGAGCACAGCGAGGAGCAGGACACCCCGGGTCTGGGGCTGGTCCCCGGCCGGGTGGTCCGCTTTCGCCTGGAAGGCCGGCTGCAGCCCGACGGCAGCCGCTGCAAGGTGCCGCAGATGGGGTGGAACCGGGTCTTCCGCCCGGTCCAGGCCGCAGCCACGGCCCATGCCATGTGGGCCGGCGTGCCCGACGGCGCCTGGTTCTACTTCGTCCACAGCTACCACGCCGCCCCGTCCGAGCCGTGCCACACCGCGGCCCAGACCGACTACGGCGGCCTCTTTACCAGTGCCGTGGCGCGGGATAACATTTTCGCCACACAGTTCCACCCCGAGAAGAGCGCCGAACATGGCCTGGCCCTGTACCGCAACTTCCTGCGCTGGAAGCCTTGAGCCGCCGCAGGCGGCGCCCCGCGCACGGGCTGCCGGCCCGGTGCGTTCACCAGTGCCTGCACAGCCATGCTGCTGATTCCCGCCATCGACCTCAAGGACGGCCACTGCGTACGCCTTCAGCAAGGCGACATGGCCGCCTCCACCACCTTCGGCGAAAACCCGGCGGCCATGGCGCGTCGCTGGCTGCAGGCCGGTGCCCGGCGGCTGCACCTGGTGGACCTGAATGGCGCCTTTGCCGGCAAGCCGGTCAACGAAGGCGCGGTCAAGGCCATCCTGCGCGAAGTGGGCGACGAGATCCCGGTCCAACTGGGCGGGGGCATCCGCGACCTCGACACCATCGAGCGCTATCTTGATGACGGCATCAGCTACGTCATCATCGGCACCGCCGCAGTGAAGAACCCCGGCTTCCTGAAGGACGCCTGCAGTGCGTTCGGCGGTCACATCATCGTGGGCCTGGACGCCAAGGACGGCAAGGTGGCCACCGACGGCTGGAGCAAGCTCACCGGCCATGAGGTCGTGGATCTGGCGCGCAAGTTCGAGGACTACGGCGTGGAGGGTGTGATCTACACCGACATCGGCCGCGACGGCATGCTCACCGGCCTGAACATCGAGGCCACCGTCAAGCTCGCCCAGGCGCTGACCATTCCCGTCATCGCCTCCGGGGGGCTGTCCGACATCGCGGACATCGAGCGCTTGTGCGCGGTGCAGTCCGACGGCGTGGACGGCGTGATCTGCGGCCGCTCCATCTACACCGGAGCGCTGGACTTCGCAGCGGCGCAGGCACGCGCGGACGAACTCACAGGCGATTGAGCCTGCCCATCCACCCCCGCACCCGTCGCCCGGCTTGTGCCCGGTGACCAGCGGCACTTCCACGGAACCCCCGCCCATGCTGGCCAAGCGCATCATTCCCTGTCTGGACGTGACCGGCGGCCGCGTGGTCAAGGGCGTGAACTTCGTCGAACTGCGCGATGCCGGCGACCCGGTGGAGATTGCCGCGCGCTACAACGAGCAGGGTGCCGACGAGCTCACCTTCCTGGACATCACCGCCACCTCCGACGGGCGCGATCTCATCCTGCACATCATCGAGGCGGTAGCCTCGCAGGTGTTCATCCCGCTGACCGTGGGCGGGGGCGTGCGCAGCGTCGAGGATGTGCGTCGCCTGCTCAACGCCGGGGCCGACAAGGTGAGCTTCAACTCGGCCGCCGTGGCCCAGCCCCAGGTGATCCGCGACGCCTCGGACCGCTACGGTGCCCAGTGCATCGTGGTGGCCATCGATGCCAAGCGCCGCCAGGGCGACGATCTGGCCGCGCGCGGGCCGGGCTGGGACGTCTACACCCATGGCGGGCGCCGGAACACCGGGATGGACGTCGTGGCCTGGGCCGCCCGGATGGCCGCCCAGGGAGCCGGCGAGATCCTGCTGACCAGCATGGACCGTGACGGCACCAGGTCCGGCTTCGACCTGCAGCTCACGCGCACCGTGAGTGACGCCGTGCCGGTGCCCGTGATCGCCTCGGGTGGCGTGGGCGCCTTGCAGCACCTGTCCGAGGGCATCCGCATCGGCGGTGCCGATGCCGTGCTGGCCGCCAGCATCTTCCATGACGGCGAGTTCACCGTCGGCCAGGCCAAGGCCGAACTGGCGCGCGACGGCATTGCGGTGCGTCTGTGAAGCCGCCTGCCCCCCGCCCGGGCGGCGCCGGCCAGGGCCGGGCGGGCCAGGCCGACACGGTGGTGCCGCGCCGTCTGCCGCAGGAAGTGCGCATCATCGCGGGTCAATGGCGGCGCTCACGCCTGCCCGTGGCCGACGCCCCCGGCCTGCGCCCCACACCTGACCGGGTGCGGCAGACGCTGTTCGACTGGCTGGGGCAGGATTTGACCGGCTGGCGCTGTGTGGACGCCTTCGCTGGCAGCGGCGCCCTGGGTTTCGAGGCGGCCTCGCGCGGGGCGCAGCAGGTGCTGCTGGTCGAGAGCGACCGTCGGCTGGCCAGCGCCCTGCAACAGGTGAAGGCCAGGCTTCGTGCCGATGCGGTTGAGGTGGTGTGCGCCCGCGCGCAGACCGTGCTGCACGGTCTGGCGCCGCGCAGCATGGACCTGGTGTTCCTGGACCCGCCCTACGGCCAGGGCCTGCTCGTTCCGGCCCTGGCTGCGGCGGCGCGCGTGGTGGTGCCGGGCGGCTGGGCCTACATCGAGGACGAGCGTGCCTGGTCAGACATGCCCGCGCCCTGGGTGCTCCACCGCCAGGGCCGCGCAGGCCGGGTTCACCATCACCTGCTGCGGCGTGCCGCCGATGGTGCGCAGGCGGCCGATGAGGTGGGCGGCGCGGCCGCGCCCGTTGCGCGCTGACGGACGCCCACCCGCTGCCCCTGGGGCTACACTGAATTTGCTGGCGTCCACCAGCGAAGACGCGCAAGGATGGACATGACGAACAAGACCCCGCTGACCGCCGTCTATCCGGGCACCTTCGACCCGATGACGCTGGGCCACGCCGACCTGATGCGGCGGGCTTCCAACCTGTTCGACCGCCTCGTGCTCGCCGTGGCGGCGGGGCACCACAAGCGCACCATGTTCACGATTGCCGAACGCCTGGAAATGGCGCAGGAGATCGCCGCTCCCTTCCCCAACGTCGAAGTGATGGCTTTCAGGGGGCTGCTGCGCAACTTCGTGGTCGATCTGGGCGGCAAGGTGGTCATACGCGGCCTGCGCGCGGTGAGCGACTTCGAGTACGAGTTTCAGATGGCCGGCATGAACCGCCAGTTGATGCCCGATGTGGAGACCGTGTTCATGACCCCCAGCGACCAGTACCAGTTCGTCAGCGGCACCTTCGTGCGCGAGATTGCCACCTTGGGCGGCGATGTTTCCAAGTTCGTGGCACCCTCCGTGTTGCGGCGATTGAAGGACCGCGTCGTCAACACCGAGGTCTGAGATCCGGGTCCTGCAGCGGCCCTGCGGCAGCCTGATGCAGGCTGCACACTGGTATTCGTGAGCGGTTCAACACCAACCCAGCCTACTGTCATGGCCCTGTGGATCACCGACGAGTGCATCAACTGCGACGTATGCGAGCCCGAGTGCCCCAACGTCGCCATATCCATGGGTCCGGAGTTCTACCAGATCGACCCCCAGCGCTGCACCGAGTGCGTGGGCCACTTCGACGAACCCCAGTGCGTGCAGGTGTGCCCGGTGGCCTGCATCCCGGTCAACCCGGAGCACGTCGAGACGCGGCAGGAACTGCTGCTGAAGTACGAGCGCCTGACCGGGCGCCTCGCGGCGGGTCCCGGTCATCCCGCGTCGGCCGCTTGAGTTCGTGGCGGGCCAGGGGGTCGGGGGGCAGCCCGATGATCACCGCGCCCGCCGGCCGGGCAGCCTGGCGTTCGCGCAACCTGCGCTCCTGCTGAAGCTGGCGCAGCAACCGCTCCTCGGACCGGGCCGCCTCCTGCGCCTGGCGCTGCTGGGCCGCGGAGCGTGGATCGGCCGTCTGCACTGCGCGTTCAATCGAGCCGGGCCATGCCGCGGGTGCGAGCACTTCCCTGCACGGCTGGTCGGCATAGGTGATGCGGCCCGCCACCTCGCAGCGCCAGACCTGGCCGGGCGCTGCTCCGGCCGAGCACAGGCCGCTGGCGACCAGCGTGACCGCGGTGATCAGCCCCTGCAGGCCAGTGCGTGGTGTGGTCGAGCTCATGACGGTTCTCCTTGGGGTGGGGTTGGCGCGGGTCTCGGCGGCTTGGGCCGCTCGGGCTTCGCATGCAGCTTCATCACGGCCAGCGGCATCTGGCCGCTGAGCAGGGCGTCCAACTGCTTCAGAGAGTCATCGATGGCGCGCTCGATGGCCTGGCGCTCGTCGGCCGGGGGCTTGCGCAGCACGTAGTCGGCCACCTCGGCCTTGACCCCCGGGTGGCCGATGCCCAGTCGCAGACGCCAGTAGTCTGCCGAGCCGAGTTGGGCGTGGATGTCCCGCAGCCCGTTGTGGCCGGCGTGGCCGCCACCGTGCTTGAGCTTCATCTGTCCGGGAGGCAGGTCGAGTTCGTCGTGCACGACCAGGATCTCCTGCGGCGCGATCTTGAAGAACCGCGCCAGCGCGGCCACCGACTTGCCCGACAGGTTCATGTAGGTCTGTGGCTGCAGCAGCCATACCGGCCCCTGAGGCCGGTTCATGCGCCCAACCAGGCCGAAGCAGGTGCGGTCCATCGACAGGTGCGCGCCCAGTTGACGGGCGGCGCCGTCCACCCACCAGAAGCCGGCGTTGTGGCGGGTGGCTTCGTATTGCGGCCCGGGGTTGCCCAGGCCGACGAGGAGCTTGATCATGGGTGGAAATTATGGGGAGCCTGAAAGCGAAAAGGGCCCCGCCCTGACGGGGGAGCCCTGCGCGTGACGCCGCCCCCATCGGGGGGGCTGGACCGTGGAGGCGCAGCGCGCTCCCCACCTGGCCTCACTTCTTGTTCTGCTTCTCGTCCTTCTTCTTGGGAGCGGCCTTGCCTGCCGGGGCCACCACGGGCGCTGCCACCACTTCTTCCTCTTCCTTGGGCAGCGTGGCCGAGACGATGGCCGGATCCAGCGTGCCGTGACGAACGGCCTTGATGCCTTCGGGCAGCTTGAGGTCGCTGACGTGCAGCGACTGGTTCCTCACCAGACCGGACAGGTCGATGGTGACGAACTCGGGCAACTGCTTGGCCAGGCACTCGATCTCGAGTTCGGTGGCCACATGGCTGATCACGCACTTGTCGGTCTTCACGGCCGGAGACACCTCCTCGCCCGTGAAGTGCAGCGGCACCTTCTTGCGCAGGCGCGTGGTCTCGTCCACGCGCTGGAAGTCCACGTGCAGCACTTGCTGCTTCCAGGCGTGCATCTGGAAGTCGCGCAGCAGCACCTTCTGGGTCTGACCTTCAAGCTCCATCTCGAGGATGGACGAATGGAAGGCCTCCTTCTTCAGGGCGAAGTACAGCGCGTTGTGGTCGAGTTCGATCGTGGCAGGCGTGCCGGCACCGTAGACGATGCCGGGCACCTTGCCGGCGTTGCGCAGGCGGCGGCTCGCTCCGGTCCCCTGCAGCGCACGCGCGTAGGCGGTGAATTTCATTTCAGACTCCAAAGTAAGGCGCCCGCGACCAGGCGCCGAAAGTTGCGGACCTGCGGCTGGCAGGGCCCGCGCTCATGTGCCGGACGTCGTACGACGCCCGGCGACAACCTAGAAATTGTTGTTCTGCTCCGAGAACAGCGAAGTCACCGACTCGCCGTCAGAGATGCGCCGGATGGTCTCGGCGAACAGGAAGGCCACCGACAGTTGGCGGATCTTGCCGCAGGCCTTGGCCGCGTCGGTCAGCGGGATGGTGTTGGTGATGACGACCTCATCCAGATCCGAGCCGGCGATGCGCTCGATGGCCGGACCGGAGAACACCGGGTGCGTGCAGTAGGCGTAGACCCTGCCCGCACCACGCTCCTTCAGCACTTCGGCCGCCTTCACCAGCGTGCCGGCAGTGTCGATCATGTCGTCCATGATCACGCAGTTGCGGCCCTCGATCTCGCCGATGACGTGCATGACCTCGGAGACATTGGCCTTGGGCCGGCGCTTGTCGATGATGGCGAGGTCACAGCCCAGCTGCTTGGCCAGCGCGCGGGCGCGCACCACGCCGCCCACGTCGGGCGACACCACCACCAGCTCGGGGTAGTTCTTGTTCTTCAGGTCGGTCAGCAACACCGGCGAGGCGTAGATGTTGTCCACCGGGATGTCGAAGAAACCCTGGATCTGATCGGCGTGCAGGTCCATGGTGAGCACCCGCTCCACGCCCACGGTCTCCAGCAGGTTGGCCACGACCTTGGCGCTGATGGGCACGCGTGTGGAGCGCGGGCGGCGGTCCTGGCGGGCGTAGCCGAAGTAGGGCATCACCGCCGTGATGCGCCGGGCACTGGCCCGCTTCAGCGCATCCACCAGGATGAGCAACTCCATCAGGTTCTCGTTCGTCGGGTGGCAGGTGGACTGCACGACGAAGATGTCCCGGGCGCGCACGTTCTGAAGCAGTTCGACATCGACCTCGCCGTCGGAGAAGCGCCCGACCTTGGCCTTGCCCAGTTCGATGCCCAGATGGGTGGCGATCTCCCGCCCCAACGCCGGAGTGGCGTTGCCGCAGAACAGCATGGTGTTGAACAGCACGTTGGTTTTCGGCGCAGCGTTCATCGGAAGCTGGCGCCCGGCGTCAGCGTGCAGAAGATTTGGCAGGGGAGGAAGGACTCGAACCCTCGCATGTCGGAATCAAAATCCGATGCCTTAACCAACTTGGCGACTCCCCTACACAGGATCTCGCTCGCGCGCGACCCTTCAAAACCCGTTTCAGTCCGCCCATCCCAGCAAGGGATGCTGAGGCAGACCCCGGCACAGGCGTCCGACCCAGCCGGGTGGCAGCGCCTGCGGCCACGTCGCCTCGGGCGGAACCCCCGTGTCGATCCTTGCAAACACCGCACTGCCCGAACCCGTCATCCGGCTGTTGCCGAAACTGTCGTCAAGCAGCCGGGCTGCTTGTGCTACCTCGGCACACCGGGACTGCGCAGGGAGCTGCAGGTCGTTGCGTCCGAAGGTGAGCGGTCGCTCCGCTGCACCCGGGACGGCGGCCTGGGCCGGCCCCGCAAGCCAAGCCAGTGCTTCGCTTACAAGAGAGCCCTTCACTATAACGGAAGCGCTGTCGCGCTTGAGCAACGGGCTGTTGAAGATGTCGGCAGTGGGCAGGCAGGCGGCCGGCTTGACGACGGCGTACAAGTGCGCCGGCACCTCCAGCGCGCTCAACTGCTCGCCGACGCCCTGGACCAGCGCGTTGCGGCCGAAGACAAAGAACGGCACGTCCGCGCCCAGGCCGGCGGCCAGGTGCAGCAGGCGTTGCCGCGGCCAATGCAGACCCCACAGGCGATTGAGCGCCAACAGCACGGTGGCGGCGTCGGAACTGCCGCCGCCCATGCCCGCGCCCGAGGGCACCTGCTTGAGGATCGAGATGTCGGCTCCGGCGCCTGTGCCCGAGGCGGCCTGCAGGGCCCGCGCCGCGCGAAGGCACAGGTCGTCGGGCGGCAGGGCCTGTGCCAGGTCGTGCCGGCGCAGCGCGCCATCGTCCCGGCGCTCGAAGTGCAGGGTGTCGGCCCAGTCGATCAGCACGAACACCGACTCCAGCAGGTGGTAGCCGTCGCTGCGCCGCCCCAGCACATGCAGGAACAGGTTCAGCTTGGCCGGGGCCGGCACATCCAGCAGGCTCTTCACGGCCGGGCCTCCAGCCGCGCCCGCAGCACCATCGTGGGAACCTGCTCGCGCCGGGCGGTGAGCCTGCCCTCACCCAAGGCGGACAGGTCCACGGCCCAGCCGGCCTGGACGAAACCCTGTGCCGTGCGCTCGTGTGCGGCCGCGGGCCAGGGCCGGCCCTCCAGCCAGTCGAACAGGGCCTCCAGCGGCACGTCCTCGCCCAGCAGTCGACGCGCCAGATCCTTGAGGCCGTCGAAGCGCAGGCGCTCGCCGGCCTGCTCCAGTTCGGCCTGTCCAGGCTGCCAGCGCGCCTGCGCCACCAGCGTGCCCAGTGGACTGCTCAGGTCCAATTCCCCGGCCTGTGCCGAGCCTCGCAACTCGAACCCCGCGCTCCACTGGCGTGCCGCAGCGGCGTCGCTGGGTCCGACCTGCAGGAGCAGGCGTCCGGACAGGGCTGCCGCTGCAGGGGCGGGCGGCCGCGTGGCGCATCCGGCGCTGCCTGCACACCAAGCGGCGACGGCCGCGCCGTGCAGGATGAGCCAGACGCGCCGCGACCCGGCCGCCCTGCACCGTACCCGGCCAAGTTGTGGAGGCCAACGGGCGGGCGCGGGGGCCGTCACAGGTCCTGCTGCAGGCGCGCCAGGGTCTCGCGCAGCACCTCGTTGGCGGCGTCGCGAGCGCGACCTTCACGCCAGACCTGGCGCGCCTCTTCATGGCGGCCCATCACCCACATCACCTCGCCCAGATGGGCGGCGATCTCGGTGTCCGGGCGCGCCCGGTAGGCCTCGCGCAACAGGCGCAGCGCTTCCTCGTGGCGGCCCAGGCGGAATTCCACCCACCCCAGGCTGTCGGTGATGAACGGGTCGCCCGGCGCGAGCGTCAGGGCCTGGACGATCAGGGCCCGTGCTTCTTCCAGCCGCAGCCCGCGATCGGCCAGCGAGTAGCCCAGCGCGTTGTAGGCGTGCTGATGGTCGGGCTTGATCTCGATCACCTGACGCAGCAACGTCTCCATGTCAGCCAGCCGGTCCATCTTCTCGGCCACCATGGCCTGCTCGTAGAGCAGGTCGACATCGCGCGGCCAGCGTGCCGCGGCCCGCTCCAGCACCGCGTAGGCGTCGGCCCAGCGCTTGACATCACGCATCACCTGGGCCTCGGCCATGAGCTTGGCCCGGGCGTCGCTCTCGCTGCGCTCGGGCAGTTTGCGCAGCAAGTCGCGCGCCTGCTCGACGCGCCCCTGGCGGGCCAGGATACCCGCCCGACGCGTTTGCACCTCCAGCAAGCGCTTGGGCTGGTCGATCTTGGCCAGGTGGGCCTCGGCCGCCGCATCGTCGCGCCGCAGTTCAGCCGCCTGCGCGAGCAGCAGGCGGGCCTGGGCGATGCCGTCTTCGGCAGCGCCGGCGGGGCTGTCCGGCCCGTCGTCGTCGTCGTCCTCGGTGCCGGGGCGGGCGTCTGCGTCCCTGCCTGCCGCAGATGCGGCCGTGGGCTGCGCCAGCGCGACCAGCTCCAGGTAGCGCTGCAGGGCCCGCTCGGCCTTCTGAGGGTGCTTGAGCTCCACGTGCAGGGCACCCAGCATCAGCCAGGGCGGGGAAAGGGCAGGCTGCTGCTGCGTGACCAGTTCCAGCTCGGCCACCGCATCGCCCAGACGCTGCGCTTGCACCAGGGCACGCGCATAGGCCAGGCGCACGGCGGGCTCGGCCTGTGGTGTGCGCAGGTAGGACCTGACCAGGGCCTCAGCGGCGGCGGCGCGCGGCATGAGGTCCAGCGCTGCCAGCACCGGCCCGAGGGCGGCGACGTCCAGCTCGTGGGCCTGGCGCACCAGCGTCAGCGCCCGCTCGGTGTCGCCGGCTTGCAGCCACACGCGCCCCAGCGCCACCCTGGCGGCTGCGCGCGTGGCCTGCGACTTCAGGTGGATCTGCAGCACCGGCTCCAGCATCGCCGCCACGGCCTGGGGGTCGACCGCCTGCTGGAAGAAGCGGGGAATGGAGGCGATGAGGGCGCTGCGCTCGGCCTCACCGGTTCGCGACAGCAGGAACCTCAGCGGCTCTGCCGCGTCCTGCGGGCGGTTCAGCGCGCCCACGATCTGCAACTGCAGCCTCACCGCCTCCAGCGACTCGGGCAGCGCCTGGCGCCAGGCCCGTACGGCCAGCAGGGCCTTGTCGCCTGCGCGTGCCTGCAGGGCGATGTCGGTGGCACGGCGGAACAACTGCTCGTTGCGGTTGCGACGCGCGGCGTCCAGCAGCACCTCGAAGGCCACAGCCGCCTGCCCTTGGCGCAGTTCGATCTCGCCGATCAAGACTTGATAGAACAGCAGCGCGTCCAACGCCGAGCGCTTGGGCTCTGCCGCTTCCTCGGCGGCTGCGGCAGGCCCTGGGCCGACCGCTTGTGCCATTGGCGCAGTGGCCCTGGCCTGCGCCGGGAGCGTGCCCGGGCCTACCAGGCCGAGCAGGCCCAGCGCTGCTGCGCCCGCTGCACGGCTCATGCGTTCGACGCCGCGCTTGTCTGGGTGTGCCGATGCGGGTGCGCAAGCCGGTGCCGTCGCCAGAGCCCACGCCGCAGGCTGCAGCCGCCACCATCGCAGCGTGGCAGGCTCTGGGGTGTCGTCGAGGGGCGGCGCCGAGGACTTGTTCACCCGCCGATTGTGACAAGGAACCGCGCCCTGCGCGGCGCGTCCTGGCGTCATCGGCAGGCGCTGCGCAGTCGCGGCGCCCGGACTGGCAGGCGATCGCGTGCTGGCCATAATCCTGCCATGCCCGAACTGCCCGAGGTCGAGGTCACGCGGCGCAGCATCGAGGCTCCGCTGGCCGGTGCCGTGGTGCGTGCTGCACGCCTGGGCAAGCCCCTGCGCTGGCCCCTGGGTTGCGAGGTGTCCTCGCTGGTGGGGCGCACGGTCGGGCCGGTGTCGCGGCGTGGCAAGTACCTGTGGATCGCGCTGGGCCCGCGCCCCGGCCGCGGGCCGGCTGATGCCGGCGGCCTGCTGCTGCATCTGGGCATGTCCGGCTCGCTCGGGCTGCATGGCGCGCCGGGCCAGACGCTGGCGTCCCCCGGGCCCCACGATCACTTCGACCTGCTCACCACCCAAGGCCACCTGCGTCTGCATGACCCGCGCCGCTTCGGCGCCGTGGTGTGGTCCCATGCCATGGACCTGCCACCGGCGGCCGCCCTGCTGGCCCGCCTGGGACCCGAGCCTTTCGATCCGGCGCTGACCCCGCAGAGTTTTCATGCCCGCCTGCACACCCACCGCACCGCCATCAAGAACGTCCTGCTGTCGGGTCAGGCGGTGGTGGGTGCAGGCAACATCTACGCCTGCGAGGCGCTGTTCCAATCCGGCATCGATCCGCGCGCCCGTGCCGACCGCATCAGCCGGCCCCGCGCAGCCAGACTGCTGCAGGCCGTGCGCGACACCCTGGAGCGCGCCACGACGATGGGCGGGACCACGCTGCGCGACTTCCGTGATGCCCACGGCATGAACGGCGAGTTCCAGGCCGAGGCGGCCGTGTACGGGCGCGAGGCGCAGCCCTGCCTGCGCTGCGCCACGCCCATACGCCGCATCGTGCAGGGGCAGCGCGCCACCTACTTCTGCCCCGCATGCCAGAAGCGTTGAGCCCCGCAGTGCCGCAGGCCGATCTGGCTGCGCGGGTGGTGGCCTGGCAGCGCACCCACGGCCGCCACAGTCTGCCCTGGCAAGGCACGCGCGACCCTTACCGCGTGTGGCTGTCCGAGGTGATGTTGCAGCAGACGCAGGTGGCCATCGTGCTGGGCTACTACGCTCGCTTCGTGGCCCGATTCCCGGACGTGCAGGCGCTGGCCACCGCCGACCTGGATGAGGTGCTGGCCTTGTGGAGCGGACTGGGTTACTACAGCCGCGCCCGCAACCTGCACCGCTGTGCACAGGTGGTGATGGCCGAGCACGGAGGACGCTTTCCGGACAGCAGCCGGGCCCTGGCCACGCTGCCGGGCATCGGCCCGTCCACTGCCGCGGCCATTGCCGCGTTCTGCTTCGGCGAGCGCGCGGCCATCCTGGACGGCAATGTCAAGCGCGTGCTTGCGCGCGCCTTGGGCTTCGCTGGCGATCTGGCGCTGTCGGCGCAGGAGAGAAGCCTGTGGGACCAGGCCCGCGCCTTGTTGCCCCCAACGGGCGTGGAGGCCTACACCCAGGGGCTGATGGACCTGGGCGCTGGCCTGTGCACGCTGCGCCGCCCGGCCTGCGAGCGCTGCCCCTTGCAGGACCTTTGCGTGGCTCGCGCGCAGGGCCGGCCGCTGGACTTTCCCGTCAAGACCCGGCGCCTGCAGCGGGGCCGGCGCGAGCACATGCTGCTGTGGCTGCGCCAGGGCGACCGCGTGTGGCTGGTGCGGCGGCCCGAAGCGGGCGTCTGGGCCGGCCTGTGGAGCCTGCCGCAGTGGCCGGCGAACGAGGATCTGCAACCCGACGTGGCCGGCTGGCCCGGGCAAGGCGAGGCGCTGCCGGCCATCGAACACGCGCTGACGCACTTCGACTGGACGCTGCGACCGTTGCGTTGGACCTGGCCCCAGGGCTTGCGGGCTGCGGTGCAGAAATCCCTGGAGGCCCGCTTGCCCGCCGGCCAATGGGTGCAGCAAGGCCAGGCCCTGCAGATGGGTCTGCCCGCGCCCGTGCGGCGCCTGCTGATGGGCGGCTGAAGCCCGCGCTGCCTGGTGCGCGATGACCGGCCTGGGATACGTATCCTCAGGCGCGACCCTCAGGTGCGCCCGAACACCTGCCGGCTGCGCAGGAACTCGTCCACCAACTGCAGGCGGATCGTCGGGTCCTCCAGCTCCATCAGGCGCTGCTTGGCGGCCAGGGGGATGGGCAGCAGTTCGCACCAGCGGTTGGCCACCCAGCCGGCATCGCGCCATTGCAGGGGCTCGGCAAAGGGCTTGACGTCCTGGCCCAGCAGCGCCTCCAGGGCTTGCTGCAGCGCCTGCACGGTGGGCTGCAGGGCCGGATCCGGCAGTCGCGGTGCGTCGGCGTCGATGAGCTCGGCTGGCGCCACCCACAGACCCTGGGCCTGCTGCGCCGGGGCTTCGCGCAGGCGGAACCTGGAGCCGCCGATGCAGCGCACCTTCAGGATGCCGGCCTGCTCGGCATCCACATCCTCGATGCGCGCGAGCACGCCCACGCGCTCGATGCGCACCCCCTCGGGGTTGTCGCCGGCTTCGGCACCGCGGCTCATGCACACCACGCCGAAGGGCTCGCCGCTGCGCATGCAGTGGCCCATCAGGTCCAGGTAGCGTGCCTCGAACACCTTCAGCGGCAGCAGACCGCCGGGAAACAGCACGGTCTGCAGCGGAAACAGGGGCAGCGGGTCGGGCAGGTTCATTCGCCGGTATCCAGCTCGCGGTGGCGCACCAGCGTGGTGTTGCGGTCCTTGAAGCGCTGTGCCAGCAGCTCCACGGCGTAGACCGAGCGGTGCTGGCCACCCGTGCAGCCCAGCGCCACGGTGAGGTAGCTGCGCTGGTCGGACTCGAAGCCCGGGATCCAGCGGCGCAGGAAGGTCTCGATCTGCGTGAGCAGCTCGCCCGCCTCGGGTTGATCGTCCAGGAAGCGGGCCACCGCGGCGTCGCGGCCCGTGAGCGGTCGCAACTCCTTGACGTAGAACGGGTTGGGCAGCACCCGCAGGTCGAACACGAAGTCCGCGTCCAGCGGTACCCCGTGCTTGAAGGCGAAGGACTCGAAGACCAGGGTCAGGCTGGAAGCGCTGGCGCCCACCAGATCGCGCACCCACGCGCGCAGTTGCGCCGGGCGAAGCTGGCTGGTGTCCAGCACGGTGGAGACCTCGCGCAGCGCCTCCAGCAGCCCGCGCTCCTGCTCGATGGCGTCCAGCAGCGCATGGCCTTGGTCGCGGGCCTGGTCGGTCATGGACAGCGGGTGCGGGCGCCGCGTCTCGGAGTAGCGCCGCACCAGCGCTGGCGTGCTGGCGTCCAGGAAGATGGAGCGGATCTTCGTGCCCTTGCGCTGCAGCTTGTCGATCAGGCCGATCAGCGCGGGCAGCGAGCCGGCCGTGCGCGCGTCCACCGCCACGGCCACCTGACGCCGGTCGTAGCGGTCCAGCTCCAGCCGAACGAAGTCCAGCAGCAGTTCCGGCGGCAGGTTGTCCACGCAGAAGTAGCCCGCGTCCTCCAGCGCATGCAGGGCCACGGACTTGCCCGAGCCGGAGATGCCGGTGATGAGTACGACCTCGGCCGCCTTCATCGCGCGGCGCCCAGCAGGGCCTGGGCATGGGCGCGGCTGGTGCCGGCCAGCCGCTCGCCGCCCAGCATGCGGGCGATCTCGCTCACGCGCGCCTCACCGGCAATGGGCTGCACGTCGGTCGCCGTGCCGGCTTGCGAGCTGGACTTGGACACGAGGTAGTGCCCATCGGCGCAGGCCGCCACCTGCGCCAGGTGCGTGACGGCCAGCACCTGGGTGTTGGCGCCCAGTTGCTTCATCAGGCGGCCCACGCTGTCGCCCACTGCGCCGCCCACGCCCGCGTCGATCTCGTCGAAGATCAGGGTGGGCACGGCCCCTTGCGTGGGCCGCTGGCGCGCGGTGGGGGCCGCAGTGGCGTTGGTGGCATCTGTGGCGCTTGCAGCGCCCGGGGCTGCTGCTGCGGCCGTGGCCGTGGCCGTGGCCGCAATCGCCAGGGCCAGGCGCGAGAGTTCTCCGCCCGAGGCCACCTTGGCCAGCGGGCGCGGGCTCACCCCGGCGTGGCCCGCCACCAGGAACTCCACCTGTTCCAGGCCGAAGGACTGCGGCTCCTGCAACGCCGTGAGGGCGACCTCGAAACGCCCGCCCTCCATGCCCAGCTGCTGCATGGCCTGCGTCACCGCCGCCGCCAGCCGTGGCGCGGCCGTCTTGCGGGCCCGTGACACCTGCAAGGCCTGCGCGCGCCAGCCCTGTTCGCCCTGTGCCGCCTGCTGCTCCAGCGCGTCCAGATCGGCCGAGGCGTCCAGCGCCCGCAATTCCTCGCGCCAGGCCTGCAGCAGGCCCGGCAACTCTGCAGGCTGGCGCCGGTGGCGCCGCGCCAGTTGCATCCAGGTGGACAGCCGATCATCAAGCTGCGCCAGGCGCTGCGGGTCTGGTTCCTGCCGGGACAGGTAGGCGTTCAGGCTGTGTGAGGCGTCCTGCAGTTGCACCTGCGCCAAGCGCAGCACCTCGGCCACCTGGCCCACCTCGGCATCGTAGGCGGACACCGCCTGCAGCGCCTCCGCAGCCCGCCCGGCCAGTGTGTCAGCGCAGGGTTCGGCCTCGGATACCAACTCCAGCGCGCTGCGTGCGGCCTCCAGCAAGGCCTGGGCGTGGGCCAGGCGGGTGTGCTCGGCGTTCAGTTCGGCCCACTCGTGTTCGCCCGGGTTCAGCCGGTCCAGCTCGCTGACCTGCCACTGCAGCCGATCGCGTTCCTGGTCCAGCGTGTCGCGCTGGCGCCGTGCCTGCTCCAGCGCCTGCAAAGCCTGGCGCCAGTGGCCCCAGGCAGCAGTCAGGGGCGCAAGATCCAGCCCGGCCTGCGCATCCAGCAGCGCACGCACGGCCACCGGCCGCGTCAGGCTCTGCCAGGCGTGCTGGCCGTGGATCTCCACCAGGTGTTCGCCGGCCTCGCGCAACTGGCCCACGGTGGCGCTGCCGCCGTTGATCCAGGCGCGGCTCTTGCCCTGGGCGTCGATGGTGCGCCGCAGCAGCAGGCTGCCGCCGGCGGTGTCGAAGCCCGCATCCTGCATCCAGCCGGCCAGGGTGGCGGGCAGGTCGAACTCCGCGGCGATCTCGGCGCGCGCCGCACCCTCGCGCACCAGCCCCGCGTCGCCGCGCCCGCCCAGGGCCAGTTGCAGGGCGTCGATGAGGATGGACTTGCCGGCGCCGGTCTCGCCCGTGAGCACCGAGAACCCCGCGCCGATGTCCAGGTCGAGCGCGTGGACGATGACGAAGTCCTGCAGGGCGATGCGCTTGAGCATGGCTACACCACGCCTTCGTACCACCTGAGCTTGCGCCGCAGCGTGGCGTAGTAGCTCCAGCCGCGCGGATGCAGGAAGCGCACCTTGTGTTGGGATCGGCGCACACGCACCTGGTCGCCGTGCAGCAGGCTGGTCAGGCTGTGCATGTCGAAGTTGGCCGAGGCGTCCCGCCCGGCCACGATCTCGATGCGCACCTCGCCGTGGTCAGGCAGCACGATGGGCCGGTTCGACAGCGTGTGCGAGGCGATGGGCACCAGCACCCAGCCGGCAATGCCCGGGTGCAGGATGGGCCCGCCGGCCGACAGGGCGTAGGCCGTGGAGCCCGTGGGCGAGGCGATGATCAAGCCGTCAGCGCGCAGGTTAGCCACGAAATCGTTGCCGATGTCCACCCGCAACTCCACCATGCCGGCCGTGGCGCCGCGGGTGACCACCACGTCGTTCATCGACAGGCCTTCGAAGATGCGTTCGCCGTCGCGCCAGACGCTGCCGTCCAGCATGGTGCGGTGCTCCTCTTCATGGTCGCCGGCGAGCATGGGCGCCAGGGATTCCTTGAAGCGGTCGATCGGCACATCGGTGATGAAGCCCAGGCGCCCCTGGTTGATGCCCACCAGCGGCAGGTTGTGCCGGGCCAGCTCGCGGGCGATGCCCAGCATGGTGCCGTCGCCGCCCACCACCACCGCCAGATCACAGCGCGTGCCGATCTCGGCGGTGCTCAGCGCCTCATGGTGGACCACGCCCGTGGCCACCGCGGTGTCGCGGTCGAAACTGACCTCCAGCCCTTGCGCGATCAGGAATTGCGCCACCTCCTCCAGCACCGGCCGGATGCCTCGGGCCTGGTACTTGCCGACGATGGCCGCGTGGCGAAAGCGCATGGACATGATGCAAATGATTACACCATAGGGCCCCTGGAAAACACCCCCCGAAACGGGTTGCCTGCGGGGGTGCCTGCAGGGGCACATCCCGGTACGCATCCAAGGGCCGCGGCGGTGCAAGAGACCGGTGCGCTCACTACAATCGGTGGCATGCTGGACCAACGCGCCAAGACGCTGCTCAAAGCCCTTGTCGAGCGCTACATCGCCGAGGGCCAGCCCGTGGGCTCACGCACCCTGTCCCGCGCCTCGGGGCTGGACCTGTCGCCCGCCACCATCCGCAACGTGATGAGCGACCTGGAGGAACTGGGCCTCATCGCCAGCCCCCACACCAGCGCGGGCCGTATCCCCACGGCGCGCGGCTACCGGCTCTTCGTCGACACCATGCTCACGGCCCGGCCGGTGGACCTGGACCAGGCCTCCCCCGACCTGGCCGCCGCCCGCGGGCAGTTGCACCCGGACCAGCCGCAACGCGTCATCGCGCAGGCGGCGCAGCTGCTGTCCAGCCTGTCGAGCTTCGTGGGCGTGGTCACCGCGCCGCGCAAGGCCAGCGTGTTCCACCACATCGAGTTCCTGCGCCTGGGCGAGCGCCGCGTGCTGGTGATCCTGGTGGCGCCCGACGGCGACGTGCAGAACCGCGTCATCTTCACCGCCCGCGACCACACCCAGGCCGAACTGGTGGAGGCCGCCAACCACCTGAACGCCCACTACGCCGGCCTGACCATCGAAGCCGTGCGCGAGCGGTTGAAGACCGAGATCGAGGCGCTGCGCGGCGAGATCGGCGTGCTGATGCAGGCGGCGGTGCAGGCCGGCACCCAGGTGATGGAAGAGGCGGTGGACCAGGTGGTGGTCAGCGGTGAGCGCAACCTGCTGGGCGTGCAGGATTTCGGCAACGACATGAACTCGCTGCGCAAGCTGTTCGAGGTGTTCGAGCAGAAGACCGAGCTGATGCGCCTGCTGGACGTCTCCAGCCGCGCCGAGGGCGTGCGCATCTACATCGGCGGCGAAAGCCGCGTGGTCCCCTTCGAGGAACTGTCGGTGGTGACCGCCCCGTACGAGATCGACGGCCAGGTGGTGGGCACCCTGGGCGTCATCGGCCCCACCCGCATGGCCTACGACCGCATGATCCAGATCGTGGACATCACCTCGCGCCTGGTGGGGCACGCCCTGTCGGTGCGTTGAAGCCTGAGGCGCTGCGCCCGCGCAAGCGCTTCCGAGTGCGCTCCTGATTCCCCACAGCGCCCTCCTAGAATCCCAGGGTTCGCAAGGGGGCCGTTAGCTCAGTTGGTCAGAGCAGAGGACTCATAATCCTTTGGTCGTTGGTTCAAGTCCAACACGGCCTACCAAGACCCGAGTGCAAGTCCTGCTGGATCCGCCCAATCATGGGCCACTGCACCGAGTCCCCCATGACCTGGCTTCGCCGTATCCCCTGGCCGCAGCGCTCCGGCGGAGCTGGAGTGGTGTTTGTGGCGTCGGCCGCCGGCCGTCGCGCTGCGGACGCCGGGCTTCAGCGCACCCGGCTGATGGCCGTGATGACGGGCGGGTTGGTGGGCAGGCTCACCTCCCCGCCGCCGTTGTTGATGACCGGCACCACCTTGAGCGCGGCCAGGGTGGCGTCGCTGTTGACCTCGGGCGTGGTGACCACACTGCCGAACACGGCGTAGCCGTTGCCATCTGAAGCGGCCTGCGCGTTCAGGAAAGGGTTGTCCACCAGGTTGATGAAGAACTGGCTGGTGGCGCTGTCCGGTGCGGAGGTGCGGGCCATGGCGATGGTCTTGGCCGTGTTGCTCAGGCCCGTGGCGGTGGTCTTCTCCAGCGTGATGGGCGCCCGCGTGGGGGGCTTGTAGACGTAGTTGGTGGTGACGGTGAAGCCTCCACCTTGCGCCATGAAGGTGCTGATGATGCGGTGGAAGACGGTGTTCACGAAGAAGCCGTCCTGCACATAGGCCAGGAAGTTGTTCACGGTCACGGGGGCCTTGCCCGGTTCCAGTTCGATCAGAAGGGGCCCGAGCGAGGTGTTCATCCTGACCTGGGGCTTGGGCACCTGGAAGCTTGCCGTCTGCAGGGGCAGGCCTGTTCCCGCGGTCAGGCTCAGTGCGATGGCGCCGTCGCGGCTGGGCCGGCAACTCACCTTGAGTTCGCTGAGCGTGGCGCCCGGCAGCACCGCGGCACCGGTGCAGCCTTGTGCCGTCACCGTCACGGCGGTGTCCAGGTCGCTGCCGCTGACGGTGAAACTTGACACCACGCCATAGGCCAGGCTCGCGTCCGCCACCACCGAGAACACCGATGCCACCCGAGGCGTCAGGGCGATGGATCCCTGGATGAGGCCGGTGAGGTCGCCCGTGATGTCGGTGGCCTCTGTGACGTTGGCCACGACGGCGCGCAAGGTGGACAGACTGAGCGTGTCGCCCTTCATGGTCTCGGTGTAGTGGCGGGCGAAGACCACCTGGTTGGCCATCCTGCGCGACGTGCCGGCCCACGAGGGATCGGTAGGGGGTTTGCTCGCCAGGTTGCTGAAGATGGCGTAGATCACGTCGCCGCGGGTCCAGTTGGGCAGTGCCAGCGCCGACACGATCTCGCCCACGGCCTCCTGCCGCGACTGTGGGGACGCGCTGTCGCCCACCACCTTGCTCACCAGCTTCTCGGCGAACTCCTGGTTCGACATCGTGTCGGGGTAGACGCTGGTGAACTGTGGCTTGGTCGTGAAGACGTTGACGATGTCCTTCACGCTCATGTTGTTGTTGGCCGCGGCCTGCAGCTGTCCCATGTAGGTCACGCCGGGCGCGGCACCAAAGGCGATGACGAAGAAGCGGTACAGGTCCGTGGCGGTCTGGCTGCTCTGGGTGACCGCCGCCGCGGACAGCGGCCCGCGACGCCCGTCGGCCTGCGGGTCTGCGCCCCCGCACGCGGCCAGCATCAGACTGGCTGCGCCAACGCCGCATGTGAAGCGCAATGCATGAAGACGGGCGGTGAGCCCGGACGGGGTTGGAGCGCGCATGATGGAATCAGCTCAGGATGGAAGGTTGAGCGGCTGATGGTAAAGGCTGCTGCGCAGCGCGCCCTCTCAGACCACGCCGCGCCAGGCCAGGACCAGTGACCGGGCCCGATGGCCCACTTCGATGGCACTGTCCCCGCTGCGGTACAGCTCTCCGCCAATGCCGAAGCCGCTGGCGCCGGCCGCGGTCCACTGGGCCAGGTTGTCGGCGGCCACGCCGCCCACCGGCCACAAAGGCGTGCCTTCGGGCAGCACGGCCTTGAGAGCCTTCAGGCCGCGCGGGCCCCAGACCTCGGCAGGAAAGAGCTTCAGGCCGTGCGCGCCGTGGCGCAGGGCGGTGAAGGCTTCGGTGGCCGTGCCCACGCCGGGCACGCACCACAGGCCCAGCGCCACGGCCTCGTCAATGACAGCGCCGTCGCAGTGGGGGCAGACGATCAGGCGCCCGCCGGCTTGGGCCACGGCCTGCACGTCCTGCGGGCTCATCACGGTGCCGGCGCCGATGAGGGCGCCTGCGGGTGCCATGGCCGCCAGCGTGGCGATGGCCTGCAGCGCGCCGGGCCGGTTCAACGGCACTTCCACGGCGCGCCATCCGGCGTCAAACAGGGCCGCGCCCACCGCGGCGGCGTCTGCGGGCGGCACGCCGCGCAGGATGGCCACCAACGGCGGGTCCAGGGGGGGAAGTGCGGCAGGGCGCTGGGTCCTGCCTCGGGGGGATGAAGCCAACGGGGTGTCCATGGAAGCTGCCTTCGGCATGTGGGGTTGAGCGGCGTGCGCCGGGCGTTTGTGCAAGCGTCTTCAGCTCGGGCTCACGCGGTCATCAACAGGTGCGCCAGTGCGGTCTTGTAGACCTCGCCCGGGTCCAGATGGTGCAGCACCACGCCGAAGGCCTGGGCGGCCTCGGCATGGCGGGCCGCGAGTGAGGGCGCGCCGATCACCGTCACGGCCGGTGGCAGGCGCCCGGTGCCACGCCGGCGCAGTTCATGCCACTCCGCGCCGATGAGCAGGCCGCTGAGGTAGGCCCGCGCCTGGTCGGGCGGCAGCTCGCCAGTGACCACGCGCGCCCGGCAGCCGAAGAGGGCGTGGGACAGGGCGACGTCGGCGCCGGCATGCAGGCCCTGGGCGAAGGCCTCGGGGTGGTGCGCTTGCGTGCTGGCGCTGTCGGGGCCCGCCGCCGCGGCCAGCGTGCCATGCCGGCTCAGCAGGTCGAAGAGTTCGCCGGTCATGAAGGTGGAGAAGTCCGACACCCGGCCTTGCGCCAGACGCACCCACTTGCTGTGGGTGCCGGGCAGCAGGAACCAGCCGTCTTGATGCCCCAGCAGGGCCGCGCCCAGGAGCTGGGTTTCCTCGCCGCGCATCACGTCCACGGTGGTGGCTGTCTTCATCGCGATGCCAGGCACGATCTCGACGCGCCGC